>CAZHMG010000004.1:0-77339 GCA_964533575.1 uncultured Thermoleophilia bacterium | reverse complement strand
TCGTTTATGATTGAAAATCTAGCTACGGTAGTAGCGTGAGACTTGCGCTACTACCGTAGCTAGATTTTTTATTGATTAAACCCCACATTCCGGCGCAGGAAGCGCCTGCATGCGGGGCTAACCACTGTACCGGCTGCCGCCGGAAACAAAAATATGTCAAAGTTAACTTTGTTCTCATCTATCGAAATATTCATGAATTAAGATATCTCTTAAGCCGGTCATACCTCGCCAGTTTACTTCAAGGTACTTATAGCGGATTTCGTCAGGTATTTTTTTGCAGCCTCCCCGATAATTTCAAGACTTCTTAAATATGCCCGGTTAATCAGATCATCGTTAACAAATTGTTCGAATGTGACGTTGGCAGAATGGGCAACAAGGAAATCCAGTCGACCGGCATCGAGGACCGTGACGTCGCGACAGTGTCGGCGATCCAGATGGTGTTCCAGAATCCGTTCGACACGCTCAATCCGAGCCATTCGGTCGGCTCGCAGATTGTCCGCACGCTGGAAAAATTCAAGATCGGCAAGACTGCCGCCGACCGCAAGCAGCGCATGCTGGAGCTCCTGGATCTCGTCAAACTGCCGCGGGCTTTAGCAGAACGCATGCCGCGCCAGCTCTCGGGCGGGCAGAAGCAGCGCGTCGCCATCGCTCGCGCCATGGCCATGGAGCCTGTGCTCATGCTCTTCGACGAGCCTACGAGTGCCCTCGATCCCGAGCTCATCGGCGAAGTCCTCAAGGTGATGAAGGACCTTGCCAAGCAGGGAATGACCATGATCGTCGTGAGTCACGAAATGGGATTCAGCCGCGACGTGGCCGACCGCGTCGTGTACATGGACGAAGGCGTGTTCGTCGAGCAGGGGCCGCCGAGCGAAGTCTTCTTCAACCCCAGAGACGAGCGCACAAAGCGCTTCCTGCGCCACGTCCTCCCCGAGAAGGAGCCGCATCACGCCGCGGAGCTGGGCATCGGGGTCGGCGCAGACGACACTCGCGTTGACGCTGAGCAGAGAGAGGCGGATGAAGGCAAGCCCATCTCGACTGCGGAGATGCCGATCCCTGGGTCGTCACCGCAGCCGCCCGCGATGCGCACGTACTTGCCGAATCCGAGCGAGCCTCCAGAGCCAGGGCGTTAGGCGCGTGTTTTGCGGCCCTCCGGGCCGGTGCTAGACTCAGAGCTGTGTTCGCCACCTACAGCATCCGCACGATCAACCGCGCCTGCGGACTCTAGGGCGCGGGCGCGAAGGGGAGCGGTGAGCCCAGTCGGCTCCTCTCCAGAGCGCTTCCTCGTTCGCCCGCCGCTCCTCATGAGGTTTCGTGCATGACCACCAGAAGGATTGATCCCATCGTCCCGCTCCTCCACTGGGATGTTCTCGCGCCCCATCAGCTGGAACGAATCGGGGAGGCAACACTGGCGGTGCTGGAGAGGACGGGAGTTCGCTTTCCATCCCATCGGGCTCTGGACGTTCTCGAACGTAACGGCTGCCAGGTTGACCACGCCACGAGCATCGTACGGCTGCCGCCAACCGTCGTCAGGGAGGCTCTCGCCCAAGCGCCACGCCAGTTCACCCTGGCTGCTCGAGACCCGCTCGCCGACATCAAGATCGACGGTACTCGCTGCTACCTGAGCAATGATGCCTCCGGGGTCTTCGTCCATGACCATCACACGGGAGAGCATCGTTCAAGCACGAAGGACGACGTGGCCCGCAGCGCCCGCTTCATCGACGCGCTGCCGGCGATCAGCTTCTGCTGGGGACCTGTTGTGACGAGCCAGGACGCCCCGGCGGCAACGCGCGGCCTGCACGACGCTGAAGCCGTCCTCGGAAACACGAGCAAACACTTCCAGACCGTCACCACGGTGGGAGAGCGCCCGGCGCGTTATCTGGTAGAGATGGCTGCCGCGCTCGCCGGCGGTCTGGATGAGCTCCGGGAACGACCAATCATCAGCTTCATGCAGTGCGCCGTCGATCCGCTGGCTCACGACGGACCTAATCTGGAAGCCAACCTCGTGGCCGCTGAACACGGGCTTCCCTGCGGGTTCATGCCGATGCCGCTCGCCGCAGGCACCGGCCCGGCGACGCTGGCCGGCACGCTCGTGGTGCACAATGCCGAGACGTTGAGCGGGTTGGTTCTCCTGCAGCTGGCCTATCCGGGCGCCCCTGTGTTCTTCTCTGGGGCTCCCAGCGTAATTGATCTGCACACGGGCGGTTATACGGGGGGGTCGCCCGAAGACTATCTGCTGGCCGCTGCCGCCACTCAGTTGGCCCACCACTACGGGCTGCCCATGGCCATGGGGACAATGGCCACCGGCGCGAAGGAGCCTGACTGGCAGGCGGCTATTGATGATTCGTTCAGCACGTTCGCAAGCGTCATGAGCGGGGCGGACATGATGAACGGCACAGGTCTCCTCAATGGCTCCAAGGTCCTCAGCTACCCGCACATGCTGCTCGAGCTCGAAGTGTTCGGCATCGTCAAGCAGATGGCGGCGGGTATTCAAGTTGACGACGACACGCTGGCACTGGACGTCATCGATGCGGTCGGGCCGGGTGGAACCTACCTCTCGGAGAAGCACACGAGGCGGCATCTCAACGGCATCTGGCGGTCGAGAATCTGGGATCGGACACCGTACGAGGAGTGGCTGCGGGATGGCAGACGAGGGGCCCTGCAAAGAGCCTCGGACATCGCCGACGAGCTGCTGGCCTCGCAGGAGTCGACTTGTATGGCCGTGGATCCGCTGATCGAAATTCGCGCGATCGTCGATCACGCTGACCGGACATTGGCCGGATGAAGCCGCACGGCGACGCGGACGCGCAGGCAGGGGTCAGTCCGCAGCACCAGCCGGCGCTTGGCGTGCTGAGCCGGTCGGACGTGGTCAGGCTCCATGATGCGGCCTTGGCGCTGCTCGGTGACGAAGCGGCCGCAGCTGACCGGGCCGTTGGCCAAGCGCCCGCTTCTTTCATCCTTGCCGGGCGCGGCGATGCTCCTGACGTGAACCTCGGACAGCGCCGCCTGTGGCTGGCGGCGGGGGGAGCGGCCACGGAACTGCGTCGGGCAGGCGCACTGAACCAATCACCCTCCACTATGGATCTGATTGAAGCATGCCGCCTTGCCGCGGCCCTGCCCGACGTAACGTGTGTGACCTGTCCTCCCGTACGTGTCCCGGGCATGACCACAAGCGAGGAATTGAAGTGCTGCCTCGATTCGACACCGCTGCACCTCCTTCTCGTGGGGATTGACGAGCCTGCTGAGGCTGAACAGGCGGTCATCCTCGCGAGGCAACTGAGCGGCGGCCTCGCGGAACTGCGCGCCCGTCCGCTCCTATCGCTGCAGACGACGTCCGCGGGACTCGGCGCGGCCCTCGTGTTCGCCCGAGCAGGGCTTCCCGTTGGCCTCTCTGCCGAATGCCCGGGCTCTGACCCCGACCAGAGCGCGGCCGGATGCCTCGTGAGTCATCACGCTGGCGTTCTTGCCGCGTGCCGGGCCGTGCAGGAATACGCGCCCGGCGCGCCCTTCTTCTACTGCATTCCGCCCGCCCACCAACTGCCGCTGGCGGGGGCCGAGAACAGCGTCCTCTTCACGCTCGGCGCCCTCCAGCTCGCGTCGCACGTGGGTCTGCCCGTCCTGACGGCTGCCATGAGCACGGCGTCAGCCGATCCTGGATGGGACGCCTGCAGCGAGAATGCGCTGGCGACGCTCGCTGCGGCTCTGGCATCGGGTGCCATCGTGACCGGTGCGGGACTGCTCTCGTCGGGACGAACGTTCTCGCACCAGCAGCTCGTGCTGGACACCGAGCTGTTCTCGTGGAACGCGCGCATCGGCTCGGGCATTCGAGTGGACGACGAGACCATCGCGCTTGCGACCATCAAAGAGGTCGGTATCGGCGGGAACTACTTGGGGAAGCGTCATACTCGTCGCCACATGCGCGACGTGTGGCGTCCGCGCCTGCTGGACCGCACTCCGTGGGATGCTTGGGCTGGGTCAGGCGAACAGGGGCCGCTTGACCTTGCGAACGCACTGGTCGAGCGCCTGCTCCATGACGAGGGGGCGGAGTCTCCTCCCATGACCGTGGTGGCAGGGACATCGCCGGGTGCTGAGCCTGGACCGGACGCGTGAGTCATCCCCAGCAATCAACCCTTCCCTATTCGCTGAGTGCCTGCGGTTCTTGAGAGGAGTTGCCGCATGACGAGGAGTTACACAGAGATACCGCTCTTCAAGGATGTGACCGAGGCTGAGTGGAACGACTACCGCTGGCAGTTGCGGAACCGGCTGCACACGACCGACGCCTTCGCTCAGGTGCTCAACCTCAGCCCGCAGCAGCGCGCTGAGCTCGATGCGTGCATGGGCAAGTTTCGCGTGAGCGTCACGCCTTACTACGCTTCGCTGATGGACCCGGACGATCCGACCTGTCCCGTGCGCATGCAGGGCGTGCCTACGCGCGCTGAGCTCGTGATCCACAGCGAGGACCAGCGCGATGCGGTCAGCGAGGACGTCGATTCGCCTACGCCCCGCATCACTCATCGCTACCCCGATCGAGTGCTGTTCGTGGTGACGGAAATGTGCTCGATGTACTGCCGTCACTGCACCCGCCGGCGCGTTGTCGGCGGGACAGAAGCCATGGTTCGTCGCAGCGAGATCGACAATGCCATCCGCTATATCGAACGCTCCCCCGAAGTGCGCGACGTGCTGCTGAGCGGCGGCGATCCGCTCGTGCTCTCCGATCAGCATCTGGAGGATATCCTTCAGAGGATTCACGCGATCCCCCACGTCGAGATCATTCGTCTCGGCACGCGCGCCCCCGTCGTCTTTCCGCAGCGGATCACGCCTGAGCTGGTCGCGATGCTCAAGAAGTACCAGCCCTTGTACATCAACACACACTTCAACCACCCCAAGGAGTTCACGCCGGAGAGCAAGCGGGCATGCGACATGCTGGCTGACGGAGGCTTCCCACTCGGGAACCAGACAGTATTGCTGCGCGGCATAAACGATTGCGCAGCGGTGATGAAGAAGCTCGTCCACAAACTCGTGGCCAGCCGAGTCAAGCCGTACTATTACTATCAGTGCGACTTGGCTGAAGGTACGGCTCACTTCCGGACGAGTGTCGCCAAGGGAATCGAGATCTACGAGAGCCTGCGCGGCCATACGACCGGCTTTGCGGTTCCGACGTATATCATTGACGCGCTCGGCGGCGGCGGGAAGATGCCCGTCTTTCCCAACTACATCATCAGCCAGGCTCCGGGTCAGATCCTCTTGCGAAACTACGAGGGCATCATCAGCAAGTACACGGAGCCCAAGGACTACGTGGCGGGTGAGTGCCACTGCGAGGACTGTGAAGCGCAGAAGACGCGGCGTGGAGTGGCGGGGCTGTTCGACAGCTCCACGCCGACCATCCAGGATGTGTGGCAAGCACGCCTGCAGAAGATCGTCGACCGTAAGAATCGCATGGCGGACGTCTTCGGGCCAGTCGAGATCTGAGGGAAGAACCGGAGGAACCGCGCATGGCACAGGTATTCGTTGAGCCTATTGGAGTCACTCTCGTGATAGGCGAGGACGAAACGCTTCTCACTGGCTTGATGAGGGCCGGCATCGACGTGCCGTTCACGTGCGCGGGACGCGGTACGTGTGGCAAGTGCGTGGTGCGCCTCGGCGCAGGAGAGCTGACCGAGCCGGGAGAGATGGAGCTTCGCAGGGTGCCGGAGAGCCTGCGGCAGGAGGGCTGGCGACTGGCGTGCATGGCGCGACCGAAGGGCGCTCGCGTCAGTATCGAGGTGCGTCAGACCGGGGGACGGAGGCAGATCCTCACGACATCCCGTCTGCATCACGGCGCCGTCCGCCCGGCGGTGCGCGCCGTTCCGCTCGTGCTCGACGCACCCAGCTTCGAGGACCCGCGTTCGGACGTCCAGCGGTTGAGTGACGCTCTTGGCGGAGTGGATGTGCCCTTGGAAGTGATCGGCCGTCTGACCGATGTGGCGCACAGGGCCAGCTGGCATCTCGTCGTGGTGCTCTACGGGCGCAGGGTCGTCGACGTGTATCCGGGAGACGAGATTCCCTGCCTGTACGGTGTGGCCGTCGACATCGGCACGTCGAAGATCATCGCTTACCTGTTCGACCTCGAGCGAGGCAGGCTCGTAGATCACGAAGCCTTGGAGAACCCGCAGATGCGTTTCGGCGAGGACGTCATCTCGCGCATGGCGCAAGCCTTCGAGCCCGGGGCCCGCGCCGAGCTGGCCTCAGTTGTGCGGCGTGGCATAGACGCCTGCCTGCAGCGGCTCTACGAGAGGTGGGACATCAAGGCTGAGCAGGTGCTGGACATGACAATCGTGGCAAATACAGCGATGCATCATCTGGCGCTCGGCCTCTCACCACTGGGACTCGGGGCGGCGCCGTTTGCGCCCGTGCTCGCCGAGCCGCTCACGGTCTGTCCGGCGCAACTCGGCCTCGACATGCATCCCGCCGGCGGCGTGCACTTCCCGCCGCCGATTGCCGGCTTTGTCGGATCCGACGCCCTTGCCGTGATTGCCGCAACAAGGCTGGCGACCCGCAAGCGGCCGTCGATGGCCATCGACATCGGCACGAACACTGAGATCGCTCTCGTGCACGACGGCCGTGTGACCGTCACCAGCTGCGCCTCTGGCCCGGCCTTCGAGGGGTACCAAATCCGGCACGGCATGAAGGCCGTGGCCGGGGCCATTGAGCGGGTACGCGTCCTGCCCGACGGGAGCGCGACTGACATCGCCACCATAGGCGACGGGGTCCCGATCGGAATCTGCGGATCGGGGGTTGTCGATCTGCTCGCTGGTCTCGTCCAGGCGGGTGTCGTGACCAAGACCGGGCGCTTTGCGGATCATCCGCTCGTTCGTCGTGGAGAAATGGGAACGGAGTACGTCGTCAGTGACGGCACTGCCCGCGAAATCGTGTTCACCCAGCAGGACGTCCGCGCGCTCCAGCTCGCGAAAGGCGCGATCCACAGCGGCTGGGAGCTGCTCTTGGACAAGCTGGGCATCGGGGTCGAGGATCTGGATCAGGTCTTCATCGCCGGAGCCTTCGGCAACTATCTGGATCTCGACGCCTCGCAATTCCTCGGCCTGTTCCCGCCCGTGGAGAAGGGCCGCGTCTCCTTTGTCGGCAATGCCGCCGGCATTGGCGCACAGATGGCGCTGATCGACGTCCGCGCCCGCCGCCGCATGGCCCTCCTGCGCCGGCGTACTGAATTTCTCGATCTCGCCACCAGCGCCCGCTTCCACGAGGTCTTCGCCGGGCGGCTCGGCTTTGACGCCATCAGCTGACCTGCGTCTGCGAGGCTATGCCGAGATAGGCATCGCCTCGCTCATCCTCGGCACCTCCGCGACAACCGTCAGGGCAACTGCCATGCCATCGAGCATGCTCGTCGTGCTGCGCATGGCGCTCGCCGGGCTCGGCCTCGGCGGCCTCTTTCTGGCCACGGGAGGGATGGCAGAGGTGCGACAGAGCGGCCGCGCCAGACGTCTGGTGCTCGTCGGCATGGCGGTCACCTTCGAACTGCTCTTCTTCTTCGCTTCGATCAAGCTCGCCAACGTCACGATCGCGGTTTCGCTTGAGTACATGGCCCCCGTGTACGTCGCGATCGTCGCGCCGTTAGTCTTCGGGACCGCGCGACGGGGCCTTGACATGGCTGCCACGGCCATTGCCGTCGTGGGGATGGCCATCATCGTTCTGCCGAGCTTCACGTTCGATGGGCCGGCCGGCGTCTGGGGAATCGTCTTCGGACTGCTGGCCGGCATCATGTTCGCGACCGCCATGATGCTCGTGAAGAGCATCGGCCGGGATGTTCGGGGCTCCACGATAGCCCTCTTCTTCTGTCTTGCCAGTGTGGTGCTCCTCACGCCTCTCGCGGCCTGGCAAGCGATCGAGACCCACTACCAGTTCACCGGTGGGGACGCTCTGATCATCATCGTCAATGGACTGGTCTACACTGCCCTCTGTTTCAGCTTGTTCACCGATGGCATCCGGCATGTGCCGGTCGAGCACGCTGGCATTCTCGGCTACATCGAGCCGGTCTCAGCTCCGCTCTGGGCATTCCTCTTCATCGGCGAGCAGCCGCCGCTCACGGCGCTTGTTGGCGGAGCACTCATTGTGACAGCCGGGGTTCTCATCGTCGCTCTCGGTAGGAACCGCGCGGAAACGCCTCTCATCGAGCCAATCTCATGAAGCCGGGGCCGTGGCCGGCCGCAGCATCGCCGGCTGCACGATGGGCGTCAGCTCCGGTCTGGTGATGGGCCCTACGGCTCCGCTCGTCGGCATGACGATGGCGCGAACGGCGTGGCCCTCTGGGCGCGTATGGTGTTCGCCGCGCGAGCCCTCGCGCCGGTCTTCGGCTGGCGAACCAAGGCCTGCGCGGGCGGAGCATGTTTCGATGCTCGCCCGGAGACTCGTTCCGTTTCGTTCAGGTGGGAAGTGCGTCTGGTCTCCCTTGCGGGTAGGCTTCTCGCGTCTCCCCGGTTCCGCCCTGCTCGCGCCCAGCCGGGCGGCGGAGGCGGCAAAGGCGCCTGACGCCTCGTCGGAGCGCCTGATCAATCGAAAGGAGCTTTCGCATGACTCGGTCGATCGAGAGTGCACCGCACCTCACCCTCACGAAATCGATGAGCATGCTTGCAGACGCTCAGCGGCTGACCCCTGGCGGCGTCGGTGGTATTCGGCGGCCGTACAACTTCGTGATCGGCGAGTACCCTGTCTTCATCAGTCACGGCCGCGGCGGCCATATCTTCGACGTTGACGGCAACGAGTACATCGACATGCTCTGTGCTTACGGGCCCATCATCCTCGGATACGTCGAGGAGGAGATCAACGCCGCGGTCAGGGCGCAGATGGAGAAGGGGTTCTGCTTCAGCCTGGTCCAGCCTGTCCAGAATGAGCTCGAAGAACGGCTCGCCAACATCATGCCGGGCGGCGAGCAGACTATTCTGGTGAAGACAGGCTCGGATGCCACCAACGCGGCAGTGCGTGCCGTGCGCGCCTTCACCGGCCGCGAGAAGATCGCGCGCTGTGGCTACCACGGCTGGGGAGACTGGTGCGTGGAGAATCACGGCGGCGTCCCAAAGGCCGTAGTGGAGCTTACGAAGGAGTTCGAGTACGGCGACATCAGCCATCTCGAACGGCTGTTTGCAGAGAACCCCGACGAGATCGCGGGCGTCATCATCACACCTGTCGGACACCCACTCGCCAAGCCCGTCATGGCGCCCCCGCCCGGATACCTCGAAGCCGTCAAGGAGCTGACGCACAAGAACGGCGCCGTGCTCGTCTTCGACGAGATTCGGACCGGCTTCCGGGTCGCGATGGGGGGCGCCAGCGAGCGCTATGGCGTCACGCCAGACCTTGTCACCGTGGGCAAAGCGCTCGCAAACGGATACGCGATTGCCGCTCTTGTCGGCAGCCGGGATGTGCTGAGCGTGTATCTCAAAGACGCCTTCCTGAGCTCGACGTTCTTCCCCAACAGCCTGGAGATGGTGGCCAGCTTGGCTTGCCTGGACATTCTGGAGCGCGAGAAGGTCCAGGATGTGATTTGGGACCGTGGCACGCGCTTCCTGGAAGGCCTTGAGGAGATCGTCCAGGCGTCAGGCGTGCCCGTGACCGTGAGCGGCATTCCTCCGATGCCCTTCCTCACCTTCGACAAGGCCGACAAGCACTACAGGGAGCGGCGCACGGAGTTCTACACGCAGTGCATTCGTCGTGGGCTCTTCGTACAGCCGTATCATCACTGGTACATCTGCTACCGGCATTCCGCCGAGGATCTCTCTCGCGCCCTCGAGGTAGTGGAGGAAAGCCTGGGGTATGTCGCCCGTACGCACCCTGTCGCCGTCTAGCTGCGGACGAAGGGGCCGACGATGGAGAAGCTCATGGTCACCGTGGCCGGCGTCGGGGCCGAGACCACGAGAAGGGTTCAGCCCAATTTGCCGCAGACGGCAGCGGAGATCGGCATCGATGCGGCGCGCTGTGCCGAGGCCGGCGCATCGATCTACCACCTGCACGTGCGAGACGGAGTCGGGCGCCCGGCGCAGGACGTCGACCTCTTCTCCTCCGCCATCGAGGAGATCCGCGCCCGCACGGACATCATCATCCAGACGAGTACGGGCGGAGCCATGGGGATGAGCGCCGACGAGCGCCTGCAGCCCCTGGAGCTCAACCCGGAGATGGCCTCGCTCACGACTGGCTCCGCGAACTTCGGCGACGATGTCTTCCTGAACGACAGCGAGCTCATGGGCGAGTTCTACCGGCGCATGCAGCAGAGAGGAGTGCGTCCGGAGTTCGAGATCTTCGAGGCCGGGCAGATCGACAACGCTCTGCGGCTGGTCAGGCGATTCGGCCCGGCGGGACCCCTCATGCACTGGGACTTCGTCCTCGGGGTGCCGGGCAGCATGAGCGGCGAGCCCCGCAACCTCGTCTATCTGGTAGACCGTCTGCCTCCCGGTTCCACATGGACCTGCACCGGCATCGGCCGCTGGCACATGCCGGTCGCTATGACCGCCTTGGCCCTGGGCGGGAATGTTCGCCTCGGCTTCGAGGACAACGTCTTCTACCACAGGGGAGTGCTGGCGAACGAGAACGCGGATCTTGTGCGACGGGTAGCCCGCCTGGCCCGCGAATGGGATCGTGACACGGCAAGTCCGGAGGAGGCGCGTCGGCTCCTCAAGCTTCCTCCGTACGACTCATGATCGACGGCGCGATGCCCGAACTCATGGGAGTCGGAGCGCCGTCGTGGGCGAGGAGGCGAGGCTAAAGTCGATGCTGTCCCCTGTCGACAAGACGGGAGACGGGCCACGTCGGGACGACGACGTGCACGCGGGCGCCGGCTCGGGGACAACCTTGGAGTCTGGCTTTCGCGCTGATGATGGACGGGGGAGCCGCGTGGCGCTTCGCAAGAACCGCAAAGCCGAGACGGGTGAGCTCGAGCTTCTGCGCGGCCTCATGACGCTGGCAAGCCAGCTTCAATCGAGCTTGGAGCTCGATGCCATCGTGCACGTCATCGCCATCGCGCTCAGCGAGACCTTCGGCTTCCGCGAGGCCGCTGTCTACCTGCAGGATCCGAAGACGAATCTCTATCGCGTTCACGCAACAGTCGGGGAGCACCCGGATTACGATCGCGAGCTCTTTCACCGTCCCGTGCCGGGCGTGGTCTGGACGGAGCTCTTTCGTCCCGAGTACGCCATAAGCTCATCCTTCTTCGTCGACGAGCGCCGTCACGAGTGGACGCAGGAGCAGCTCTACTACCTGCCCCCGCTCGATGTGGGACCACGGCGACGTGACGAGTGGCGGTCGAACGACGATCTGCTCGTGCCCCTCTACGACAAGCGGCACGAGCTCATGGGCGTCCTCGATCTCTACGACCCGTCCGACCGCGCGCTGCCCACGCTCCAGGTCGTGAAGTCGCTCGAGGTGTTCGCAACCCATGCCGCGGTGGCAATCGAGAACGCCCGCCAGTACGAGCAGTTGGAGGAGACGAAGGCGCAGCTGGAAGCGCAGCTGCAGTTGCGCCACCGTCTCCTCGGCCTCAGCGCTGCGCTTCTCTCGACGTTCGATCAGAAGGCGCTGTTCGCGCAGATCGCGACGGCGATCAAGGAAATCGTGGATCACGACGCCCTGGAGATCCGCCTCGTCAACGAAGCGACTCGTGAGCTGTACTGCTGGTATGGGAGCGGCAGCGGTGCCGAAAACGTCGCCTGCTGGCGCAGCTCAATCGACGAGGGCGTCTCCGGATGGGTCGTGCGGCACAACGAGGCGCAGCTGGTGAACGACATGGCGAACGATCCTCGCGCCGCGCTGGTGCCGAATACGGAGCCGCAGGAGCAAGCCTCGATCATCGTACCTCTCAACGTGGGGGGCGCGGTCATCGGTGTCCTTGCGCTCGACCGTGAAGGCGAGTGGAAGTTCGAGCAGCACGAGCTCGAATCGGTACGGCTGTTCGCCAACCTGGCGGCGATCGCCATCAACAACGCGCGCAGCTATGAGGCGATGCAGCGCCAGGCGATAAGTGACGGCCTTACCGGTTTGCACAACTACCGTCACTTTCAAGAGAGCCTGAAGGCAGAGGTGAGTCGTGCTGAGCGATACGGGGAGAGCTTCTGCCTGCTGATGATGGACCTCGACCGGTTCAAAGCGGTGAACGATACCGTCGGGCACCAGATGGGCGACGAAGTGTTGAAGGCGGTCGCCGGTGTCATGCGGGGGTGCTCGCGAGAATCGGATTATCTGGCGAGGTACGGTGGCGAGGAGTTCGTGGTCATCTTGCCTCGCACCGACCTCAATGAGGCGAAGCTCCTGGCAGAACGCATTCGCACGCAGGTGGCGGCGATTGACATCGGCCGATCAGACCTTCGCGTGACCACCTCAATCGGCTTGGCTTCCTATCCGGCGTCTGCGGTCGACAGCGATGGCGTACTCGGCGCCGCCGACGCCGCTCTTCTGCGCGCAAAGGCACGCGGTCGGGACCGGGTTTGTCTCTACGAGGAGTATGGCGACCTTTCGCGCGCGGTTCTCGAGGGGGACGTTGTCTCGGTGGGCCGCAGCTTCGCCGCCTACATCGGCTTGTCGCACATAGAAACCGCCGGCCTTATCACCGCGCTGGCCGTTCAGCAGAGCGGAACGGAGTTGCAGGACGAGGTGCAGCTGGTCCTGGGCAGCGGGGACAACGGCAGCGCTCAGCCGAGCGAAATCCGCGAGAGCGCGGTCGAGGCGCTCATCTATGGCAACGAGCGCTGGGACGGCCAAGGCTACCCCGAAGGCCGGCGCGGCACTGCCATCCCCCGCGTCGCCCGCGCCTTTGCCGTCTGCCGCCGCTTCGAAGCGACGAGGAATAGGACCGACCGGATGGAGCAGTTGCGCGCCAGGGCCGCCAAAGAGCTGGACCCGAGAATGGTCCAGCGCTTCACGGCCATGCTGCGTTCTCAGAACGCCGCGCAGAACTGATTCCACGCTGTCGGGGAAGCTCGGCGGCAGGTTTGGCGTCCGTGACGACGTACATGTGGGCGAAAGAGACGGCCGCAAGGAGTGCGATGCTCGTCTTCGAGCGACACAGCATGATTCCCCACCCAGCCGCAGCCGTTCTGGCCTATTCGCGCCGGCCCTGCTCTTTCGAGCGTCTCCTTCCGTCGTGGGAGGACGTCCGGGTGCTGGAGCATGCTGGCGGGATGGAGGACGGAGCCCGAATAGTCGTCGATACGGGGAGGATGCTGTCGCGTCGCCGGCTGGTTGCGAACGTCAGCTGGAACGACGACCTCCTGCGCGTGCACGTCCAAAGCCCGCACGTGCGGTGGGAGCACGTGCAGCGTGTGGTCGCACACGGAGACGCCAGCTGCGAGCTCATCGACCATCTCGAATATGGAGGACAGGCCGGTCTGAGATCAGGCCTGTTGAGAGCACGCAGGCCTCGACGTAAGTTCGAACGGGACTTCCGCTTCCGCCATACCCGCATCCGTCTCGATCTCGACAGACACGAGCGTTGGGCTGCCGAGAAGCGGCTCAGGGTCGCCATCGCCGGAGCGAGCGGTCTCATCGGCTCACATCTCGAAGACTACCTCGGCACTGCCGGACACGATGTCATCCGACTGGTGCGTCGCCCCGCAGAGGGTCGTGCTGAGATCGAATGGGATCCGGCATCTGGGCGGCTGGACCCAGCATCTCTGTCGGGCGTAGATGTCGTCGTCAATCTGGCAGGCGAGAGTCTCTCATCGCTGTGGACGAGGGGCAGAAAGGAGGCCCTCGTCGCCAGCAGGATCGACGCTACGCGAACGCTGGTGCAAGCGATGCGGCGTCTGGATGACCCTCCATCAGTGTTGATCTCAGCCTCTGCCGTGGGAGCCTATGGTTCGCGCGACGGGGAAATGCTCAGCGAGCGCAGCCTGCGGGGAACCGGCTTCCTCGCAGATCTCTGCTGCGAGTGGGAGGCTGCAGCAGAAGACCTCACGTCGGCGGGCGTGCGTGTCGTTACGCCCCGGTTTGGTCTCGTGATGACTGCCGCCGGAGGAGCCCTCGCCGCCATGCTTCCTCCGTTCCGGGCGGGGATCGGCGGACGAATCGGTGACGGCCGTCAGTGGTGGTCCTGGATCGCTCTCGACGACCTGCTCGGTGCTCTCGAGTGGTCGATGCACGATGACCAGGTCAACGGGGTCGTCAATGTGGTCGCGCCTGAACCCGTGACGAACCTTGACTTCACGCAGACTCTCGCGGGGGTGCTGCGCCGGCCGGCGAGATTGCAGGCTCCGCGAAGCGTGCTTGAGAGGCTGGGAGGCATGCCGAGAGAGATGCTGCTGGTGAGTCAGCGTGTCGTTCCGCGGCGGCTGCACGAACTCGGATACCGGTTCGCCTTCCCGAATCTGGAGAAGACTCTGCGTTTCGAACTCGGCAGGTGAGAGCGTTCAGTTCGCCAACGCGACCGCGTGAGCGATGTTCTGACGACGGCCGAGCTCGTCCAGCATAAAGGCCGCGACATCGCCGCGCGCGATGGATGTATCTCCCACCAGCGAGAAGCCTGGACCAACGCGGTAACGACCGGCGGGTCGCCCGTCTGTCAATGACGTTACGCGTACGATGGTCCAGTCGAGCTCGCTCTGACGCACGATGACCTCGGTGCGGCGCATCGTCGCCGCGAGATCCTTGTGCAGAATCGGTTTGATCAGACGCTCGCGGAACCAGGACAGGTTCGGATCGCGACTTGGGTGTGCAAGGCTCGAAGAGAGAACGATGAGTCTGCGCAGGCCGTAGCGCTGCATTGAACGCACAACATTGAGTGTGCCTTCTGCGATCGCTTGGCGCTCCGACTTGACGCCTGCATCGAACAGAGTCACAAAGGCCGCATCTTGGCCGTCAACGGCGTCGCTGACTGCACCCCCGTCGAGTATGTCTCCCTGCACGAGGCGTGCCTCGTCGGCCAGAGCGGCTGTCTGACCTGCCTGCGGAACGAGAACTGTGACGGAGTGCCCGAGCGCCAGCGCGCCTTCCACGAGCAGCCGGCCCGTTCTCCCTGAAGCACCGAAGATAACGACGTTCATGGTCGTCATGGTAGCAGCCGCTGAGGCGCGCATCATCAGTCGGCGACGAGTTGTCGCTCAGTGCCGGCACTGTGAGCGGAAAAGGCGCCTTACGGCGCCCCGTCATGAAGAGGTGCAGAACCTGTTTTGCCTCTGGCCGCTGCTTGACACGGTCTGCTATAGTGTCTGCCTAACCAGGATAGAAGTAGTCCTATTACTCAGGCCATTCACTGCCGAAGTGGGCATGAGAGGAGGGCTGCGAGATGCACACGACATCTTCTGAGTTGGCCGTCAAGGTTCGGCTCGTCCGAGAGCGCTCCGCGGCGGCGACACTGGGAGCGGGAGAGGGATACGCTCTCACCCCCGAAGTGGCTGCCGGCGTCAGGCTGGTACTTGTTTCCGCCCACGGGATGCGACTCGTCTTCTCGCTCTGGGACGATAGCGATGATGTCATCGTCCTGTCCGGAGACCGTTCCGTGCCGGCTACGACCAGACTTCTGGCTGTTGACGAAGAACTGGCGCATCATGTTGTCACCGGCGGCCACGCTCTGGATCTTGGCGACTTGACACCCAGCCCGACAGTCCGAGGCCTGCATTTTGCTCTGCTCCACTACGGAAGCCACCGTCAGATCCATCGCATTGCCCGTCGGATGACGATGGGGCCGGGAACTGCCGCCGCGGCCTGAAGCCTGAGGCGCTCACGCTGCATGGGCACGCCGGACTGACGAGCATGCATCGCTCCCCGCGCTGGAGGCATTCCCAGTACTCACGCCAGTCAGATGACAAGCAGACAAGCAGACGGAACGTGGGCCGCGACGGCCCGCAAGTACCAGGAGGACGAGGAGAACATGGCCGAGCCATTCATGAACAGACCGCCGGGGCCGGAGAGCAAGGGCGCAATGACTGCCCAGAACCTCGCGGCTGCGCTTGCGGGCGAGAGTCAAGCCTCGCAGAAGTACTTGGCTTTCGCCGAGGTAGCGGACGCGGAGGGATATGCGAATGTGGCACGCCTCTTCCGCGCGGTGGCCTACGCCGAGAGCACTCACGCGCGCAATCACCTGAGTGTCCTGGGCGGCATCGGAACGACAGCCGAGAACCTCAAGGCCGCGTGGGGTGGCGAGACCTTTGAGATCGACGAAATGTATCCGGCCTACGACGCCGTGGCGCGGGCGCAAGGGAACGAATCGGCGAGGACGAGCATTCGCTATGCTCTTAGTGCCGAGATGGATCATCAGAGCATCTATGACTCCACGCTCCGCGGAGTCGAAGGCAAGACTGATCTTGATGCCGCGCTCGTCCGCGTCTGCCCGATCTGCGGTCACACCGTGATCGGTGATGCTCCCGACGAATGCCCGCGTTGCGGCACTGCAGGCGTACACTTCCGGGCGTTCTGATGGACGACGCGATCCTCCGGCGGCTGCCGGCGAGGGAAGAGCTGAGCGCGATGACCGACGCGTGTCTCAAAGCCGCATTCGCTGGCGAGAGTCAGGCGGCCGAGAAGTACATGGTCTTCGCCGAGCAGGCCGAAGAAGAGGGATTCCCGAACATCGCCCGGCTGTTCCATGTAATCTCATTCGCCGAGACGCGCCATGCTCGGAATCACTTGCGAGTCATGGGCGGCGTCGGGACGACAGCCGAGAACCTGCAGGCAGCCTTCGAGGGCGAGGCCTTCGAGATCGAGGAGATGTACCCTGCATACGCCGAAATTGCGCGCCTGCAGTCAATGAATCAGGCTGGCCGCACCATCAGGTACGCGCAACGCGCCGAGGTCGATCACAAGCAGATGTATGCCGAGGCCCGGGAGCAGGCGGTGGACGGCAGTGACATCGGCGACAAGCCAGTCAGCGTCTGTGTGGTGTGCGGCCACACGGTGATCGGCGATGTCCCGGACAAATGCCTCGTATGTTCGGCTCCCAAGGAGCTCTATCAGACATTCTAGACGAGCCGAGGATGCGAACGAGGCCGGGACGCCTGCAGCGTTCCGGCCTCGTCTGAACCGTTAAGGCGCGAGCTTCAGCCCTCGTACGGCTCGAACATGTTCTTCTCCACGCCGCATTCCGGACATACCCAGTCGTCGGGCAGGTCGTCGAATGCGGTCCCAGGCTCGATCCCGCCGTCAGGATCGCCGGCCGCGGGATCGTAGATGTAATTGCACACCGTGCAGATGTATTTCATCTCGCTCTCCTGGATTGCGGTTCGTTCACTGATTCTCCAGCAGTTCGTCCTCGTTGACGTCTCGTACGACTCTCGCCGGCACACCCATCAGCACCTTGCGCGCAGGCGCGTCTCTTGTGACGACCGCGCCGGCTGCGAGGAATGTCTCCTCCCCGATTTCGATACCCGGGCAGAGCACAACACCCCCGCCGATCCGCGCCCCGCGCCTGATGGTCGCGCCGCGAATCAACTTGTGCCGACGTTCTGTGCGGCCCATGAAGTTGTCGTTCGTGGTCTGTACGCAGGGAGCGATGAAGCAGTGGTCTTCGATCGTCATATAGGCCGTTATGTAGACGTTGGTCTGGATCTTCGTGTGGTCGCCGATCGTGGTGTCGTTCTCGACCACACTCCCGCGCCCGACAACAACGCGCTCGCCGAGCGTGCAGCGCTCCCGGACGCCCGCGTAGTCGCCGAGAATGGAGCCGGCGCCAAGATGAGTGCCGCGATAGACGATCGCCCCCGTGCTGATGACGCAGCCATTACCGAGAACGGTGGCGGGCAGGACCCCCCCTTTGGCGGTGCTTGTCGGAGAGAGGGACGGCACCTTGCCGAGCACTGCGTTGTCCTGAATGAAGCAGTCGTCGCCGATAACCGTATCGTCGTAGATGACGACATTGGCCCCAAAGGTGACGCCACTCCCGATGCTCACGTTCTCGCCGAGCAGGAGATTGTGGCCGAAGCAAGCGGGCGCGAGCGTCATACTCCTCCTTTGATCGCCGGCGACACTCTCAGCCAAGATCGCGAGTCTTCACCGGGCGACCGCCCTGGCGAAGGCTGCGCTCCATCGCTTCGAGGACGCGCACGACGTTGAGCGCGTCCCGTCCGTCGCTCAGCGGCTGCCTGTTCTCGCGGACGCAATCGACGAAGTGCTGTGCTTCGATCCGTAACGGCTCCTCATTCCCGATCTTCGGAATATGGATGTCGCCGAAGTGCAGCGTCACGAACTCACCATAGTTGTCGAACTTGGCGCGTGTCGTGGTCGCACCCTTGTCATAGATGGTGACTTTGCGGTCCGACTCCATGTCGTCGAAGACGACCATCTTGTCGGACCCGACCACCGTGATCTTCCGGCTCTTGTGGGGATCGAGCCAGCTCACGTGCAGGTGGCCGACAATACCGCTCGGATACTTGATGTAGCCGAAGACGACGTCCTCGACGCCATCCTGCAGGTAGCACTCGCCCCTCGCGCTGACCTCCTCCGGCTCTTCTCCGATCAGATAATTGAGCACGGAGATGTCGTGGGGGCCGAAGCTCCATAGGGCATTCTCGTCCGTGCGTACTTTGCCCAGGTTCAAGCGATTCGCATAGACGTAGAAGACGCGTCCGAGGCTTCCGCTGTCGATCAGTTCCTTGAGTTTGCGGACTGCCGGATGGTACTCCAGCAGATGGCCGACCATCAGCTTGACGCCCTTCGTTTCCGCTGTCGAGAGCAGGTCCTCGGCGTGCGCGGCCTTGAGCGAGATGGGTTTCTCGATGAAGGTGTGCTTACCCGCTTCGAGCGCCTTCTTGCCAAGCGCATAGTGGGTAGGTACGGACGTAGCGATCACGACTGCGTCGAGTAGATCATCGGCGAGCATCGCGTCGAGGTCGTTCGTCGCCACGGCGTGCGGATAGAGAGTGCGAGCCTTCTGCAGATTCGCCTCGTCGAGGTCGCAGCAGTACGCCAGCTCCGCGTTGGGCAGACGATCGAAGTTGCGGACGAGGTTTGGCCCCCAGTAGCCGAGGCCGACCACGCCAACGCGGACCTTGTCAGACACAGTCACGTTGCGTTCTCCCTGTCAGAGTTTCCAGACGTTGCCGATGCTCGGAATGCCGGCGGTGGCGTTGCGGAAATCGACCACCAGATCGGCAGCGTCAACGACCGCTCGGTAATCGAGGGTTGAGTGCGCGGTCACGATGATGACCGCGTCGTAGTCGGCGATGTGCCTGTATTCGTCCAGCTCGATGGACTGCAGGTTGAGCTCCGGAAGAGAGGGACAGTAGGGGTCGTGGTAGTCGACCTCGGCGCCGCGCTGCGCGAGGAGTCTGATGACCTTCAGGGCAGGCGACTCGCGTAGGTCGTTGATGTCGGCCTTGTAGGCGACGCCCAGCACGAGGACACGCGATCCATTCAGGCTCTTCTGCCGGGTGTTGAGGGCGCGGTTGAGCTTCTCGACGCAGAAGTACGGCATGTTCTCATTGACCTTGCCCGCGAGCTCGATGAATTCCGTCCAGAAGTCGTACTCGCGAGCCTTCCAGCTCAGGTAGAAGGGATCGATGGGGATGCAGTGGCCGCCAAGACCAGGGCCTGGCTGGAACTTCATGAAGCCGAATGGCTTCGTGGCAGCCGCGTCGATGACCTCCCACACGTCGATGCGCATACGGTCGCAGAGCATTGCGAGCTCATTCATGAGAGCGATGTTGACGCTGCGAAAGATGTTCTCCAGCAGCTTGGTCATCTCCGCGGCTTCGGGCGTACTCACCGGCACGACGTGATCGAGCGCCGGTCCATAGACTTCGAGGGCGCGAGCTGTGCATGCGGGGGTGAGGCCCCCGATCACCTTCGGCGTGCTCTTGGTTGTGTAGTCCGTGCGACCCGGATCGACGCGCTCCGGTGAGAAGGCCAGGTGGAAGTCGACGCCGGCGACTAGACCTGAGCCGGCCTCGAGGATGGGAGCCAGCTCTTCTCGAGTCGTGCCGGGGTAGGTCGTGCTCTCCAGCGTGACGAGCTGTCCTCGTCGAAGGTGCTTGGCGAGCATTTGTGTGGCGCTCTTGACCAAGCTGAGATCGGGCTCCCGGTTCGCGTTCAACGGCGTCGGCAGGCAGATGATCACGGCATCGCACTGTTCAGTGGCCGAGTAGTCCGTCGTGGCGTGAAGCAGGCCCGCGTCGATCACGGCGCGGAGGCCTTCGCTGGAGACATCTTGGATATAACTGCTGCCCGCGTTCACCTGGTCGCAGCGTTGCGGCACGGCTTCGATGCCGATAACCTCCGTGCCGGCCTCGGCGAATACCATGGCCAGCGGCAGGCCGACATATCCGAGTCCGACCACTGCGATCTTCACGGCGACTCCTGTGTCTGTAACGCTCTCCGGAGCGAACCTCTCGTCCGCTCACGGCATTCTACCGCATCGTCTCTGCCCGGCGGCGAGTCTATGCCGCAGTGCGACGGACGGAAGGAGTGCAGGAACCAGCCGGAGCTGCCGATGAAGGATGAATCATCCGCACACCAGCGAAGGGGAACGCGACGTGAGAGCTCCAAGGAGCCAGCAGGGATTCATTCGCAGCGTCGTTTGGCTAGGGCTGATCGTTGCATTTGTCGCGCTCGTGCTGCTGGACGGCCTGGCCTTGTTCAACGCGTACAAGTCGACAGAGGAGAGCGCCGGCACCGCCGCTCGTGAAGCCCGTAACGTCTACGCTGAGACACAGGACGTCGTCAGCGCCGAGATCGCGGCCAAGACGTACCTCGTGAAGGCGGACAAGAGTCTCAGCCGGTTCGAAACGAGTCGGAGCACGGAGGGTGAACTGGTCTTCACGGTCTCGGCGCAGGGCCACGCGGAGACCTATGGCTTCAAGTATCTGCAGTACCTCGGGCTCGAGGGGTGGGTGATGCGCGCCATGGAGCCGGTCGCTTCCGAATCGTCGACCTGACGGGCGGCCCTACTGCCTGGTGCGCAAGGCGCGGCGTACGGCGTGCCGCCGCAAGCCGAGGGTGACGATCTCCTGCACAAGCTCCCTGTTGCCGATTCCGGAAGCCGACCATAGGCGCGGGAATCCGCTCGTCGGCGTCATTCCCGGAATCGTGTTGATTTCGTTGACGAGGACTCGGCCGCTCGGGTCTTCAACAAAGAAGTCGCAGCGCGCATAGCCGCAGCAATCGACCGCGGCGTACGCTGCCATGGCGAGCGCCGCGACTTCCGACTGCTTCTGCGGGCCCACAGCAGCGGGGATGGCGAAGGTCATCATGCCCTCGGTGTACTTCGACTCGTAGTCGTAGTACTCGTTCGCGGGCACGACTTCTCCTGCGATGGAAGCGCGGACTTCGTCGTTGCCAAGGACCGCGCACTCGAGCTCGCGGCCGATGACGGCCTGTTCGACGACCGTCTTGCGGTCGTATGCTGCTGCAAGCTCGAGGGCCGGCACGAGCTCGATGCGGTCGTGCGCCTTGGTCATGCCGACGCTCGATCCCAGATTGGCAGGCTTGATGAAGACGGGGTACGAGAGCTGCTCCTCGATCTTGGCCACAGCCGCGTCGCCCGTGGCCAAGGGGCCGCGCAGGACGAGGTGGTCCGCTTGGGGAAGGCCGGCGGCGGCGAATACGGCCTTCATCAGTTCCTTGTCCATGCCCACCGCGCTGGCGGCGACTCCGGCCCCGGCGTACGGAAGACCAGCCAGCTCCAGCAACCCTTGTATTGTGCCGTCTTCGGCGAAGGTGCCGTGCATGATGGGAAAGGCGAAGTCCAGAGGCTGGAAGAACCCGTCTTCACGCTGCAGCCCTGGCCGTTTCGGGTCGAGAACCAGCTGGACGTCATGGCCCGGCGCTTGGTCGATGCCCTCGTCAAGAGCTCTGAAGAGATCGCGTGGCTGCTTCCAGCGCCCCTCTCTCGTCACGCCCACTGGAGTGATTCGATAATCGGCCGTGTCGAGCATGTCCGCCACGAATCGGGCGGATTGGAGGGACACCTCATGCTCTGCCGACCGGCCGCCGAAGATGAGTGCCAGTTGCAGCATGGGCGCTAGACTACCGGGCGCTTCATGGAGGCGCAACGCATCGAGCTCAATTGGACCGTGGCAGGAAGCAGCTCTGCCGGAGCGAAACGGCGTTCATGATATGGGTATAATCGGAGCGCATTAGTCCTGGAAGAGGGGACATTGGGATCAGCTGAGTACACAGTCTATGGACACGAACGCCGCCGACGCTGGCCGTACTTCGTCGGCGCGGCGCTGGTCGTAGTGGCGGCGCTGGTCGCGTGGCAGATTCTCGGGGTGCCCCGAGTCTCCGCTATCACACCAGAGGCCGACGCCTTCGTCAAAGAGCCGACGACCGTCATCACGCTCAGCGTCAAGGGGCTGGAGAAGCTCGACGCTGTCGTCGTGACCCTCGACGGTCGTGACGTCACGAGCACCTCGACGCGCAGCGGCGAGGTGCTCTCGTTCACGGCCCGGGATCTGGCCGAGGGCGAGCACGACATCACATTCAGCGCCGCGAGCGGCAATCTCCTGCGGCGTCAGGTGAGCGGGCAGTGGCGCTTCACGGTCGACACCGTCGTCCCTGTGATCGAGCTCGACAGCGGTCTCGAACGGGGCTTCATCAACTCCTCGCCCGCGATCTTCAAAGGGTCCACGGAGCCGAGCGCCATTGTCTCAGTCACAAGCGGCACGCTGAAGGCGAGCGCGGTGGCCGGTGCCGATGGTGGGTACGCCGTCACCGCGCCGCTGCCCGAAGGCCCTTCCACGGCGACGATCGCAGTCGCCGACCGCGCCGGCAACGCCACCTCGAAGGTCTTGGACGTCTTCGTCGACGCGGTTCCTCCCACGCTCGCCGTGACAGAGCTGCCCAGAACGCTGCCGAAGGCGAAGGCGCGGGTTGTCGTCGACGCGAAGGATCAACTCGGCACCCCTACCGTCACTATCCTGCTCGACGGCGAGAAGATGCGCGCGCGCAAACAGGGGACGAAGACAGTCCTCAGCGTTGCCGACCTGGCCGAGGGGCGACATACGTTGACGGTGAGCGCTGCCGACAAGGGCGGCAACGTGGTGAGCGACGAGCAGAAGTTCGTCGTGGACAGCACGGAGCGCTTCGGCTCGAAGGCGATGTGGCCGGGGGCCCGCGGCAAGGACGTCAGGCAGCTTCAGCAGCGGTTGATGGACGCCGGTGTCTTTGGCGGGGCACGGACCGGCGTCTTCGACAGCAAGACCACGACGGCAGTGAAGAAGTATCAGGAGCAGTACGGCTTCAGCGTGGATGGCCGCCTGGACGGTGACACGCTCACTGCGCTTGGCGGCAAGATCATTGTCGACCTAGGCGATCTGTATCTGTATCTGTATCGTGGAGACAAGTTGTACCGGAGCTACAGGATAGCTGTCGGACAACCGGCCTACCCCACGCCGACCGGCAGCTTCGCGGTGGTCAACAAGCAGGTCAATCCGACTTGGGTGCCACCAGACTCTGACTGGGCCAAGGGAGCTGAACCTATTCCTCCTGGACCGAACAACCCTCTCGGCACACGGTGGATCGGAATCAGCTATCCGAGCGTGGGCATTCACGGCACGCCGGACGACGCCTCGATCGGCTCCTATGCATCCCACGGGTGCATCCGCATGCATATTCCCGATGTCGAGGACCTGTACGAGCGCGTGGTCATCGGCATGCCGGTGATCATCCGCCCGTAGCCGCCGACACTCGGATATACTCGATCCCGGCGCGATCGCGCGGCCTGCATGCTCGCTACCGGAGGAAGACGATGGCCGAGGTACGGCCCTTCAAAGGCATTCGCTACGCCCCATCACTTTGTCTCGACGAGCTCGTCTCGCCGCCCTACGACGTGCTCAACGCCGAACAGGTCGCGGAACTGCGGGCGCGGAGCCCGTTCAATGCGATCCACCTCGACCTGCCCGCGGGTCCCGGTGAAGCGGTCACGAACGATGCCTATCGACGAGCGTCAGACAGGCTCACCGAGTGGAGGCGTGACGGTGTGCTGGTCCGCGAGACCGACGATTCGGTCTATCTTGTGGAACAGACCTATCGCGGACCAGACGGCCGCGAGCGAACGCGGCGCGGATTCGTCGCCCGTCTCGTCCTGGCGGATTTCGCCGACCGTGTCGTCCTTCCTCACGAGAAGACGCATGACGGCCCCAAGGCTGACCGCCTCGCGCTGTATCGTGCGGCGCATGCGGATCTCAGCCAGATCTTCCTCCTCTATCCCGACGAGAACGGTGACATCGAGGCGGAGATCGCAGACGCGTCGTCCCTCAATGAGGAGGTCCGCAAGGCACACGACGGGGACGGCAATGAACACCGCATAACCGTCATTCGGGGTGAGCGCGCGGAGCGTATCGCCCGTCTGCTCCGGGATCAGACGCTCTACATCGCCGACGGGCACCACCGCTATGAGACTGCTCTGGCCTATCGAGACGAGCGGCGTGCCGTGGGCGACCATAGCGCAGACACGATGATGGTGTACCTGTGCGGCATGAAGGATCCCGGATTGGCCGTCTTCCCGACGCACCGTCTCATCAAGGGTATCGACCTTCCGCCGATGGCCGACGTTCTGGATCGTCTGCGTGCTGCGTTCGACATCATCCCGGGGACAACGGCGGACGGTGGCTGTGAGCGGTTCATCAGGTCGAGACTCGCGATGGCGGCAAATCCTGGCCAGGTCTTCGGTCTCTCGTTCCCCCGCGAGGACGGCTGCGCCATCCTGCTCCTCCGTGATCTCTCAGTTCTCCGCCGTCTCATCGACGAGGGGTTCTCGCCTGCCGCCGCCGGGCTCACCGTCACGCTTCTCCACTACGTCATCCTGCGGGACGTCCTCGGCATGGACCCGGCCCGCATCGAGGGGAAGATCGACTACGTGAGCGATTCCGCGACCGCTTTCTCACGTCTCGCATCGGGAGACTACGTGCTCGGCGCTTTCATCAACGCTACCCCCGTCGAGCAGGTCAAGGCGATCGCGGACCATGCGGAGACCATGCCCCAGAAGTCGACCTACTTCTATCCCAAGCTGCTCACCGGGCTGGTGTTCGACGCGCTCGGCGACTGAGCGAGATCTGTTCCGTGGGTGAGCTCGCGCTCATCTTCCTCTCATCCTTGCTCGTCGCCTACTCGGGCGCGCTCATGCCTGGACCCATGCTGACCGTGGTCGTGACCGAAACGCCGCGTCAGGGCGCGAAGGCGGGTCCGCTCGTCGTGCTCGGACATGCCCTCCTGGAGCTCGTCCTGCTGGCGCTCCTCATCGTCGGGCTTGGGCCCGTGCTCGAGCGGCCGTCAGTGCAGGCCGCCCTCGCTCTCGTCGGCGGCCTCATGCTCCTCGGCACAGCCGCACTTATGCTGTTCGCCGTCATTCGCGGACGAGTGGAGCTTGACATGGAACTCGGAGTCACGTCCGGCCGACATGCGCGGATGATCCTGGCAGGAGCGGTCTCCAGCCTGTCCAATCCGTACTGGATCATCTGGTGGGCGACGATCGGGCTGAGTCTCGTCACGAAGGCCTACGCCCTGGGCCTGCTGGGCATCACCGCGTTCTACCTTGGCCACATCCTCGGAGACCTTACGTGGTTCTCCGCGGTGAGCGGCCTCGTCGCCGCAGGACGCCGCTGGATCACACTCCGCTTCTACCGCGGCATGATCACCGTCGCCGCGTGTTTCCTTGTCGCGCTGGCGGCGTGGTTCCTCATGTCGGGCATCAGCCTGCTCGCCTAGGCCTCCCGGCATACTCTGCAGGCGCTCCACGCTGGGCCGGCGTCGAGGAGCCGCGCGCGTAGGCTTGTGCGATTCGCGGCGCCGCACTTGCGAAGGATGGACCGGCAGTGGGTGCGAGCGGTTGCGTGCGACACGTGTAGATGGCGGGCGATCGCGCTCGTGCCCCAGCCGGCCAGGATCAGCAGCAGCACGTCTGCCTCTCTCGGGGTCACGTCGAGGGAGGGCGGGTCGTACACGAATGAGGCCACGCCATCCACCACGCACAGGCGGACGATCATGTCCGTGCAGCGATGGAGGGCGTGCGCGGCCAGGACGGCGGGCGATCCACTGACGTAGCCGACGGTGAGAGGAGCTTCCTCTCGACGCGATGATGTTCGCTGGTCTATGCACCAGCTCGCGTTTGCTCTCTGTGCAAGACGAGGGCAACCTGCGACGGAATCGAGCCCGAGAAACAGCACGGACGGCGCAGATCCTTCGAGGCATCGCTCTTCGACCCGGAAGCCAAGGGCGGCGGCGGCTTCCCGGGCCAAGAGCTCCAAGAGCGGATCAGGGCCGAAGACAGCGGCCTCGACTGGCGGTGCGACGGAGCATTCGGCCGCTTTCGCCGGGAGGATGTTCAGGGCGTGATTGTCGGCCTTCAGCTGCGGCATATGCGGCCTTCTCATCATCGAATCAGCAGGACTCCGCTCACGACGCGAACGACGGAAGCAGCCCGTCGACGGTATCGCGACGCACGAAGATGGTCATCATCCCCAGGGTGGAGCAAGCCTGGCTCGAAGGCACGTCCGGCTCGCCGCTATGCGGTACACTGGATTGGTCCCCGAAGTCGCGCGAGAAGGTGAGTCCATGAATGTTCGCGTCACGATAACGCCCAAGCAGGGCATCCTCGACCCGCAGGGGGCGGCGGTTGAGCGATCCCTGCCCGCCCTAGGCTTTCGGGGCGTGAGCGACGTGCGCATCGGTAAGTTCATCGAGCTCACTCTCGATTCGGGCTTGGATCTGCCCGAGGACCAGCTGCGGGCGATGGTCGACGACATGTGTCGCAAGCTGCTGGCCAATCCGATCATTGAGGATTATACCTTCGAGCTCGACGAGGGGTGATGCGGCAGATGCAGACTCCTCGCCCCGTGCGTATTGGCGTCGTCGTCTTCCCCGGATCGAACTGCGACGCTGACGCGCATCACGCCCTCAGCACGTTCCCGGGTGTGGTCCCCGAGTACCTTTGGCACAAGGACCCGGATCTCGGAGGCGTTGAGGCCGTGGTGCTGCCGGGGGGATTCAGCTACGGGGACTACCTCCGCTGTGGCGCCATCGCGCGCTTCAGCCCGATCATGCGCAGCGTCACCCACTTTGCCCAAGATGGCGGACTCGTCCTCGGCATCTGCAACGGATTCCAGATTCTCACGGAGGCAGGTCTGTTGCCCGGCGCTCTGCTGCGCAACACTGGACTCAAGTTCGTTTGCCGTCACGTGAATCTCCGCGTCGACAATACCGACGCCGCCTTCACGCGCGCCTACAGCGAGGGTCAGGTGATCCGCATCATTGTCAAGCACAATGACGGCAACTACGTGACCGATCCTCAGACGCTCGAACGCCTGCACGTCAACAATCAGATCCTGATGCGGTATTCGAATGCGGAGGGTGGGCCGTGCGGGGCGGACACGCCGAACGGCGCCGTTGATGACATCGCCGGCATCTGCAACGAGTCTCGAAATGTGTTCGGGCTCATGCCGCATCCAGAGAATTCGGTCGAGCCGAGCCTCGCCGGGGGAGCCGACGGCCGGGGGATCTTCCAGGGCATGATCGACACGCTGCTGCAGGGGGAGGCGACACGATGAGCGCTCGCGCCACACTCGAGGCAGCGGTCAAGCTCGGACTGACGGAAGAGGAGTATGCCCATATCTGCGAGATCCAGGAGGGCGAGCCCACGTACGTCGAGCTCGCCATCTACTCATTGATGTGGAGTGAGCATTGCAGTTACAAGCACTCGCGTCCGATACTGGGTCGTTTTCCGACCGAGGGCCCGCGTGTGCTACAGGGCCCTGGCGAGAACGCCGGCGTGGTTGACGTCGGCGACGGCTGGGCGATCGCCATGAAGGTCGAGAGCCACAATCACCCGTCGGCCGTCGAGCCCTTCCAGGGCGCAGCCACCGGTGTCGGCGGCATCGTGCGCGACATCTTCACGATGGGGGCACGTCCGTGCGTGTGCCTCAACTCTCTTCGCTTCGGTGAGCTCACTGAGCCACGACAGCGCTTCCTCCTCGACGGCGTAGTGGGCGGCATCGCCCACTACGGCAACTGCCTTGGCATTCCGACGGTTGGTGGCGAGATCTACTTCGAGGCGAGCTACGAGGGGAACTGCCTCGTCAACGCGATGTGTGCCGGTCTGATCCGTGGTGACAGCATTGTGCGGGCAATCGCCAGCGGCGTCGGCAATCACGTCGTGCTGATAGGGTCGAAGACGGGCCGCGACGGGATCGGGGGGGCGAGCGTGCTCGCGAGCCAGGAGTTCGATGAGACGCTGGAGGAGAAGCGTCCAAGCGTCCAGGTGGGCGACCCCTTCACCGAGAAGAAGCTCATCGAGGCCTGCCTCGAGTTGCTGCAGCGCAACCTGGTGGTGAGCATGCAGGACCTCGGCGCCGCCGGTCTCACCAGTTCGGGCAGCGAGATGGCCAGCAAAGGCCTTGTCGGCCTCGATATCCACGCCGAGCGCGTGCCCCTCCGTGAAGCCGACATGGAGCCATGGGAGATCATGATCAGCGAGAGCCAGGAGCGCATGCTTGCGATCGTCACTGACGACTATCTTGCGGAAGTGCTCGCCGTATGCGACCGCTGGGATCTCGACTGCACCGTGATCGGCGAGGTCACGGACAGCAAGATGCTGCGAATCTACTGGCACGGGGAGCGCGTCGCCGACATCCCGGCACGCCGGCTTGCCGACGAGAGCCCCGTCATCCGGACGCCTTCCGTGAAGCCTTCCTATATCGTGGACGAGCCGATCGCCGTCACTGCCGAAACGTACCCTCTGCCCGAAGATCTTGGCGGAGTGCTCCGCCAGCTCTTGGCGGCGCCCAACATCGCCAGCAAGCGCTGGGCTTACGAGCAGTACGACTACATCGTGCAGGCCAACACCGTGCAGATTCCCGGCAGTGATGCAGCGGTGCTGCGCATGAAGGGAGGGGATCGCGGTATCGCTTTCAGCACTGACTGCAACGGACGCCATTGCTTCCTCGACCCCTATCGAGGCGCCAAGGCCGCCGTTGCCGAGGCGGCACGCAACTTGAGTTGCGCCGGAGCTCTGCCGGTAGCGGTCACTGATTGCCTCAACTTCGGAAATCCGGAAAAGGGCGAGATCTACTGGCAGTTCGAGCAGGCCGTGGAGGGCATCTCCGAGGCATGCGAGGCGCTCGAGACTCCCGTGGTGAGCGGCAACGTGAGCTTCTACAACGAGAGTTTCGGCCAAGCTATCTATCCCACTCCCATGATCGGGATGCTCGGCATCTACGACGACGTCAGTGTCCACGTCGACTCCGCCTTCAAGGATGAGGGCGACATCGTCCTGCTTCTGGGGACGATTGGCGGGTGGATCGATGGGTCGGAGTACCAGAAGGTGCATTTCGGCAGGATCGAGGGACGCATACCGGACGTGGATCTGGGCTTAGAGCGGCGGCTGCAGGCCGCCTTGCGGGCCTCTATCGAGGCTCGACTCGTCAAGAGCGCCCATGATTGCGCAGAGGGCGGTCTCGCGGTCGCCTTGAGCGAATGTGCGATCGGCAGCGGTGCGCCCGGGGGAGGCTGCTGGACAGACCCGGAGAACCCCACGCGCTTAATGCGCGTGGGCGGCCGCTGGCTGGGCGCTCAGGTCGATCTCGGCGTCGAGCACGACGGAGAGACGTCGGGCCAAGCTGATCGAGACGATCTCGTCCTGTTCGGCGAAGCCCCGAGCAGGGTAGTGATCACCATCGCGCCGTCGCGACTCGACGAGGTACGCACCCTGCTCGGCGACGTACCGCACTCCGTGTTGGGGAGCGTGACGGGAATGGATCTCCGATGTACCATCGGTGTGAGAGAGGTTCTCAATGTTCCGGTGGCGGAGCTCCATGCCGCGTTTGAGTCGCTCCCGGAGCGCATCGCGTGACCCCTGTGGCCTAGACTCGTGCGGACCGATCATTTCCAGGATGCTTGCGGTGTCTTCGGCATTCACGCGCCGGGATACGACGTCGCGCGCCTGACGTACTTCGGTCTCTACGCACTGCAGCATCGCGGACAGGAAAGCGCCGGCATCGCGGTGAGCGATGGCGGCCAGATCACCGTGATCAAGGATCTGGGTTTGGTCAGCCAGGTCTTCAACGAACAGATCCTTGCCAGCCTGAGCGGGCAGCATGCCATCGGCCATGTGCGCTACTCGACCACGGGATCAACACATTGGCAGAACTCACAGCCCCTCGTGAGGAGCCGAAACGGTGACGTTATCGCCCTCGGCCACAACGGCAACCTCGTGAACACGGATGAGCTGCGCGCCGAGCTCATGCGGCAGGGCGTCAAGTTCAGAGGCACGACCGATACCGAGGTCATCACAGCGCTCATCGCGCACGAGGCAGAGGGAGACCTGCTTGGCGCCGTTCGCACGGCCGTCAGCAAGATCCGCGGGGCCTTTTCGGCCACAGTCATGAGCGGCAAGGCGCTTGTAGGATTCCGCGACCCGTACGGCGTGCGGCCGCTGTGCTTGGGCAGCTATGAAGGGAATCCGGTATTGAGCAGCGAAACGGCCGGACTCGACATCATCGGAGCCGAGTTCGTGCGCGAGGTACAGCCGGGCGAGATCATCATCGTGGACGAGGAACACGGGATGCGCAGCGAGATCGTTGCGATGGACGTCTCGCGGGGCGCCCTCTGTATCTTCGAGTTCATCTACTTCGCCCGGCCGGACAGCATGATCGCTGGGCGTACCCTGCATCTGGTGCGCCAAGAGATGGGCAAGCACCTTGCCATGGAGGCGCCGGTAGAGGCAGATCTCGTCATTCCCGTGCCCGACACCGGCATGCCTGCGGCCATCGGCTATGCTGCCGCTTCCGGCATTCCCTATGCCGAGGGGTTGATCAAGAACCGGTATGTGCAACGAACCTTCATCCAGCCGGACGATCAGCTGCGTCAGGTGGGCATTCGCATGAAGCTCAACCCACTGAGCGCGGTCATCCGCGGCAAGCGCCTCGTTGTAGTCGACGACTCCATCGTTCGCGGCAACACAACCAGCAAATTGGTCGCGATGCTCTATGCAGCCGGGGCGAAAGAGGTTCACTTGCGCATTAGTTCGCCCCCTATCATGTGGCCCTGTTACTACGGCATAGACATGGCGACGCGCGGAGAGCTCATCGCCTCCAATCTCAGCGTCGAGCAGATCAGAGCCAAGCTCGGAGCGACCAGTCTGCACTACCTGACCCTCGAGGGGCTGCAGGCGAGCACGGGGTTGCCTGCCTCGGCTTTCTGCCGCGCCTGCTTCACTGGTGAGTACCCCATCGATGTGCCTGAGGAGTATGCGATGTGCAAGATGCGCTTCGAGGGCGCCTCGAATCTCTCTCAGTAGCCGCGCGTAGCCGAACATCGGCAGGGCCGGTCCTCCGCCTCGGCGGTCACGGCGACGATCTCGTGGCCATGCTCCATCTGCGGCTCGCCTGACCATCTCAAGTGGCGCCCCCTGTCTTTCAGGCTGGGAGTGAGGGCTGATCGCTTTCGGACAAGGGAAAGCGGGCGCCGGTGCCGTAGAATGAACGTAGCGGCGTCTCATGGCGCCGGCGAAGCTGGCGGGGGGATATGGCCGCAAACGACCGGCACTTCACGTACAAGCAGGCGGGCGTCGACGTGGACGCGGGTAACCGCGCCGTCGACCTCCTCAGGGAACGACTCAAGAGCATCCGGCACCCGTTGGTCCTTGGAGGGCTTGGCGGCTTCGGCGGCGCGATGCGACTGCCGCCTCTCAAGGATCCTGTGCTCGTCGCCGGTACGGATGGAGTTGGGACGAAGATTGAGCTGGCCCGCGCCGTAGGGCGACTGAACACGATCGGTATCGACCTGGTGGCGATGAGCGTCAATGACGTGTCCGCGTGCGGCGCCGTGCCCCTCTTCTTTCTCGACTACCTTGTCGTGGGCAAAGTGATCCCCGAAGAGGTGTCTCAGATCGTCGAAGGAATCGACGAGGGTTGTCTCCGTGCCCAGTGTGTGCTTCTGGGCGGCGAGACGGCAGAGCATCCGGGTCAGTTCCCGGACGGCGACTTCGACCTTGCCGGGTTCGCGGTGGGCGTCGCAGAGCGGGGTGAGCTGTGGGGCCCAGATCTTGTCAAGGAGGGCGATGTGCTCGTCGGGCTGGCGTCGAGCGGTCTGCATTCGAACGGCTTCAGCCTCGTGCGCCATCTGCTCCGGCAGCACGACATCAGCGTTCGGGATGCGGCGCCGTGGGCGAGCCCTGCACGGATGGGGTCGGCGCCTCAGCCGGCCGTTGAGACGGTTGGCGACGCGTTGCTCGTTCCCACGCTGATCTACAGCCCTCTGCTACACGATTTGGGTCATGCAGGCGGGGTTCACGCCGCCGCTCACGTCACGGGTGGCGGCTTTCCGGACAATGTCGGGAGGGCAGTCCCCGATACGCTCGCCGCTGAGATAGACCTGAATGCCTGGACTCCAGCGCCGGTCTTCAGTTGGCTTCACTCCCTCGGAGTGGACGCGGCGGAAATGCTCGACACCTTCAATTGTGGCGTCGGTATGGTCGTGGTCATGGATGAAGACCACGTTCGCAAGAACCTGTCCGTCGTCGCGGATCACGCTGTCCACGCATCTGTTGTCGGACGGATAGTGGCTCGCGGTGACGGGCCTGCGGTTCGTTATCTCGGGACGCTGCGGGTGTGAGGCCTGTCGATCTCATAGGCTGCGGGGCCCTCAATCTCGACCTCATCTACCGTCTCCCCAAGGACTCCGCGTTGTGGGATGTGTTGGGGCCGCCCGGCAGTGAGCAGATGATGGACGCAGCCACGCGTGAGACTGTCGACAGGGGGCTTGAAGGGCTGGAGCCGACGCGCGCGGGTGGTGGCCAGGCGGCGAACACCGCGCACGCGTTGGCGTGTCTCGGCTACCGGGCGGCGATGGTAGGGAGGGTCGGGGCAGACGCGGAGGGCGGCTATCTCCTCGCCGAACTTCGGCCGGCGGATGGGCAACTGGTCGTTCGTAACGGTTCAACCGGCAGAGTCTACGTCCTTCTCGACGAGGACGGGGAGCGGCGCAATCTGGTGTGGCCGGCGGCCAACGAGGCGTTCTCGCCGTCAGACGTGCCCAGGCGCCTGCCGCGGACGCGGTATGCCCTCTTCACCTCGTTCGTCGGCGATTCACCCCTCGAAGCCCAACTCGCGCTCTTGTCGCGCCTGCCGGCCGACACGGAGATCGCCTTTGATCCCGGGGAGATCTACGCCCGTAAGGGGGTCAAGCGCTTCCTCCCGATCCTGCAACGCTGTTCTTACCTCTTCGCCAACGAACACGAGCTCGAGATGCTGTGCGGCCTGTCTCTGCCGGAGTCGCTCGATTTCGTGCTGAGTGCCGGCGTGAATCTCGTTGTCTGCAAGATGGGCAGCCGAGGCGCACGTCTCGTTGGCCATCGGGTCGACCTCTATGTGCCGCCGTTGCCCGCTGAAGTCGTGGACGTGACCGGAGCGGGCGATGTCTTCGCCGCGGGATTCCTCGCGGCGCTCATCGAGCAGCTCGGCTTGGAGAGCGCGGGGCGCCTCGGCGCTTGGGCGGCCAGCCGCGGAATCGCAGGTGTCGGCCGGAGCGCTTACCCGGACGAGCGGGCTTGGCGGGAGCGGCTTGCCGAGGAGCACGGTGACCGGGAGGACGTGGCGGACCGGGCGGAGCGATGAGGGCACCGCAACTGGGCTCTTCTGGAGGATCATGATGAGGATCGGGTGGCTGTCGACCGGCCGCGACAAGGCGGCCTGCAACCTGCTCTCAGACGTCGTCATGCGAGCTCGAGAGGACCGGATCGAACTGGACATCGCGGCCGTGTTCTGCGATCGCGAGGCCGGTGAGTCCCGGGAGAGCGACAAGTTCCTGCAGCTCGCGGGCGAGCTTGGCATTCCGAAGGTCACGTTGTCCAGCGCGGCGAGCTGGACGGCTGCTCGGGAGGCGGGTATCGACCGGGCAGCCTGGCGCGATCACTATCATCGAGAGGTCATGGCGCTCCTCGCGCCGCTCGGGCTGGGCGTGCTCGTCATGGCGGGCTACATGCTCATCGTCAGCCCCGCCATGTGCCGGGAGTACGCTCTGCTCAACCTGCATCCGGCACTCCCGGGAGGACCGACGGGTACGTGGCAAGAGGTCATATGGCAGCTGCTCGAAGGGGAGGCTGCCGAGACGGGGGCCATGATTCATCTTGCGACGGCTGAGCTCGATCGTGGACCGGTCATCTCATGCTTCCGGTTCGGCATCACCGGCGCCCAGTGGGTAGCGCTCTGGGAGGAGTTCAGGGTGAAGCGCGCGACAAGAAGCGTCGCAGAGATAGCCGCGAGTGAGGGAGAGGCGGAGCCGCTCTTCGCCGAGATCCGCCGCGTGGGCGAGGTGCGGGAGATACCGCTGCTCTATCAGACACTGCGTCAGTTCGCCGAAGGACAGCTCAACACATCCTGCGGAGCAGTGTTCGCTGAGGCTGTTCGTCTGCCGCTCGACCTCACAGATCTCGTCGAGGAAGAGGTGGCGAGACGATGAGCGCCGCAGCAGGACAGCGTGCCGGCGCAATACGCCGTATCTTCGTGACCGACTGCGAGGGTCCAGTCACCAAGAACGACAACGCGCAGGAGATTGCGGAGCGCTTCATCCCGGATGGAGCGGAGTTCTTCGCCAGACTCAGCAAGTACGACGATCTGCTGGCGGACGTCATGCGCAGGCCGGGGTATTGCGCCGGCGACACGCTGCGTCTTCTGCCGCCGTTTCTCAAAGCGTTCGAGGTCACGGACAGCGATGTGGAAACGTTCAGCGCCGAGGGCGTGCTGCTCGTTCCGCGCGCGCTCGAGGCTCTGTATAGGATCCGGGCGCTTCTGCCGCTCTTCATCATCTCGACTTCGTACACGCCGTACCTCAAGGCGCTCTGCGACCTGAGCGGCCTTTCCATGGAGAACGTGCGCTGCACTGATCTCAGCCTCGACGCATGGGACATGAGCGAGGCTGAGAAGGGCTGGCTGCGCGGCCAGGTCGATGCGATCATGCGGCAGGACATCATCACAATTCCCGACATGGCCGAATCGGCGCTCGACCTGTCGCTCGCCGATCAGGAGAGCGTCGCGATGCTGGACGATCTCTTCTGGCGTCTGATGGATGGCAGGACGAGCGGCCACATGTTGGCGGCGGTGCGTCCTGTCGGAGGGACGGCCAAGCTGGCCGCCCTCGAGGACATCATTGCGGCGCATGAGGTGGCGGAGGCGGACGTCATGTACGTTGGCGACTCGATCACCGACGTGGCGCCGCTCGAGGCGGTCCACAGCTGGGGCGGGGCAGGGTTGAGCTTCAACGGCAACGCCTACGCGCTGGCCGCGGCGGAGTTCGCTGCTGCCAGCGCCGACGCCGAGGTCATCGCTGATCTGGCGGCGGAGTTCGCTGCGGATGGTCGTGACGGTGTCGAGCGCGCCGTCCGCGAGTGGCCGAAACCGAAGAGGGACGTGCCTTCGACGGGCAGGGAGCGAGCTTGGGTGGGCGTGGTCGCCGAGGAGCTCGAGAGGCTTTCACAGGCCTCCGCAGAGTTGCGGCGCAGCGTCCGCGGCGAGCGCGTCGCCCGCCTCGGCTGACACTTCACTGTCCCGCGCCTTTCCTATACGCTCCGGCGAGAAGAGCAGCCGTTAGCGGGCTGCCGGCCGTATCGCACATCTTCGGAAGGAGCGAGCCAGTGAAGGTCAAGCGAGCACTTATCTCCGTGTTCGACAAGAGTGGTCTCGAGTCGTTCGCCACGGGCCTCACCGACATGGGAGTGCAGATCATTTCCACTGGCGGCACCGCAAAGATGCTGAAGGAAGCCGGCCTGGCCGTGACGCTCGTCGAGGAAGTCACCGGTTTTCCCGAAATGCTGGACGGGCGCGTCAAGACCATGCACCCCAGGTTGATGGCCGGCATTCTCGCTCGTCGAGACGTACCCAATCACATGGACACCATCGCCGAGCACGAGATCGAGCCGATCGACATGGTCGTCTGCAGTCTGTATCCCTTTGAGGAAGTGGCCGGGCGGCGAGGCGTGGACGACGCCGTCGTCATCGAGAACATCGACATCGGGGGCCCGAGCATGATTCGTGCCGCCGCCAAGAATCACGCCGCGGTGGCAGTCGTGACCAGCAACGCGGAGTATGCGGGTCTCCTCGAGGAGTTGACCGCGACGGGCGAGCTTTCGGGAGCCACCCTGAGGGAGCTGGCGGCAAAGGCCTTCCACCGGACGGCCCACTATGACTCAGTCATTGCCGGCTGGTTTGGTGAGAAGGACGGCGACTTCCCTGCGCAGATGCTACGCGATTATCATAAGGTCTTGGATCTCAAGTATGGCGAGAACCCGCATCAACGGGCTGCCTACTACGCTGAGGTTGGCGCGAGCGAGCACCTCCTGTCGGATGTCGAGCAGCTTCACGGCAAGCAGATGGGCTTCAATAACCTCTACGATCTCTACGCTGCGCGCGCCATTTGCGATGAATTCACGCTGCCGTGCGTGGTGATCATCAAGCACAACAATCCCTGTGGGTGTGCGCTCGCCGAGAATCTGGCTGCTGCCTACGACAAGGCGTTTGCATGCGACCCCGCAAGCGCCTTTGGCTCCGTGATCGCCGTGAACCGGACCGTGGACGCGGCCTTGGCGAAGCGCCTCAAGGACCTGTTCGTCGAAGTCCTGTATGCGCCCTCGTACGAGCCCGAGGCTCTCGCCATCCTCACCCAGAAGCCAAATATCCGAATCCTGCAGGGCGAGGATACCCGGCTGGCCAATCTCGGAGAGCTCGACTACAAGCGCGTCACCGGCGGCATTCTCGTCCAGGACCGCGACAGCGAGGTCGAGGAGCGCGACGAGATGACGGTCGCCACCGGTCGCCATCCAAGCGAGCAGGAGTGGGGCGACATGATCTTCGCATTCCGCATCGCCAAGCACGTCAAGTCGAATGCTATCGTGATTGCGAAGGATCTGGCGACGGTCGGTGTCGGGGCTGGTCAGATGAGCCGCGTCGATTCCACGAGGATCGCAGTCGAGAAGGCACGAAACGATCTGCGTGGCGCCGTGATCGGCTCAGATGCGTTCTATCCTTTCCCCGATGCCGTCGATATGGCCATCGAGGCCGGCGTGACGGCGTTCATGCAGCCGGGCGGATCCAAAGGCGACGAGTCTGCGGTGAAGGCCTGCGATGCGAGGGGCGCGGCGATGGTCATGACAGGCCGCCGTCACTTTCTGCACTAGGCGGAACAGGCCGAACGACAAGGGGCCAAGGGGCTTGGGAGCCCCCTGGCCCCTTGTCGTTCCGTCACCCCTGAAGGGTGACGACCGGCTTCTTCGTGGTCAGTTCTGGCAAGCGGCGGGTAAACGATGCAGCAGTGGTAGAATCGACGTCCCGGGGCCGCTAGCTCAGTTGGCAGAGCAGGGGACTTTTAATCCCAAGGTCGTTGGTTCGAATCCAACGCGGCCCACCAGATGCTCGACCGGCCGGACCTTGCCATTTCTCACTGAGCCGGCTGCGGGCGCCAAGGTCAGGCTGCCCCCTGCTTCTGCTGCCCGAGGGCGCTCGTGATGTCGTCCAAGTGCTGGTAGGTGATCCAAGGAAGCTGCTTGTCCATCATCTTCCAGACTTCCTTCGGGGCCCCGCCCTTCTTGGCTGCCTTCACGACCTCGCTCTTCGACGCCGGCAACTGAAGACCATGGATATAGGTGCTGATGTCTTCACCCTGTTGCATGGAATCCTCCCCTCGATGATGGACCCGCACTGAACTCACTGCCACACCAAGCCAATGAACGATCAATGATGCCCGAAACCGGGCAGGCCACTTCCGAAGAGCGCGCGAACAGAAATCCGCCGCGCCTTCCGCCGTGTCCTCCTTGCCCGATCAGACTGCCGTTGCTCAGGGCTCGATCACTCCACCGATCATGAGTCCCATGAGCACGACGACGACGAGTACACCGATGAGTCCGAACCAGTACTTCTTGACGAATCCCACCTTGAACTCCCTTCTTCAGACATGAGTTGCACAAATAGCCGAGGCTCATGCAGCGGCGCCCCGATGAGGCTTACGGAAAATGACGGGCGCGCCAGAAGAGGTGGATGGCGCGCGACAGTCGCGATTGGTACTCCTCTAGGCTCACTCCCTCCCTCGGGGAGCGGGTCAAATCTGAGCCAGAGGTTACCCTCCGAGACGGAAAAGACCGCTTCCCGAATCAGTCACAATCCGGATAGCGGCCCGACTATCCAACTTACCTCCGCAGCAGGCGCCACGGACCCAGTGAAGTTGTTCATGGGTAGTATTCCACGATAGCTCGGCAAGCACAACCATCCACCGTTGCACGGCGGTTTTCGTCAGATCGGTGTGATAACGGGGACGCAGGAGGGGGAAACGAGATCAGCGAAGCGGCGAACGAAGGACAGAGGAACCAAGACGAGCCCTATCGTTGGGTCATCGGCGATAAATGACAGATGGCCGGCCAGACCACCATGTGGTCTGGCCGGCCATGATAGAGCTTACGGCTGGATGACGCCCGCCACCATGAGGCCCATGAGAACGACGATCACAAGCGCGCCGAGGATTCCGTACCAGTAGTGCTTGATGAAGTCCATTGTGCCTTCCCTGTTTACGTTGTCTATCGGATTGAAAATCGCGAGCTGCCCTCTCCCTGCTCGTTCGAACCGTCCGAACGGGCAGTTTGGTGGTCACTCACGACGAGATGTCGTCGTCCACACGCCCCACTGCCAGTGAGGCCCCTTTCACAAAGACAAACCGCTGTCCGGAGATATCCGGATAGCGGTTCCTTTGTGCTTCCCGTCACCGGCACGAAATCGCTTCGGTGACCATTCATCATGCAGCCCGGTGAAGGTTACCAGACGCGATTTTCGAAGACAAGACTTCGCCGTTGGCCGTCGGCGTGCTGATGAAGCCCTTCCTGTCCCAGCAAGGTATACTCCGTCGGCGGCACACACGTGCCCCCATCGTCTAGCGGCCTAGGACACCGGCCTTTCAAGCCGGCGGCACGGATTCGAATTCCGTTGGGGGCACCATTTTTCTCTTCTTCGCTCTCTCTCGCCTTGGCATCAGTGCGGTACTGTCTCCTTGCGCCATCCGGCAGGCTCAGCCGGCCTTGACGACCATGACGGGGATGAGTGAGGCCTTGACGACCGCTTCTGCGACCGATCCCAGCGCAATGCGCTTCAGCCCCGTCCGACCCGTGTCGCCGAGCACGATCACGCCTGCCTCATGCTTCTCGGCAACTCGCACGATGGTGCTGGCGATTCCTCCCTTGGCGATCTCCATGCTGCACTCGACGCCGTTGAGGCGGGCCAGATCGGCGGCCACAAGGAGGCCCCGGAGCGCCGGGTCGAGTGTTGCGGGAGCGTCATCAAGGGTGCATCCGGGCGGCATGATGAGCTCGTCCAGACTGGTGTCGACGTGCAGGATCTTCATTCGCGCACCCAGCAGTCGGGCCAAGAGGACTGCATACTGAGTTGCTCGCACAGCGGGTTCAGAACCATCGGTGGCGAGCAGCAGCAGGCTGATGGCGTGATCGACCTTTCCAAGATCCGCGAAGGTCACATCCTTTGCGGCGCCCTTGATGACAGGATGAATCATCACTGCCCCCGCTCTGCGTATGTAGTCTGGTTCTCCAGGAGCATAGCAGTTGCACTCGAAATGATGCAGTACCATTCAGATTCCGAGGAAGGAGGCGTCTGGTGGCGTCCGTTGAGATAGATAGTGGTATCTGTGGTTACACTGCCGTTGTTCGTGCCGGGGCGGAAGGGCGGATGGTGAGCGTCGAAATCGAAAGCTCCTGCCCGCATGTCCAGGCGATGGCCGAGGAACTGACCTCGGTTGACCCCTTCGGCGAAATCAGCTTCCGCGGTGAAGGGCCGCAAACGCTTCGCGTTGCCGCCAAGCATCTTGCTCACGCCGCATGCCCGGTTCCCGTGGGCGTGATCAAGGCGATAGAAATCGAGGCGGGACTGGCGTTGCCCAAGGAGGCGACGATTACCCCTGCCAAGGACTGAGCGTCCCTGCGACTCACTCTGTCAGCCGGAAGCGCCAGACGGCGACGGCGAAGAGGACCAGGGACCAAATGACTGAGATGGCGAACGCGGGCAGGACGTCGGCGACGTCGAACCCGCGCAGGACGATCCCGCGCAGCGCGTCCAGTATCCATGTGGTCGGCAGCGCCTGGCCCACGGCTTGGAAAGTCTCGCCTGCGATCTCGCGAGGGAACCACGCGCCTGACAGAGCGGACACGGTCATGGACACGAGAATCGTGGCTGCGATCAGCGCCTGCTCACTGGTGAGCAGCGAGGCCAGTAACAGGCCGAGTGACGAAGCCACCAGGGAGAGCGCAATCATCATCAGCACCAGCGCGATCGGATCGCGCAGGTAATCGACGCCGAAGAGCAGCTGCCCGGCGCCGATAAGGATGATCTGCTGCACGAAGGTGAGGAGGAACATGCCCGCCATCTTCCCGCCGATCAGCTCCCGGCGCCGCAACTGCGTCGTCATCAATCGCAGCAGCGTGTAGTTGCGGCGCTCCTGTATGAGCGCCACCCCTGCGGTCAGCATACTGAACAGGATGAAGTTCACGAGCATGCCGGGAGAGCTCAGTACGTAGCCCGTGGGGATCTGGCCGGCTGCGGCGCCGGCAGCGATCACGGTGATCGTGGCCACGGGATCGGTCAGCGACGCCGAAGCAAGGGGCCGAGCGACCCCCAAGGCGGCTGCGGTTGTCTGGTTCCCCGCCGCCACGGCAACGGCGGCTCGGGCGGCCGCCTCGCCGGCGGCGAGGCGGCCGGTGAGGGCCTCCACCTCGGTACGCACGGTCTGGACGCCGGACGACCCTGCTACGCCGACAAGGGTGAGTCCGATGGGACGGCCGTCGCTGAGCCTGGCGGAGAAGTCCGCCGGGATCAGCAAGGCGGCGGTCACCTGACCTTCATCGACGGCTTTCTCCGCCTCATCAGCCGTCTCGGGCTGCATCTTCACCACCCCAGAGTCCCGCAGCGCTGCAAGCAGCTTTCCGCCTTGCTCTCCCTGGTCCGCACTGTGGACGGCCACCGGTAGACGATCGCTGCCCGTGCCGAACATCAGGCCGAAGAACGCCGTGAACGCGAGAGGCATGATGACGATGAAGAGAAGAGCCAAGCGGTCGCGACTGGTTTCCAGCATGTCCTTCCTGGCCAGTATCCACATGCGATTCATGGCGTCCTCATGCGTAGCGCCTCCGGAAGCGCCACACCGCGATGGCGAAGAAGACGACTGCGAATATCATCGGCATCAGGAGATTGACGGCGATGTCGCCGAGGTTGCCACCTCGCATGACCGTGTCCCAGCCTCTGAGCAGCCAGCCGTTGGGCGTGAGTCTCTGAAGCGTGGCGTACGTCCCTGCCGTTGCGGCCGCGCCTGTGAAGTTGCCGCCCACGAGCGCCAAGACGAGATACACGCCCGCGCTGATCGCACCTGCCTGCCCGGGAGTGCGGACCAGCGAGATGATCAGGAGCGCCAAGCCGGAAGCCACAGCCGCGGCCACGAGAGTCAGGGCGGTGACGGCGTCGAGATGACCCCAGTCGATGCCGAAAATCAGGCGACCGGCAACGAGGATGATAACCGCCTGACAGCCCACGGTGACAAACACGCCGACGAATTTTCCCCCCAGGACGACCTGCCGCGGCGTTGGTGTCGTGAACAGGCGGGGAAGCGTTCCTGCCTGTTCCTCATCGAGAATCGTTCGCGCCACATTCGAGGCACCGAAGAACAGGAAGAACACCATCATGCCAGCGAGGATGATGCCGGTGATGCCGACGTCCTTCGCCTCCTCGCCCTCCGGCAACTGCGGCGGACGCTGCTCGATCTGAATCTGTCCGCCTGATTCGTTATCTGCGACATGCCGAAGAGCGGCGGCTTGGGCGAGCTCCTGCGCCCGTCCTCCCTGCCCCCCGTCGATCGCCAGACCAATCGCTGCTGCTGCTGCCGCGCGGGCACCGTTGTACGTGAGCAGCGTCTGTCCGATCACGCTCTTGGTGATGTCGCCGCCGATGCCTTGGGTGGGGTTCTCGTACAGCTCGATCGACGTCGCGTTGCCTGCTCCCCTACCGTAGATGACCGCGGAGAAATCTGGAGGGATGATAACGGCAACTGCATCCTCGCCATCGTCGACGCGCCGCCGCGCGTCATCGGCTGAAGCCTCCTCCCTTGCTGTGAGAATAGTGGAGACCCCAGGACTCTTGAGCACGTTGACGACGACGCGGCCGGCAGGAACCGAGACAGCGGGAACTCCCACATCATCGTTGGCGACCGCGATCTTGGTGGCAGTGATCGAGAAGCCTTCGCCGCCGCCGAAGGCGAAGCCGAGCAGGGCGGCGAGCGCCACCGGTGCCAGGAGCATCATGGCCAGCGCGGGGACGTTGCGCATGATGCTGCGCACGTCCTTCAACGCAATGGTGAGAACGCGGGTCAAGGCTGCCGGCTCGTCGAGTACGGCCTCATGCGGCTCAACAGCCAGCCTCCGGTCATTCCCGCAGGGCTCGCCCGGTGAGATGGAGGAACACCATTTCCAGGTTCGGCTCGGTGACGTTGACTTCGGTGATGCGCGACCCGCCATCCGCGGCTGCTTCGAAGAGTCGTGGCAACACCTCATTCGCGTCGTCGACGTTGAGGACGGCTTGCTCATCGTCGATGGTTGCGCTGCTCACACCATTGACGCGCCCCCAGATGTCAACCATGCCGAGGAGATCGTGATCGACTCGCAGCTCCACGTGGGCCTCTTCGCCGACGATCCTCACCAGCTCCTCGTGCGTTCCGAGGGCGATCATCTTGCCGTGGTCGATGATGCCTATCCGGTCGCTCAATTCCTGAGCTTCCGCCATGTAGTGTGTAGTGTAGAGAATGGTCATGCCATGGTCTCGCAGGCCGAGGATGCCGTCGAGGATGGAGCGACGGCTCTGGGGATCGATGCCGACGGTGGGCTCGTCCAGCAGCAACACCTTGGGACGGTGCAGAAGGGCGACGCCGATGTTCACGCGTCTCTTCATGCCGCCGCTGTACTTCTCGATGCGGTCCTTCTGCCTCTCCTCCAGGGTGATCAGTCTGAGGACTTCGTCCACCCGGGTCTTGAGCTCACCACCGCGCAATCCGTACATCTTGCCCCAGAAGACGAGGTTCTCCCGGGCGCTCATGTCCGGATAGAGGGCGATGTCCTGCGGAACGACGCCTATCGCCTCTTTCACCGCCCGCGCCTCTGTGGTGATCGAGTGTTCGTCCACGAATGCATCGCCGGCGCTTGGATGCAAGAGGCAGGAGAGCATGGATATGGTAGTGCTCTTGCCTGCGCCGTTCGGACCGAGCAGACTGAAGATCTCCCCCTTCTCGATGCTGAAGCTGACCCCGTCGACGGCGACCACGCCTTTCGGCGGGTCGAACTGCTTGCGGAGCCCCCGGACATCGACGATCGGCATCGCTCCCCCTCTTACAACTCCACCATCCCGGTCACTGTCGCTTCGTACGCACGCTCAGGACGTGAAGCCCGTCCCCCTCGGCTCTGTTTAGCTCTGTCACGCGAGTAGTCCCAGAGGGCGCATAACGCAGACTGGCGTCTGTTCATGCCCCTGGCCCAACGGATTATCGCTCATGAGGGTCTCGATCAGATCGCGATCGGCGCCTGGTGACGCGCCGAGGACGGTAACGGCCAGGTCGCTGGCGTCGACCACTGCAACAGCCACTGGCCCACCGACGGCGTCGCGCAGAAGCTGGCTGAGCCTCGCTGCGACACCGTCGGGATCGGCCGGACCAAGACTGGCAGAGACGTTGTGGGGAGGCAGGCGATTCGGAGTAGGTCCATCGATCGCCTCGACCTCGCGACCCGCAACTCGATAGAAGAGGCCTCGCTTGCGGATCACGCGGCCGAAGGCTCCGACGATGGCGGCGGCGACGATGCGAGGCGCGCCGACTTGATCGATGGCGAGCTGCATCGTCTGTGGCGTTCCGAGACCGAGGCCGTGTGGCGTACGGGAGACCGAGTTGCCGAGGAAGGTCGCTAGACGCGTGGGATGGATGTCATCGATCAGGAAGCTCCTCCCCTGTGACGCCGATACCGCGTTCTCGGCGAGCGCGACACTGTCGCCAGGTCTGACATGCGGCGCCACGAACCGCAGAATGACGTCGGCGAGATCATCTCCGCGTCGCACGATGTCCGTTCGGATCGGCAAGCGTGCGAAGACGCGGCTGTGGGTCGTGGCGAAGAGGTGCTTGAGAGCGTTGGGGCCGTAGTTGGACAGGAGGCGTTGCGCTTCGGCCGCTCCGGCGGGAGCGGCGAGGGTGCCTGCCGCAGCCAGAAGGGCGGGGGTGCGGGCGTCGGCATCCTTGGCAATCTCGCCACGGTGGCGCGGCCCGATCTCGGCAGGCGCAGACAACGCCGCTTCGATATCCGCATCATCGAGCACGACGCTGTCGTCGCAGAACTCGCGCAGCCAGAGCTCGACGTTAGCCGCCCGCCAGAAGAACGGAGACTCTTCCACTTCGCCGCGGCAGCAGGCGCGAAATGCTTCCACAACCTTGTCACCCTCCCAGTAGGGGCGTGCGTGGAATGTGGGTGACCGGTAGAGGCTGATGAAGGCCGCGCGCCGCGCCTTGATCCAGCGCATCTCGGGCGTCGTGAAGCCCACCTTCCAGCGCCGCAAGCGGATCTTCTCGGGGAGAGTGCCGTCGAGGGCGGCACGCAGGATCCAGCGGCTCCAGCCGTCTCTGATGATCGCCGTGTCCGGCATGCTGAGCATGAAGTCCACCAGCTCCTGATCGAGATACGGCACACGAGACTCCACGCTGAACGCCATCGCGTTGCGGTCTTCGTAGCGAAGGAGGCACGGTAGGCAGTAGGTCAGCAGGTCCTGCAGCAGCCGCAGCTTGAGGTCCGAGCGCGAAAGGCCAGTGTGCGGCTCGGCCACGTGATTCAGGAATCCGCTCCTGAGGAGGTTCCTGGTCGCGAGACGTTTGCGTCGCTGAGCCAAGCGACGCTTCACCAGCGGCGAGAGCACGTCGGCCGACCTGACGGCCTCGTGCTCCAGCTCCGCGTACCGTCTCTCGTTCTGCAGTTGGCGGAGGTAGACGAACTGGTATGGCACGTAGCCGGCAAGGAGCTCGTCGCCGCCCTGTCCGTCCAGCAGCACGGTAACCTGCTGCCGAGCGGCCCGCATGACACACCACTGAGCATACGGTCCGGTGCTGACGAAGGGCTCCTCCTGATGCCAGATGAATTCGCGCAACTCGTGCATGAACTCATGGGAATCCGGGTTGGTGTATGTCGTATCGGCGCCGGTACTCTCGACTGCGACTTCGATGTACTCACGCTCGTCGATCGGATCGCCGTCGAACACGGCGCTGAACGTCTTGAGCTGGCCGCGCAATGATGCCGCGTCGGGCGCGCCCTCACTCAGGAGCTCGCTCATGAAGGACACAATCGTCGTGGAGTCGAGGCCGCCCGAGAGGCAGGAGCCTACCGGCACCTCGGAGAGCAGGCGGCGTTCGACGCTCTTGCGGAACAGCCGCCGGAAGGCGGCCGGGTCCGGCTCGCCGTCGCTGCTGAGATGCGGCGCCCAGTACGCCGTGCTGGGAAGCGGGGATGTCAACACCCCGGGGCCGCCGCCATCGCGAGAGGCGGCCAAGGCCGTGCCGGCGCGGCTGGCTGTCCCCAGCGGGATCTCCAGCCAGCTTGCGGCCGGCACGTGGTAGATGCCGCGGAACATCGTCTCGTCACGATGGTCGTGCAGGCCGTGCTGGAGAAACTCATAGACCAGCTGGTCGTCGGGTATCGCTTCGATCTCCCGGTCTTGAAGCAACCCTTTGATCTCACTCGAGAACAACAGCCGGCCAGATCTCGGGGAGCGCGCATAGAAGAGAGGTTTGATGCCGAAGTGATCGCGGTTGAGAATGAGCTTGCCTGAGCCCTCGCGCATGTCGGCCAAGGCATAAGCCCACATGCCGTTGAAGCGGGCGGCACAGCCAGGTCCCCATTCCTCGTACGCGTGAACGATGACCTCCGTATCGCCGCTCGTTCGGAAGGCGTGTCCGGCAGCCTCGAGCTCCGCCCGCAATTCACGGTAGTTGTAGATTTCGCCGTTGTAGACGACCCAGACAGTGGAATCTTCGTTGGCGAGGGGTTGGTGACTCCCCTCCCTGTCGATGATGCTCAGGCGACGGTGACCCAGGCTGATCGCATCCTGCTCAAAGGACCCCGCGTCGTCGGGTCCGCGATGGATGAGAGCGGCGGCCATGCGGCCGAGAAGCTGACGGTCGGGAGAGCCGGCGAAGCCGAAGATGCCACACATGTGATGGTGTCTCCTCGCGATGGGTGGTCGGTCGACGCGCCGCTGAGACCCCGGGCGTCGCGCCGTTCAAGACTACCATACGAGGTCCTGAACGGAGGCTGCGGCTGGCGCATGAGATGATGCCTTGCGTTGCTCCTCGTCCCGGTGCACCAGTACACTCCGGTTCATGTACATTGGCGCGCACGTTAGAGCGGCGGGGGGCGTGTGGAAGGCTGTCGAGGCGGGGATTGCTCTCGGGTGCGAGGCGATCCAGTTCTTCGCGGGCAGCCCGCGCGTGTGGCGGCCCACGCTGTACAAGCAGGCGGACATCGAGCGGTTCAGAGCCGCGAGGGGAGAGTCCTCAATCCGGTTCGTCGTCATCCACACCATCTACCTGATCAACCTCGCCAGCGCTCGGGAGGACTTCTACGCGAAGTCGGTTTCATCCCTGCTCGGGGCCCTTGCCGCGGCGGAACAACTCGGCGCCGACGCAATCGTGACGCACGTCGGCTCCCATCAGGGGAGCGGATTCGACGCCGGTGCCGAGCGCGTTCAGGCGGCCCTTCGGCGCGCTCTGGACGAGAGCGAGGGATCCTCGGTCCAGATCCTGCTCGAGAACACGGCCGGTGCGGGAGGCACGATGGGAGTCAACTTCGAGGAATTGTCCGTACTGATTCGCGCGGCCGGCTCTCACCCCCGGCTGGGGCTGTGCCTGGACACGGCACACCTCTTCGCAGCCGGAGTCGACCTTCGGACGTCCGCAGCGCTTGGCGGCATGCTGAAGGGGCTGGACGACGTATGCGGCCTGGACCGCCTCGCAATGGTTCATCTGAACGATTCGAAGGCGCCGATTGGCTCCAATCGCGACCGGCATGAGAACATCGGGGAGGGAGAGCTCGGGCTGGAGGCCTTCCGCGCTATCGTCCGGCATCCCGCCCTTGCTCGCGTACCCGGCATCATCGAGGTCCCCGGTTTCGATGGAAACGGACCCGATCGGCGTAACATGGACATACTCCGGGAGCTGGCCGCCGCGCAGTGACCGGCGAGGCCGCAACGGGTTCCCGTGGAGAACACGGCCACGGTGGCATAACAGTGTTGAGGAGCGCGATGGTGTCGGCGACCCGAACTGCGAGGTGACGCACATGGAGCTCGTGTCTGTGACCAGTGTGAACGATGTGGGTTTGGCCAGCATCATCAAAGGAGTTCTGGAGCAGGCCGGCATTGAGGCCGTATTGAGCGGCAGCGGTGCTGAGGACGTATTCCCCCCCGGGACGATCGACAGCGTCCACGTTCTCGTGAATGAGGCCGATCGCGAACGCGCGCTCGATCTGCTCGACCAGTACGAGACCACTCCTGAGCCTGAAGAAGAGGACCTGTAGCGGGCCGTCACGCTGCCGTTCATGCAAGCCGTCGCGAGTGTCACGAGGCGCCGCCTCTGGTAACATGAGCGTTCATTCAGCGGTTCCCGGCCCCTTTGGGGCTGCTCTCAAACGGGAGTGACGATGTTTGGACGCATCTTCGGCCGCAGCAAGGACGAGCCTGAAGCGGCCGTCTGCGCGAAATGCGGCCGCACCCTTCTCGCTGGCGAATGGACACGCAGAGTGACCGACGCCGGCGGTGAGGAACGATTGATCTGCTCTCTCTGCGGGCCCGACCTCCCTCTTGACCAGGACGAGCCGCCGGACGTGACGTGGACGCCGGCCAACAATGGGCGGGTGCGCGAGACGCGCGAGGACGCCAGGGCGTCGGACGACACGGGCGAGCTGGCGCGCGTGGAGGCGGAACCGCCACGCAGCGAGCTCGAAGGTAAGAACGCCGAGATCGCCTCGCTGCTCGAGCGGCTGGCACGAGCCGAGAGGCAGAACCAGGAGCTCCGCTCCGAGCTCGAGCGCATAGGATCAATGGCTCCGGCGTCCGTGGCCGAAGGCGGGCCTGCTGAAGAAGCAGCCGCGATGGTCGAAGCGGAGGCTGCCCCAGTGGTGAGCAGCTCATACGAGCAGTTCGTCGATTCGTCGGAGCCGGGCGAGCTGACCTGGGGCGAGACACCCGCCGAGTTCGCCGCTGAGCTTGCTGATCGTCTATCCGAGAGCGAAGTCCAGGAGTCTGCGCCGGGCCAAATCGAGGACGTTCCGTCTGTGGCCTTCGAAGATACGCAACCGATGCCGGCCGTCTCGCTTGCGGATGAGGATGAGCCCGCAGCTGCGGTGGAGCCGCAGGGCGGGGAGCCGGAGGCGGTGGAGCAGCCCAGGGCCCTCGAAGAGCAGCTCACCGCGGATGAGGAGGCTCCGGAAGAGGCTGACGTAGCGGCGCAAGAAGAGTACCCTCCTGAAGGCGACTCGATGGGCGAGGCGGACGTTGCCGCCTTGGCGCTGCTGCAGCGCGGCGTTGATCTGTTCAATGTCGGTCGCGTACCGCGCAAGATTGCCGAGACGAACGAACAGCTCGGTACGCCGTCGGTCCACGCTGAGCCGCGAGAGTCCGGCGTTACGATCATGTTCATGTGGTCGATGGGATGGTACCGCTTCCAAGTCGACACAGAGTCAGGTGACGTAGCGCTGGCTGACCGTGGGTACGAGGAGATCACTGACTTGTCGTCCAACGCCGCCGTCCGCGCGGACGGCACAGTGCACCTCGCGCCCGCCCAGATCAGCCGCGCGGCAGCCCAGCGTCTGCAGCAGGAAGAGACTCCCGACGATGGTCGGGCGAGCGAACGCGTGCCGGACGAGCCAGAACCGCCCAGTGTCGCGGCACAGAAGCCTCCGGAGATCCTCAGCAAGTCATTGCTTGGTCAGCGGAGCGACGACAAGCCTGCGGTATGGGAGAAGACGAAGGCTCGTGATTTCGACTGGGATCACTGACGCACCTCTCGCGAGAAAGGGCCCGGCGGCGCTGACGCGCCGCCGGGCCCTTTCTTCGTCCTCACCTGCAGGGTCCGCCTGAGTGTCTCACTTCAGCGGGACAGCGGCTTCAAAACACCGTCTCAGAAGCCCATCATCATTCCACCGAACATCTGCTCCGTCAGCTTGTCGAACGACTTCGCGCCGGCGGGAGCGGTCACTGTCACCGGCTCGTTGAAGTCGTCCATCGTCACGCTCATGTCGAGTGTCATGCCCTCGATGCCCTCCATGTCCCTCTGGCTGGTCATGTCCATGACGGCGGTGAACTCAGCCTTGCGCAGCAGCATGTCCTCGACACCGATCCAGTAGTCCGCGGCGACATCCTTGAGGCTCTTCTGGAGACCAGTGAGGTCGTCGCGATTCTGCTTCAGCGCCTGCTTCAACTGCGCCGCAGTCGCGTCGTCTCCGAGCGCCTTGGCCACGTCGGGATCGTCGGCAGCTTCAACCAGCGCGGCGGCCAGCTTCTGGGGGTCCACCGTCGCCTGAACGTGGTAGACCGGTGTGCCGTCTGCGGCCTTCTCAGTGCCAACCAGCTTGTAGTCGGTACCCCACTCCGCGGGATCAAGCCCGAAGCTCTTGAGCTGCTCGGTCGGCGCTGCTCCCCGCTTCGTCTGCTTGTTCACGGCGGCCGCGTTCTTCTTGTCAACCTTGTACCACTGGTTCTGGTAGCTGACCCACATGTTGGCATCCTGTGCGAGCAGGCCCAGGTCCAGGATCTGACTGCCCAGCGTCAGGCTCATGTCCGCATCCATGGACAGGGGGTCCGTGGCGCGGGCGCCCTCCACATGGAGCTTGACCCCCTTGCCCAGCAGTGCCTGCGCGGCCGGGTCCTCCATCTTGGTCGCGTCTCCCTGGACGTTCATCGCCATGTCTGCCGTGAAGGACGCGCTGGTCACGTCGGCCATGGCCGCATTGCTCTGATCGATGATCTCCTGTGCGCTGATCGCCGCCGGGGATGGGGTCGTTGAACTTGCCGACGCGGTCGTGTCGCTTCCCCCGCAGCCTGTGAGCAGGACGGGGGCGAGGCCGACGACGAGGGCAAGCGCCGCCCACAATGACAAATAGGTACGACGCATGACTCGTGCCTCCTGGTGCCTTTGGATGGACCCGGCGTTTCGCTCCTGACCGCTGCCGATACCGTGGTAGCGGTCATGGAGCCTGACTTCCCGAAGCCGCGGTGTCTCAGCTTCCCATCTTGCGTGAGATGACGACGGCGCGGTAAGGCTCGTTGCCGTCGGAGGTCGTCTCGACACGCGCATCGCTCTTGAGATGTAAGTGGATGACCTTGCGCTCCGCGGCGGACATGGGCTGGAGCGTGATGCTCCCACCTTCGCGCGCGACCTTCTGCGCCGTTCTGTCTGCCAGCGCCGCGAGTGCCGTCTCTCGCCGGCCCCGGTAGCCCTCGGCGTCGACGACAATCTGACGGCGATTGTGGCGGTCGCCATTGACGGCGATGCCGGCAACGCACTGCAGCGCGTCGATGGTGCTCCCGTGCCTGCCGATGAGGAGCCCGAGATCGTCCCCGGCAACCTCGGCCTTCAGGCCTTCGGCGGTCTCGGTGACTGACACGTCCGCGTCGATGCCCATCAAGCGAACGACGGTCTGGACGAACTCCTTGAGCGCATCTGCCTCTGGAGGTGCGTCCTCCTCAGCGCGCGGCTCTCCAGGGTGCAGCCGCGCTTCGACCTGCGCCAGAAGCTTGCCGCGACCAAAGAGACCGCCCTTTGCTCCCTCTTCGACGACAATGAACTCGACATCGCGCTGGTCTACGAGGGGAACGACCTTGCGCAGCTGGTCGAGCGCCTTGCGTTTCGCGTCTTCCACGGTCGGCGCCTCGGCGACGGTGGCGAATTCCGTCTCGTCCTCGTCGATTTCATCGACGGGATCGTAGTCATACGATTCTGCCATCGAGACCCTCCGGTTCGGCTGAAGCGACGATGGTCCGGGAAGCGTCAGCTTTCCGCCGGGCCGTTCTCCTTGGTCTCACGCTCGGCAGTATCGCCCTCGGAGGGTGGCACTGCTGGCGCGGGCCTGCTGTTCGCCGCTGGTTCTTCGCTGCTGCTCGCAGCCGGACTGGTGTGATCCGGCTTGGCCTCGCTTGAGCGGGCGCTGCTGCCGCTCGCGCCTGCCTTCGGATTCGCGCTCGCCTTGCTGTCTCCGGCCGTCTTTGGTCCGGAGCCGGGCTTGGCGCGGGCTGCGGGCTTGGCGCCGACGCGTTTGCTGCCCGCTGGTCTGGCGCCGCCGCCCTTCGCGCCGCTCGTTTGCTTACCGCCGCCCGCCGTCTTGGCGCCCTGCCCCGATCCCGACTTGGAGGCGGCCTGCGCCGTGCGCTGCGTGGCCGGGCCCTTCTTCTGCGTCGCACCTGACGTCGAGGCCGGCCCCTTATCGCCCTTGTCCTGCGCCGTCACGAGCGCGTCAACGATGCGGCTTCGCTTCACGGGCTTCCCATTGTCGGCCGATGGCGTGTATGGCTTCATGGCCTTGCGGATGAGCAACTGCTGGCCGATCGTCCAGAGGTTGGTCGTCACCCAGTACACGAACAGGCCGGCCGGGAAGCTCCAGAGGAAGAACACGAACATGATCGGCATCAATCGCATGAGCCACTTCTGCATCTTGTCGCTCTGGGTAGCCAGCATCAGCTCGGTGGAGATGAGCTGCGTGACGACATACAGCACAAGCAGTACGTGAGTGGGGTCAGGCTGGCCGAGACCAGCCCCTCCTGCGGCCACTGACTTGATCCAGAGGAAGCCGGCGTCCGCCAGTGCCTTGGTCGTGGTCGGATCCAGGTAGTCCGTGCCCCGGATCGCGTAATAGAGAGCGATGAAGACCGGGAGCTGGAGAAGCAGTGGGAGGCACGAGGCGAAGGGATTGACCCTGTGCTCTTGGTAGAGCTTCATCGTCTCCGCCTGAAGCTTGTTGCGATCGTCCTTGTGCTTGCGCTGCAGTTCCTTCACCCTGGGCTGCATGGCCTGGAGCGCTTGCGCGTTGCTGTACTGCTTCCACGTGAGTGGGAAGAGGATCAGGCGGACGATGATCGTCAGGCCGATGATCGCGAAGCCCCATGTCCAATCCTCACTGAGGCCCCATGCGGAGAACAGATCATGAAGATTGACGAGGACCCAGTTGAACAGCTGGATGAGCTGTTTGAAGACGGGGACGCTATCCATGCGCGCTCACTTCATCCTCCGAACCGACGTGCTGGTGGCGATCATGTCGCTCCGGCACGGGATCATACCCTCCGTGACTGAAGGGGTTGCAGCGCATGATGCGCCAGCAGGCCATGCCGGTGCCGCGAAGCGGCCCATACTCGCGCAGGGCCGCAATGGCGTAGTTGGAGCACGACGGGTAGTACTTGCAGGTTTGGCCGTACACCGGCGACAGGATGTACTGGTACACCCTGATGAGAGCGATCAAGACCTTTGTCACTTCTCGTCGGCCTCCCTGAGAAGCCCAGCACGCCGGAACAGATCGCGCACCGCTTGGCTTATGAGTCCCTTCTCGCCTTCGTTCTCTCGGGCTAGCAGGTCGAGCAACTGCGGGCGCGCGATCAGTACGAGATCGTACTCCTCGGAGAGATCCTGTGCACTGGCCATGAACGCTTCGCGCAGGAGTCGCTTGATTCTATTGCGGACCACGGCGCCGCCGAGCTTCTTGGAGACCGAAAGCCCCAGCCTCGGGTCCCTGCTGCCTGCTTCGGGTGGACGCTTGAACGAATAGAGCACGAGGAACCGCGAGGCGGTTGAGTTCCCTCGCCGATAGATTCGCTGGAAGTCCGAAGAGCGAGACAGTCGGGACAGTCTGGAGGGCATCGCCGCCGAGAGGCTAAGCAGAAAGACGCTTACGACCCTTCTGCCGACGGTTCTTGATGACCAACCTGCCCGCGCGCGTGCTCATGCGCTTGCGGAAGCCATGGGTCTTGCTGCGCTTGCGGGTATTCGGTTGATAGGTCCTCTTCACTGCTTCCTCGCTCGATTGCCGATACTCAGAAGGTGCAGTATAGCCGCGTGGCGGAGGAGCGGCAAATTGACAGAACGACGGGCCCTAACCTTCACCCTCCCGCTTGCCGATACGAAATGGAAGTCATGACGGCAAGCGGGAGCGGGAGGATGCTCCTCCAAGGATCGATCCACAGATTCAATCTCGCCGGCGTTCTGCAGTTTTTGGCGCAGAACGCCTCTTCCGGCGTGCTCGAGGTTCGGGATTTCGAGGAGTACGGATTCATCTACCTGGTCGCCGGACACGTCGAGGCGATCTCATTGCCTCTGACCGACGAGAAGCTCGGAACCCGTCTCGTCAAGGCGGGATGCCTGAGCGCGCGGCAGCTTGCCGAGACCCTGATGGAAGAAGCGGAGCTGTCGCGTGACCAGAAGAAGCTCACGCCCTTGGGGCAGCGCCTCATCGAGAAGGGGTACGCCGATGAGAAGACGATCCGCGAGGTCATGGCAGTACAGACCAACGACCAGGTCTTCGAGCTGGCCCACTGGCAAACGGGCGTGTTCCTCTACGACGAGCCGGAGCAGATGCCGAACTTCCAGGTCACGATCCAGGGCAACGTCCAGGAGCTCCTGCTTGACGCATACCGCCGAATCGACGAGGGGGAGCGCTCGCGCAAGTCTGTCCCCGTGGTGCACGAGGTCTGTTACGCGTGCCCGCTCGAAGACCAGTGCACTGAGGAGATCCGCCGGAAGCATCTCAAACAGGACGTCTGCCTGTGGCGCGATCTGGGGGCCGTGCTGGACGAGGGGTACGACCGCGTGCGTGACGCCCGGCAGCTCTATCGATCAAGAGAGGACGACGATACGGCCATCCTCTCCGCCTCACTCAGGCCCGAGTGAGGTGCTCGCCTGTCCAGGGTCCGCTGAGCTCCCGAGACGATGTCTGGCAAGTTGACCGCAGGCGGCTTCGATGCCCTGTCCGGGGGAGCGGCGCACCGTGCAATTGATGCCGGCCCGCTGCAGGCGCGCGCGGAAGTCGAGGATCTCCACGGCAGCCGGACGAACGAACGCACCGCCCGTTTCGTTGTAGGCGATCAGGTTGAGGTGGTAGTGGGACGACCTGAGGCGAGTGCGAAGGGCATTGATCTGTTCCGGCGTGTCGTTCACGCCGCGCAGCACCACGTACTCGAACATCACCTTGCGTCGTGTTCTTCGCACATAACTCTCGCAGGCGGCGAACACATCGTCCAGCGGGTACCTTCGGTTGAGCGGCACAAGCCGGCTGCGAAGCTCGTCTGTGCCGGCGTGCAGACTCACGGCGAGGTTCAGTTGCAGGGGCTCGGCGGCGAATCGATCGATGCCGGGGACGACCCCGGCCGTGGACACGGAGATCGCGCGGGCCGCGAGCCGGAAGCCGGCTTGATCGTTGAGGAGGCGGCATGCGCGGAGCGTCTCGTCGTAGTTGTGAAAGGGCTCCCCCATGCCCATGAAGACGATGTTGGTGACCTGCCGCCCCTCGTCGCGCAGCCGGCGGGCGAAGTGGAAGACCTGATCCACCATTTCCTCTGCCCGGAGGTCCCGCTCGAGCCCCAGCTGACCAGAAGCGCAGAACGCGCAGCCGACGGCGCAGCCGACCTGGGTCGACACGCAGACCGTGGCGCGCGTCGGGTACATCATGAGGACGGCTTCGACGCCGTGTCCGTCGGCAGTCACGAACAGTGCCTTCCATACGGATTGATCGGTACTGGAGTGGGTGCTCAGGATCTCCAGGGTGACGGGGCGCAACCGTGCCGCCAGCGCTTCCCGCAGCGTCTGGGGAATGGTCGTCATCTGGGAGAAGTCCGTCACCAGACCGCGTGTGAGTGCCTGATAGATCTGGTGGGCCCGGTAGGGCTGGGCCCCGAGTTCCTCGACGGCGGAAGAGATGACATGTGGATCGATCACGATCTCATTGTAGCGGCAGGGGAGCAGGGGAAGGCCCAGACCAGAGCGAAGATGTAACAGCGGGCGAACAAGGGACACGAGGAGATGCGAGTCTCATGAGCACCATACAGGTCATAGCCATTGGAGCCGCGGCGATCATCGTGGTGCTCCTGATCGTCGCGCTTCTCGTCACGCGGCGGCGCGTGGCGGCTGGGCAGCCGGGGGAGGAGCTTTCGTCGGACACGGAATCCTTCCTTGGTGAGATACCTACGGACACTCTGGCGGGCCTCGGCCTGGCGGAGCAGCCGGACGAGGCGATGGAGGTCTCTGCGGACGGCTCGAGGGACGAGGAAGTCCTCCTTGCGGGGCAGGGTGACGTCGGCGGCGGGGAGGCTGACGTCACGGGCGAGACAGACGAGCGGCCGTCGGAGGAAGCCCGGGCGGCCGATGATGTCTCACCTGAGGAAGTTCCGAGGACGGAGCAAGACGCCCCTGTCGATGCGCCTCCGGACGAAGCCTCAGCCGATGCGTTCCCCTCAGACCTTGCCGCTCTGGAGGACGCGGCTGCGGCCGTCGGACGGTCCGCGGACGGCGCGAGATCGACCAGGATGATCCCGCTGTCCGACGTCATCGTCACAACGAGCAGCAAGCTCGTTGACCTTCAGGACCCCGATGTCCGCCGAATGCTGACGGACCTCGTCAGGCTCGAAGTCGACCAGGCGATCGAGTACAGGCGTCGCGGGCAGACGGTAGACGCGATCATGCAGCTCGCCGAGGCGGAGAAGATCTCGGCCGCGCTCGGCCTCAGCGAGTCGGCCGAGCGCGTGCACAGGATGGTCGAAGAGCTGAAGCGACGATCATAGGGCGTTGAACGGCTGCTTCTCGGCAGCCGTTCAACCTGTTCGCCGCGCCGCGGCAGGAGCCTGCGGCCGAACGGCCTAGTTGGTTAAGCTCTGCAGTGGGGCCGGAATGCGGCCGCCGCGCCGGATGAAGCCGTCGTTACCGAAGGTGTTGACGGCCATCACCGGCGCTGAGCCGAAAAGTCCGCCCAGCGTCACCCAGTCGCCGACGTTCTTCCCGTGAGCGGGGATGAGCCGCGCTCCGGTCGTCTTGCTGTTGACCATGCCGATGGCCATGACGTCGGCGATGGTGCCGGCGATTGCGTTTCTCGAGGTATCGCCCGGCACGACGATCATGTCGAGGCCGAGGGAGCAGACTGCCGTCATGGCCTCGAGCTTCTCGAGATTCAAGGCGCCTGCGCCGACCGCTCGCGCCATTGCCGCATCCTCGCTCACCGGAATGAAGGCTCCCGACAGCCCGCCCGTCGACGATGTCGCCATCGTGCCCCCCTTCTTGACGGCGTCGTTGAGCATCGCCAAGGCCGCCGTCGTCCCGGGGGCGCCCGCATACTCGAGTCCCATGCCCTCGAGAATTTCCGCGATGGAGTCGCCGACCGCGGGCGTCGGCGCGAGGGAGAGATCGATGATGCCCATCTGCGCATCGAGCATCTGCGACGCTTCACGGGCGACGAGCTCACCCACCCGAGTGATCTTGAATGTCGTGCGCTTGATGAGATCCGCCAGCTCGATAAGCGACGCGTCGGGGTTGCGGCGAACAACGGTGCGCACGACGCCCGGGCCGGAGATCGCGACGTTGATGCTCACCTCCGGTTCCCCGGTGCCATGCAGGGCTCCTGCCATGAAGGGGTTGTCCTCAGGGACATTGCAGAAGACGACGATTTTGGCCGCGCCGATGCTGTCGGCCGCCTGCGTCATCTTCGCGACCGCGAGGACGACGTCGGCCATCCTCACGACCGCATCCATGTTGATGCCGGCTTTGGTCGAGGCGACGTTGACGGAGGAGCAGACTCTCTCCGTAGCGCTGATAGCCTCAGGGAGGGATTCGATCAGGGCGGCGTCGGCGCGCGTCATGCCCTTCTGCACCATGCAGCTGAAGCCGCCAACGAAGTCGATTCCGATCTCCTCGGCGGCGGCGTCGAGGGCGTGCGCTACTCTCACATATGCAGCGGGGTCGTGGCTGCCCAAGACGTGCGCTATGGGCGTGAGCGAGACGCGGCGATTGACTATCGGTATGCCGTACTTTTCTTCGATCTCACGCGCCACCGACACGAGGCGGCCGGCACGCCGGACGATCTTGTCGTGGACCAGGTCGGCCGCTCGAGCAGGATCACGATCCGCGCAGTCGTACAGAGAGATGCCCATCGTGATGGTTCGGACGTCCAGATTCTCTGACCGGATCATGTTGACGGTCTCGAGGATCTCGGACGAAGTGATGAACACCATGGTTCCTCCCGTCAGCAGGCCGCGAGGCCGGCTAGATGCGGTGCATGAACTTGAAGATGTTCTCGTGCTGCACGTGGATCTGCAGCCCCACGCGCTCGCCGGCGCTCTCGAGAGCCCGCTTCAGATCGGCCATCGTGGTCTCGGTCTGGTCGAACGACACGAACATGATCATGGTGAACATGCCGTTGGAAACGGTCTGGCTCACATCGTCAATGTTCGCGTTCTGCTCGGCGACGGTCATGGCGACCTGGGCGAGCAGGCCATGCTTGTCGGCGCCTAGTGCAGTGACGATCACGGTGGTACGCATGGCGAGTCCTTCCGCGGGTCACGTTCGAGGCGGGCAGGGGGGTAGTATACCGGACGATGAACTCGACTCCTCCAGGTCCAGAACCCGCCACCACAACCGAGGTGCCTGGCCTGGGGCGGTTCGATCGCTATGATCGTGACATCTCGCGTCGCCTGTCCGTCGGACTGCCGCGGCCACGCTGGATCAGGCTGCCGCTCTCGGCATTGTCGCTGTCGGCGAACTACGGCATTCTCTGGTACGTGATCGCGTTGCTGCCGTGGCTGATGGGGCAGTCCCAGCCGCTCCTGCGCGCCCTGTACGTGGCGGTGCCCGTGACGCTCGTTGAGCTCACGGGCTTCGTCGTCAAGATGCTCATCGCCAGGCCGCGTCCTCCGCTTGCTGATCCCACGCTCGCCGAGCAGATTCCGCTGCCGCGGAGCCACTCGTTTCCCTCCTCGCACGCGAGTATGGCGGCGGTGGGCTCCTGCTCTGTGGCCGCCATGTATCCGCAGACCCTTCCGGTCCTTCTCGCGCTGGCCGCGACGCTCTGCTTCAGCCGCGTCTACCTCGGCGTGCACTATGCTGGAGACATTCTGGCAGGCATCGTCTACGGGGCGTTCTTCGGGATTGCCTGGATTGTCCTCATCGCCCCTCCATCGTGACCATGGCCGTGCTCCGCACACGAACCGTCCGCCTGGCGCTCGCCATCGCCGCCGCGCTGCTTGCAGCTACGAGTCTTGCCATCGTGTCGAGTCTGACAGGCTGCGGCCGCGAGGTCGTCGTCTCACCGGACTCGACCCCATCTGTCTGGGGCGACGCCGATCGTTCCTCCCAGGCTGCGGCCGAGAGCCGCCCAGGAGCCCTCGCCCTCGCGACAGCTCAGGTGCTGGCGTCCGCCAAGCATCCCCGAGCAGCCGACACCTGGGGCGAGATACGGGCGAGAGAGTTCATCTACGGCACCTTTCAGCAGTACGACTACGTCCCGCTGCTCCAGGAGTTCATCGGCGGGGCCGGGGAACGGCGGATCCACTCCGCGAACATTGTCGCGGTCAAGGAGGGGCAGAGCGACGAACGCGTGATCATCGCCGCGCACTACGACGCTGCGTCGGGCGAGGGGTACGTCGACAACGCTGTCGGCGTCGGCCTGCTGCTGGAGCTCGCAGCGCGGCTCAAGGCGAGGCCCACACCGTATACGCTGGTCTTCGTCGCCCTCGGCGCCGAGGAGCCGGCTCTCCTCGGATCGCGCCATTTCGCGGCCGCCATGTCCAAGCAAGAACGCGGCGGCGTCGTTGGCTTGATCGACCTGGAAGCGGTCGCGGGGGGCGACAGGCTGTACGTGCTGACGAAGCGGGGCGCCCCCGCCTGGCTGCGTGACGATGTGCTCGCCGCTGCACAGGAGGCGACGATCGATGTGCGAGCAGTGCCGGATGAGACTGGCCCGATCGCCATTTCCGCCAGCCATGACGCATTTGCGGCGGCCGGGATCGCCACCGCCGTCCTCACGGCCGGGAATTGGGAGACGGGGTCCGGGAGGGGGAACGTCCAGACCGAGGACCACGGTCTCATCTCGGGCAGCGGCAAGGACACTGTAAGGTTCATCGAGAAGGCCTATCCAGGGAGAGTGGAGGCGCAGCTCTCCGATCTCTCGCGCCTGCTCGAGATCCTTCTCACCAGCAAACTGGAGACGCATTCGTGAAACTCGGAATCGTGGGTCTGCCCAACGTCGGCAAGACCACTCTGTTCAATGCGCTGACCCACGCGAACGCCGCCGCCACTGCGTACGCGTACACGTCGGCCGAGTCGAACCTGGGCGTGGTGGCGGTCCCGGATGTGAGACTGGATCGGCTTCACGAGGTGCTCGAGACGCCGAAGAAGGTCAATGCCACGATAGACGTCGTCGACATAGCAGGGCTGGCGGAGGGCGCGAGTCGTGGAGAGGGTCTCGGTAACAGATTCCTGGCCGACATTCGTGGCGTCGATGCGGTGGCCCACGTGATTCGCGTCTTCGCCAATCCGGACGTGGCTCACGTTCGCGACTTCGTCGATCCGCAGGCGGATGTTGACCTCGTCGAGACGGAGCTCGTGCTCGGCGATCTGGAGCTGGTCGAGCGACGGATCGAGAAGAGCCGCAAGGCCGCGCGCAGCGGCGACCGGGCCGCGCAGCACGAACTGGCCACGCTTGAAGCGCTTGCGGCGGCCCTGCAACAGGGACGACTGGCGCGCTCCGTGGAACACGCCCCCGCGGACGCGGCTCTGTTTCGCGAGCTTTCCCTCGTCAGCGAGCGTCCGGTGCTGTTTGTTCTCAATACAGACGACGATCAGAGTGCGGCGGCCGCGCTGGCAGCCCACGCGGGTTTCGTGGAGTGGGCGCGCGAGCGGGGCGACCAGGTTGTCGCCGTGGCCGCGCGCCTCGAGGCCGAACTCGCGGACCTGGAGCCGGAGGAAGCCGCCGAGTTCCGCGCCGAACTGGGCGCGGACCAAGAGGGCGCCATCGGTGTTCTCCTGCGCGCCGCGTACGAGGTGCTCGGCTACATCACCTTCTTCACCGGCGACTTTCGCAGCAGCGAGGCGCGCGCCTGGCAGTTGCCGCGGGGCTGGACCGCGAAGCAGGCGGCGGGCCGCATCCACAGCGACATCGAGCACGGTTTCGTGCGAGCTCAGGTCGTCAACATCGAGGATTTGATCGCGCTTCGGTCCTTCCATGCCGCCCGTGAGAAGGCGCTGCAGCGCACTGAGGGAAAAGAGTACATCGTGCAGGACGGAGACGTGATCAACTTCATGCACACCGGCTGAATGCCGCGGGAGGTGAATGGTCTCACTCGAGTTAGAAGCACGATGACGGAGACATGTCCATGGCGAGCAGGAGCTGACGTGAGATGAGCGATGCCGGGAGCAGCGGGCCGCAGATGCCGTCGTCTGGTGGCGTGAGACAGGCGGCGCCCGAGTACACGAGGACACTTGCGATAATCGCCGTGATCGCAGGCTTCGCCGGGCTCCTCATGTACCGCTTCGTCATCAGCGACCCGATCTTGCGGTACCTCATCCCGCTCGCGGACGTCGTTGCGATCGCGCTCGCCGTCTGGCTGCTGTCGAACGCGCAGCGCCGTCGAACTGGACTGGACATGGCTCTTGGCGCCCTCGCGACAGCCGGGGTCAGCCTCTATCTCTTCCTCGCGTACGTCACCGGCCCGCCGCCGCCCCCAGGGGGGACCTGAGGCGCGAACGGTTTCCCGGTCGGGGAACTCATCGCGCTTGTCACTGCTTGCCTGTAGGCCTGCAGGCTCTGCCCGAACGTGTGTCGCGTGTCCTGTAGACTGCGGGAGATCCACCGGGAGGGCGCCGTTGCCAGTCATCGAAGCCGAGCATCTCACAAAGCGCTTCGGCCATCGGATCGTCGCCGTCGACGATGCGAGTTTCGTCGTTCGGTCCGGGGCAGTGACAGGCTTCCTGGGACCGAACGGAGCCGGCAAGACAACCACGCTGCGCATGATCGTCGATCTCGTGAAGCCGACGAGCGGCACAGTGCGCGTCCTCGGCGGCCGATATCGTGATCTGGCCCGGCCGATGACCCGCGTCGGGGCTCTCCTCGACGCGTCGGGTTTCCATCCGGGGCGTTCCGGGCGCGACGCGCTGCGCGTCCTGGCGATCAGCAGCGGAGTGTCTGTCGAGCGGGCCGACCATGTGCTGGAGTTGGTCGAGCTGAGCGATGACGCGAGGCGAACGGTGAAGGGGTACTCGACCGGTATGCGACAGCGGCTCGCCTTGGCGGCGGCGCTGCTGGGAGATCCGGAGGTGCTGATCCTCGATGAGCCGGCGAACGGACTCGATCCGGAAGGGATGCGCTGGCTGCGCCTCTTCCTGCAGGCGCGAGCCGCGGAAGGACGAGCAGTGCTCGTCTCGAGCCATGTGCTGGCCGAGGTTCAGCAGACAGTGGACGATGTGCTGATCATGGGTGACGGCAAGCTCCTCGTGCAGGGGCCAATCGAAGAGCTGCTGCGCGCCGTCCAGCCGGTGGTGCGGGTGCGGTCGCCGCAAGCGGACAAGCTCGAGGCGGTGCTCGAAGCCGCGGGCGCGAGCGTGAACAGGCTGGATACGTCTCTGGCAGTCCGGGGGCCGAAGGGCGCCGAAGTCGGCGACATCGCCCATGCGCACGGCATCGTCCTCCATGAGCTCTTCACGGAGCAGCCTGGGCTTGAGGACCTCTTTCTCCAGGTCGCGGGCACCAGGAGGGATTCGTGATCCGGCTGCTCCGGGCCGAGGTCCTGAAGCTGTTCAGCACTCGCACAGCCATGGGCCTGTTCGTCGTCACGCTGGTCGTCAGTGTCCTGCCCACAGCCTTGCTCATCGCGTTCGCGCCGCGCGAGATCCTGGGCAGCGACGAGGCTGCCGACTTCTTCGGCGTCGCGTCGAGTCTCGTGCCCTACGTCGTCCTCGTCTTCGGGATCCTGGGGATGACGAACGAGTACCGGCACGGGACGATCACGTACACCTACCTCGCCACGCCTCGACGAGCGCGAGTCATGGTTGTGAAGCTGCTCGTCTACGCGTTCGTCGGCGCGGCCATGATGCTCGTGGCCATGGTCCTCGTCCAGCTGACCGCGCTCGTGGGGGTGGAGTTGCGCAGCCTCGACTATCGCATGCCGGCCGGCATGACCCTCGCCGACCCGGCCCGCGAAGTCGTCGTGGCGGGACTCATGACGGCCTTCGGCGTGGGCCTCGGCGCCCTGTTGCGGTTGCAGGTTCCGACCGTCGCCGGAGTGCTCATCTGGGCGCTGGCGGTCGAGTCGGTCATCACCGTGGTGAGGCCGGCGATCGGGACATGGCTGCCGTTCGTCGTGTTCGGCCAAGTCACAGGAGGCAGGCTCGGGGGCGCGTCGTCCGGCGTCGGACTGGAGCGCCCCGAGGCCTTCCTTGTGAGTGTCATCTACATAGCCGTCGTGAGCGTCGCGGCGGTCCTCATCTCCATGAGCCGCGACGTGACCTGAGGCTGAGGCTCAGGCAGACGGCGCGGGCGGTGTGAATATGCGCGCCTGCAACTCCCTGTCGAGCTGATAGAGACCCGCCGGGTGCTCGCCGGCCATACGGAACTTGTGCACCAGGTCTCCCGCCGACTCCTCCTCCTCCACCTGCTCGGCGATGAACCACTGCAGGAAGTTGTACGTGGCATGGTCCTTGATCTCGAGGGCCAAGGACGCGAGATCATGGATGCGCGACGTGACGGCCTCCTCGTGGGCGAGAGCCTCCTGGAACATCTCAAGTCCGCTCGCCCACTCCGTCGGCGGCCTTGTGATGGCTTCGAGCGTGATCCGCCCGCCCCGGGTGATCACGTAGTCGAACATTTTCTGGGCGTGCGAGAGCTCTTCCTGGTACTGCACGGTCATCCAGTTCTGCCCGCCGGCCATCCCGTGCTCGGCAAACTGGGCAGCCATCGAGAGATAGAGATAGCCCGAGTACAGCTCCCAATTGATCTGATCGTTGATGGCGTCCTGCATTCTTGTATCGAGCATTGTCCTCACGCTCCCGGTCCGTATCTGGCGGGTTAAGATGAAGCGACAGACGTATGCGTCGCATGTCCTGTCTATCCTCCATGCGAGAGACAGTCAACCGCCGGCCTCCGTCAAGCCGGGACGGGAAGGAACGAGACGATGAGCCGAGCTTTCACAAAGGAGCCTGACGGCGGGAGTCCGAACGAGGGAATGCCGGACCGTCAGGTCAGCCCCCATCCCAACTACGTCACTCCGGCGGGTTTCCGTCGCCTGCAGGAGCACATCGGCGAGCTTGAGGAACGCCGCCTTCAGCTGCTGTCAAGAGAGGCGAACCACGAGCCCGTCTCACGGGAAGAGCTGGCGCTGATCGATCGAGACCTTCGCTACTACTCCCAGCGGCTGCGCAGCGCCATGCTCATAGACCTGGCCAAGCAGCCGCGGCGCAAGGTGGCCTTCGGCGCCGCGGTGACCTTGACTGAAGAGAATGGAGTGCGGCATACGTTCAGGATCGTCGGCGAGGACGAAGCAGATCTCTCCGAGGGAAAGATCAGCTACATCTCGCCCCTCGCTGTCGCCCTGCTCGGCGCCCGGGTCGGCGCCACGGTGCTCTGGCACCGGCCGGCAGGGAATCGAAAGGTCAAGATCGAGGCGATCGAGTATCCGCCGGAGTGACGGCCGCAGAGGAAACGGTCAGCGGCCTCACGGTACACTTGCGCCGGATCGAGAACCGAGCCGGGAGGACGAGGTGTCGACGTTCGACATGATATGCGACGAGTGCGATCACGCCTTCGAGGTGTATCGTCAGGGGTTCCTGCGCGACGAGGACAAGGTGTGTCCGGCGTGCGGCTCGACGGACGTTCGGCAGTCGGTCACCGGATTCCTTACGCACTTCGGCAGCAGCAGCGGCAGTTCGAACTGTGGACCGCGGATGGGCAAGGCCGACGGGAGCTGACGATCGAGTTCTCGCCTGCTGGCCGTCCCGCTGGCGACATGTGTTCCTTCTCGCCAGTCACGGGGAGCACACGGGTCCTATGGCAACGCAAGCTGAATTGACGCCGGCAAGGCGAGTCTGGCGGCGATGACACCGTCTGATCAGGAGGCTTCGAAGGGCGGCCGTGAGACAGCATGAGGCCCCTGAAACCAGACTGGCGGAGCGACATGGGAGTCGAACCCACCCAGGACAGGATCACTGCCCCGCAGACGGTTTTGAAGACCGCGGCGGTCACCGGACCACGAGTCGCTCCGCACACCTATCATCCCACGGCGGGCGCCATCACGCTCGCTGGGCCTGCTGCGGCAGACTGTCTTGCCGCACGCCATCCCGGCTAATCAGCGCTTGCGTCCGCTCCGCTGCCGGCTCTTCCCCTTGGTGGAGGACTGCTGGCGGCGGCGTCCTCCCGACCTCTGCTCACGCTTCTCCACCCGCATCCGGTCGATGACCTTCTTCGCCTCGGCGTGAGCCTCTTCGTTCGTTGGTCTGACGACGAGAAGGGAGTAGATGGCCACCGCGGGTACAAGGGTCACGAAGAGCTGCAGGCCGACAACGAGGGCGCTCATGGCCAGCGCCAGCCCGAGCGCGATGAGGACGAGGATCTCGACTTTGCGAACGTCCTCGATCTTGTAGCGGCGCTTACCACGCATGAGGAAGTCATACGCGTCGGCGGACATGATGATGCAGCAGAGAGTCGCGCCAGCCAGAGCCACAATGAGGATCAAGCGATCGTTGCCGGTGTACCGGTCGCCTGTCGCGTAGGAGTACGTGAGCGCCCCGCAGTAGAGGGTGCTGATCACGAGCACGGCTGAGGCGGCGGCCCGGAATAGCCGCTGTGAAGCCGGAAGTTCCTTGAATTCGGTCATACCCGTGATGATATCGCTTAAGCCGGAGGCGCGCCCCAGGTGCGGTACTGATGTCTAGCGGCGGCGGCGGGCGATGCGCACGTCGCCGCGCCGCAGGGTCAGGCCCTCACGGTCGAAGAGTTCGAGGAGGGCCTGAGCGTTGCGGCGTCCGCATCCGAGTGCGTCGCGAAGGCTCGCAATTGTGACGTCGCCGTTCGCGTCGAGCATCGCGAGCACCTGCTCTCGCGCCCGCGCCACCGCTTCCGTCGCGAACCACAGGTCCTTGTCGACCCTGACGCTGTCGCTGCGGCGCGTGAGCACATCGAGAATCTGCACGAGTTCGCGGGAAGGACGGCCGAGCTCCACGGAAAGGGCGGCCAGCGTAGGCGGCATCAGCGGTTGACTCCGCAGCCGCTCCAGCACCTGTTCCGCCAGCGACTCCTGCTCCGTACTGAGGATGCCGGCGCCGGCGGGAGCGTAGCCGCCCTCGCCGGCCACGAGTTCGCCGTTGGCGACGAGTCGCCGCAGAAGTGCCTCGACTCCGGCGCCGCCCAGCGCCGGCGTGACGACGGCGAGCTCCGCCGAAGCGGAGAAGGGACGCTCCGGACGGGCTGTCGCCCGTACTCCCGTTGCCTTGAGGAGCGCAGCCGTCAGCTCGGCCAGTCTGCCGTGTGAGAACCAGCGCTGCTGGTCACGAGCGGAGCGTCCCCCGGAGGCCGAGTCGAACACATCCAGCGCCTCGAGCTCCCCCGCCGCTTCGCCGGCTCGCAGGGCGGCGGCAGCCTCAGCCGGCTCGAAGCCGAGCGCGATGAGATCATCGGCCGCGACACCGGCATGCCGAGCGTCACCGGCCAGCTCCACCGCGACGTGCCGGGCATCCTCCGCGTTAAGCGCGGCAAGGAAGGCGGCGTGGCGCTCGCGGTGCTGCCAGCGGCGGGCGTCGATCGCCAACACAATGCCCCCGCCGAAGGTCGCCACGGGCGAGAGCGTGCGCAGAATGAAGCGATCACGAGGCTCGACAGCAGCTTCGGCATCGAGCCGCACGGTGGCCGGGCCCTCTGTCCCCGGGGCGAACTCGCGCCCGATCAGCGGCGAAATCGACGCGATGAATTGGGTCGTGCCATGGTGCAGGCGCACCGCATCTCCCGAGCGCAGCGGCCGGGCGCCGGGCAGGAGCCGTATCCATGCGTCGAACCTGCGCACGACGTGGCCGGCGAGCGGCGGCGCGACGAGCCAGTGGCCGCGCGGGACGTCGTCCCTGTCGAGGCCACGCAGGTTCACGCCGGCCCTGTTTCCGGCTCGTGCGACCTCGGCATCGTGATCGTGCACCTGCACGCTTCGGACTGCGGCGCGGACCTCACCGGGCTGGATGAGCAAGACGTCGCCCGGGCGTATCTCTCCCTGCCAGACTGTGCCTGTCACGACTGTACCGATGCCCTTGAGCGGAAAGACACGGTCCACCGGCAGGCGAGCCGGGCCGCTGCGCCTTCGGGCGTGGACACGTGCGGCGGCCCGCTCCAGTGCGCCGAGAAGCTCATGTTCACCTCGACCGTCGCGCGCGCTGACGGCGACGACCTCGCACTGCTCGTACATGGTCCCGGACAGGAAGTCGCGCACGTCCTCGCCGGCCAGCTCGAAAAGCTCCTCGTCCACCACGTCGGCCTTGCTGAGGGCCACCACGCCTTCGCGCACGCCGAGCAGCTCGAGGATCGCCACATGCTCGCGGGTCTGTGGCATCACGCCGTCGTCGGCGGCGATGACCAGGAGGAACAGATCGATGCCGGTCGCGCCGGCCACCATGGTGCGTACGAAGCGCTCATGGCCGGGGACGTCGACGACGCTCAGCCGGACTCCGTCGGGCAGCACGAGTTCTGCGTAGCCCAGCTCGATCGAGATGCCGCGCTCCTGCTCCTCGCGCAAGCGGTCGGTGTTCCTGCCGGTCAAGAGCCCCACGAGGGCCGTCTTGCCGTGGTCGATGTGCCCCGCTGTCCCCAAGGTCAGCGGCGGGACGTCCAGGTCGCGATTGGGTGGCTTTCCGTCGCGCTCTGCCGGCCGTTCATCCATCATTCCATGACGGCCATGATGGCCCCTGCGAGTTCCTGCAGTTCGCTATCACGCACGGCGCGCAGGTCGAACAGCAGCCGGCTCTCGGAGACTCTGCAGACCACGGCGGGACGACCGGTGCGCAACAGGGCTGCAACCTCGTCCTCCTTGCCCGGATTCACGGCGACGGCGACGGCGACACTTGGTACTTCGGTGACCGGGAGGGCCCCAGCCCCAGCCCGGCCTGTGCTGTCGACGAGGGTGACGTCTGCTTCGTCCAAGCCCCCTCGATGGCCGTCCGCGCCGGAGAGCAGCAGGTCCCTCAGGCGCATGGCGCGGTCCCGGACGTCCTTGACGGGAGTGGAGAGCGCGGCGAGTGTGGGTATGCGCTCTCGGGCGGCGGCTGGGTCGAGGTAGAGACGAAGCAGCGCGTCGAGTGCCGCGAGGTCAAGCTTGTCGATACGCAGAGCACGAGCCAGCGGATGCCGCCGCATTTCGCCGACTGACTCCGCTCGCCCCACGATGATCCCCGCCTGCGGACCACCGAGAAGCTTGTCGCCGCTGAAGGTCACGATGTCGCATTCGGCGGCAATGCTCTCGCGGAGGGATGGCTCCTCGGCGAAGAGATCGAGACCGGCCAACGCTCCGCTGCCCAAGTCGTCGACGAGCACCGCCCCACGACTGTGCGCCAGCGAGGACAGCTCCTCCAGCGAGGGTTGAGACGTGAAGCCGACAATGCGGTAATTGCTGGTGTGAACGCGGAGGATTGCCTTGGTACGTGGGCTCCAGGCCGTCTCGAAATCACGCAGGTAGGTGCGATTCGTCGTTCCTACTTCAACGAGCTCGGCCCCGCTTTCGCGCAGGATGTCGGGGATGCGGAAACCGTCTCCGATCTCGACGAGCTGTCCACGCGAGACGAGGACGTCTCCGCCGCGAGCCTTCGCGGCCAGAGCGAGGAGGACGGCGGCGGCGCAGTTGTTGACCACCAAAGCGTCCTCGGCGCCGGTCAGCGTGCACAGCACATCGTGAATGTGGTCCTGCCGCGACGCCCGCTCTCCCTTGGCGAGACTGTATTCGAGGTCGGTGTAGTTGCCGGCGGCCAGGACCACCGCCTCCATCGCCTCGCGCGGCAGCAGGGCGCGGCCGAGATTCGTGTGGACGACGACGCCGGTCGCATTGATGACGCGGGTCAGCGACGGCGCAACGGCGGCCTCGAGCAGCCGCGCGACCCAGGGGACGAGTACGGCGGGGGTTACGGATTCACGGTTGGACGGCGGCACCTGCGGCTCGATCGCCGTGCCCTCCAGAAGCTCCGCCCGCAGGCGCTCGAGGACCGTTCTCACGGCATCGACGACGAGGGAGCGGGGGTAACGTTCCAGAAGCACTTGGGCCTGCGGCTCCCGCAGCACTTGGTCCACACTTGCGAGGCTTCGCAGCAGCGCGTTCCGTTCGCTTCGGTCTCGTTCAGGCATGACGTCCCCCTCGTCCCTCCCGCATCCCTCTTCGGGAACTCCTGTGGCGCGCCATCGTCGTGACCAATGAGAAGGCGACCACCGCGAGCGCGAAGTACCAGTCGCGCATCGACAGACCGACGTCGGCGAGCCTCTCGGGGGCCGCCATGACGGCATAGAGCAAGGCGATGCCGGCCAAGGCCCATGCTGCTTCGGCCATGGGCCAGAACCGTGTCGGCTGCGTAGCTCGCAAGGAGACCATCGCGGCCCATGTCGAGAGCACGATGAACGCGACACAGGCGGCACCGATGAGAAGCAACAGCCCGACCTGGGGTAGGACTTCTGAGGCGGGCCGGCCCTCCGCCCATGACAGCACCGAGCCTCGTTCGAGGCCGATCCCGAGGACGAGAACGAGCAGCCAAGAGACGCCGGCGATGACGCTGAATGCGCCGACGAGGACGAACGGGATGAACGAGAGGACGCGAACGAGCTGGCCGGGCTGGCCGCGTTCGGCCTGCCTGAGAAGGCCGGCTTCGGGCTGCCAGCCGGCATCGCCTGGCCTGGGCGCGGGACTCACTCTCGGCCGCCCGCCTGCGACATTCGTCGTCCTTCGGCGCGCGTAACCGTGATGGCCCCGCCGGGCGCAGCCGTGACCTCGCCGATCGTCCAGCAGCTGACGTCTCTCGCCGCCAGCTCGTCGAGGAGTGTGTAATGCCGTCGCTCGGCGACCGCGATGAGCAGGCCGCCGGAGGTCTGCGGGTCGAACAGTGCGAGTACGCGCGGCTCGTCGAGGCGCACGCTCGAATCTGACGAGCGCATACGCGGCAGGACGAAGTCGCGGTTGTTGCGCAAACCGCCGGCATAGACTTCGCGTGCGATCAGCTCGAGCACGTGATCGTGCAGCGGCACGTCATCGAGCCACAGTCTCGCGCCGAGCTTTTCGGCGTCGAGCATCTCCCCAAGGTGTCCGGCAAGGCCGAAGCCGCTCACGTCCGTGCAGGCGTGGACACCGACCGCGACCATCGCAGCCGCAGCGTCGGCGTTGAGCGTTGTCGCCTCCTCGATCGCAGCAAGCATGTCGTCTTCGCCGATGATCCCCTTCTTGAGCGCGCTCGCCAAGACGCCTATGCCCAGACGTTTGGTGAGGACGAGCAAGTCTCCGGGGAGCGCCCCCGAGTTGTACACGATGTCGTCCGGATGAGCGATGCCGGTGACCGCGAGTCCGTATTTGGGCTCGCGGTCGTCGATTGAGTGCCCGCCCGCCAGGTCCGCCCCCGCCTCGGCGATCTTCTCCGCGCCGCCGGTGAGGACCTCGGCGAGCAGGCTCATGCCGAGATCCACCGGCCATGCGACGAGATTCATGGCCGTGATCGGCCGCGCGCCCATGGCGTAGATGTCGCTGAGCGCGTTTGCTGCTGCGATTTGTCCGAATCTGTAGGGTGAATCGACAATCGGCGTGAAGAAATCGACCGTCTGCACGAGGCAGAGGTCGTCGCTGAGACGCGTGATCGCGGCGTCGTCATGCGTCTCCAGCAGCCGCGCGAACTCCGGAGAGCTGCGCGGCAGGGCTTCGAGGACGGCTTGCAGGTCACACGGACCCAGCTTCGCCGCTCAGCCGCTCTTGGCCGCGAATTGTGTGAGGCGAATCTTCTCGGTCATGCCCAGTAGCTTACTCCAGCAGGATGCTTGTGGCCCGGCGTTCCCCATATGAGACATGCGCTTGTGAAGCGGTGCCGTTGGGGGCGATCGTCGAGGGCATTGCCTCCGACGAGCCCCAAGAGGCAGCAGAAGAGGTGAAGGGTGGGCTGTCCGGCGTCCGCCCGCCGGGCAACGGTGAGATCAGTCTGAGCGCCTCGCCGAATATGATCTCGAAACACAGTGCCGAGACAGTTGTGTGCTCGTACGTGCGTGAGACGATGCAGCGGGGACAGTATAAGCTGGCCCCATGCGAGACGCAGAACTATCGAGCCACGCTCTGCCGGTGCCACGCCGGTTCGGGCAGGCGTCTCGGTGGGGCCTCCGCGGGCTCGCGTGCATCCTCGCTGCGCTTGCGATGATGTGCGCGGTCACGGGCGATGCCGCGGCTGGCTATCGCGATTTCAGGGCGCCCTTCATCCTCGATCCCGGCGTCGGGCTCCACGAGCAGTACGGTTATGCACCGCTCTACACGCGCCACGTGCCTGCGTTCGACTCGGGGAACCGGGCATACATCCGCAGCCGAACCTCGAACGGCGCCTACACCTCCTACCTTCACTCGTTCCGTGACGGATCCTGGGTACAGCTCGACTTTCTGGCCTCACTGCGCGCCGCTTATCCCACGTTCACCGGGACGGTGGGGGCGAGCGGCCTGCGAAGCGACCGCATCGTCTTCGATCGGCAGGACCGGGCCTACAATCCGCTCACCATCCGCCTCGGGGACGGTACGTTGCGCAACGTTCTGATGGTGTCATGGGACCGGTGTCGTACCTGGAAGGTGTTCGAGCTTCCTGCCGGCGAGATCGCGGTCGAGCACTGGGTGGGTCACAACGAGATCGATGGCCCACCGTTCCTCGCTATCTGGCGGGAATGGAAGCCCAGTTTGGCGGCCAACGGTCAGCGCAACTCGCTGTGGGTGACCAAGCCGCGGCTCGATGGGGAGACCCTCATCATCCCGACGCCGACCCTGGTCACTCGCGAGTGCATCGGGCTTCACAAAGACTCTGGGGGCTCTTCATTCGCCGTCACCCACGGCTCATCGACCGCCTTCACCTGGGCCGAGGCCACGACGGTCGACAAGCCGGCCACCCCCCAGTACGTCGCGACGTACGACCATGTGAGCGGCGTGGTCAGCCCTCGTGTCTTCCTGGCGAGGGCCAAGCCGGCCAACGACACCCACAACAAGCCGGGACTGTGCGTCGACAGCAGTGGTTATCTGCACTTCGCTGCGGGAACGCATGGATCGGCCGTCCTTTACCGGCGATCCCTGGAGCCCTACTCGGTAGCGGGCGGCTGGACGGCGGCAGTGCCGGTCTTGACCAGCGGCTACGTAACCAACGACGCCCTGCCGTCCCTCCAGGAGGGGCAGCAGACCTACAACGCGATGGTGTGCGATTCCAGCGACACCCTCCACCTCGTCACCCGGCAGTGGCGAAGAGGGGTTGACGAGCATCATGAGGGCGCCTCGTACGGCGCCCTCATCCATCAGAGCCGTCCGCGGGACGGCGAATGGTCGGAGCCGACGGTCGTGACCGTCGCGGCAGAAGCGGGTTACTCCGTCTTCTTTCACAAGCTGGGGCTGGATCATCAGGATCGTCTCTTCCTCTCGTGCAGCTACAGTGGCGGCACGGAGCGCGAGCGACACTTCGCGCGATCGACGACCCTCGAACGACTGGGCCGCAGCGAGGAACAGTGGGGCAAGTACCGTCGTCGCATGCTACTGGTGTCGGACGACGGGGGAGCCGCTTGGCGATTCGCCGAGGACACGGACTTCGCGCTGCCAGGCGAGGCGGTTCCGGCGGAGCCGCCGGTCCAGGGAGTCGCAGGGCAACCGGGCGAGCAGCCGTTCGGCGTGCAGTGGTCATGGCTGCGTCCGAAGCCGCAGGGCAATCAGTTCACGGCGTTGGACTTCGTGAGCAGCCGGGTCGGCTGGGCCGTGGGGACGCATGGCACGATCATGCGCAGCGTCGACGGGGGCGTCACCTGGGGCCGACAGTGGAGCGGCACGCTGAACGACATTCACGCTGTTGCGGCCATTGATGCGCAAACGGCGTGGGCCGTGGGACAGGATGGACTCATTCTTAAGACGGTCAATGCCGGACGTACCTGGCGAAGTCAGGCATCGCTCACGACGCGGACGTTCTACGCCATCACGGCGCATTCATCGAATGCAGCATGCGCGGTCGGGCACCGCGGAGTGGTGCGGTTGACGTCGGACGGAGGCAAGACCTGGAGGAGAGGCTACTCAAAGACGGTTCGGCCGCTGTTCTCGACGACGTTCGTGACACGTTCGAAAGGCTGGGCGTGTGGTGGAACCGGACGCATTCTCGTTACAAGCGACGGTGGACGGACGTGGCGTCAACAGCACAGCAAGGTCAACAGCAGTCTCCATGCAATCAGCTTCTTCGACGAGACGCGCGGTCTGGCGCTCGGACAGGGCGTCGCCTTGTTCACACGAGACGGGGGACGCGTATGGCAGCGAAGCCCTGTCAGGAATGCTCCAAACGTGCGTGCTGCCCATATGGTCACTGGCCGCGTGGCCTACGCCGCCGGCGCCGCAGGCTGCTTCCTGAAATCAAATGATGGCGGACGCAACTGGACGAAGCGAACGGTGTCGCTGGCTGGGATGTGCGGGGCCCTGGACGCGACCGCGAACGGTATTGTGTGGGCAGGAGGCGTCGGCGGCCAAGTCGTTCGCAGCCGTGATTGGGGGCGCACGTGGTCGCAAGCCAAGGCCGAAGCCACGGCATCATTCCGGGATGCGGAGAGAGTCGAGAACAGCATGTGGGTGGTTGCCGGGAAGGGCATTGTGGCCGAGAGTCCCGACGGCGGCCTCACCTGGCGCCGCAGGCCGACACCCATCAGCACCGGCCTGAGCGCGATATCGCTGAACGGACACGACGGTTACGCAGTCGGTGAGGGCGGGGTGGTGCTGAAGAGCCAGGACGGAGGGGCCTCCTGGTCACAGGTCGCATCTCCCACCACTTTCGGACTTTCCTCAGTAGTGGCCTCCGCAATCGGTGATGTCTGGATCGCGGGCGATAAAGGCGTCTTGGCCAGTACGGCAGACGGCGGAGGCACCTGGTTCGAGCGAGCCGTGACACAAGAGGATCTCGTCTGCCTTCACTTCCTGGGAGACGCGGGCTGGGCTGGAGGCGGTCGCGCCAACGGCGAAACCCTCGCCTCTGTCATCAGGACAACTGATCATGGACAGACCTGGAAAGAGACTCGCCTGCCGGTATGGGGCCGCGTGCAGGACCTGTGCTTCCTCGATCGCGCGCAGGGTTGGGCGGCGGCCGTCGATTGGGGGCCTGACGGGGATCTGCGCGGCGGCGCGATACTGACGACAGGCGATGGAGGAGCGACGTGGTCTGTTCAGGCCCGGGTCCCGACCGCGCTCACCGCAGTCCGCATGACCGATCATCTGAATGGCTGGGCGGTCGGCGAAAGCGGGACAGCGCTGCGAACCTGGGACGGCGGACGTTCCTGGATCCAGCTCGAAGTGGGGACCGATTCGTCACTCTACGACGTCAGTCCGGACTCAGCCGGGAATCAACTGGCGGTGGGCCAGGGAGGAGCCGTCCTCTACGGGATGAAGGTGTCGGCGGATCCGGACTGAACAGCCACCTCGCCGGGCTCTGAAGAAGGCACACATCGTGGAATCGCCGCCTTCCTGCCGCTGATCGGCTGCACGAGACTCTCCGCACGGTAGGAAGAGCGGACCAAGGGTCCGGCGTGCACAAGGAGGCCGAGGCTCTCGCCGTACGTCTCATAACCTGCGAAGACGGCCGGATCCACGAAACGAACGACGGGCAGACAACGGTCGTCCGGCCGCAGATACTGGCCGATGGTGACAGTGTCGATCCCGACCGCCGCACATTCCTCCAGTGTTCGCAGCACCTCCTCGTCGCGTTCTCCGAGACCGACCATGAAGCCCGTCTTGACTGTGAAGGGAGGCCGCTCCCGCTCGTCATGTGCGCGTCGCTCGTGTGGCGGGCGGGCGCGGTGGACCGCGGCCTTCAGCAGCGCCAGCGAGCGCCGATAATCACCTTGCGGGCGTACCAAAGGAGACAATCGGGCGAGTGTCTCGAGGTTGTGGGCGAAGACATCCGGACGCGCGGCGAGCACAAGGCCGAGCCGGTCCTCGTTGCCTTCGAAGTCCGGAACCAGAACCTCGATTGACGAGCCGGGTGCAGCGGCACGGATGGCGGTGATCGTTCGCGCAAAGGAGCCGGCACCGCCATCCGGCAGATCGTCGCGAGTCACGCTCGTGACCACGACGTGCCGCAACCCCAGGCGAACGACAGCTGCCGCTACGCGCTGGGGCTCGTCGTCGTCCGTCTCGAAAGATGGAGAGCCTTGTGCCTCTGCAGTCGCACCAAGCCCGCCGGAGGCATGCGTGCCGACGGCACAGAAGCGGCACGACCGTGTGCACATGGGGCCGAGGATCAGGAAGGAGGCGGTGTGCGTGGAGAAGCACTCCGCCGTGTTGGGACAGCGCGCTTGGCGACAGATGGTGTTCACATGCAGCTCATCGAGAGCAGTTGCGGTTGCGCGGTAGTTCCGGGCTTCGGGCGCAACCGTCCGCAGCCACGACGGCAGTCCCCGTGCCCGTGGCTTTGTCATCCTGTCACAAGGAGTGGAGTGGGCGCCCGATGCCGGAGAGACTGGCCTCGCCGACGGCCTCGGAGAGCGTTGGATGGGCGTGGATCGTCGTCATCACGTCCTCGAGGCGAAGGCCGGCATGGATGGCGAGGGCCAGCTCGTGGATCAGCTCGGAGGCACGCAGCCCGACGATGGTGGCGCCGAGCACGCGACCCCCCCCTGGCTCGCACAGGATGCGAACGAATCCGTCGGCCTCGCCCTCGAGGACGGCTTTCGTGTTGCCGTTCAGGCGCACGTAGGCAACATCGACCTGGACGCGCTGGATCTGGGCGTTCTCTTCGCTCAGCCCGCAGCTCGCCGTCTCCGGGGAGCTGAACATCGCTGACGGTACGGCCCCATGGTCGGAGACGAGCCTTGACCCTGTCACCGCGTTCTCGGCCGCTATGGCTCCCTGGTGGTAGGCCCAATGCGCCAGCATGGGGTTCCCCGTGACATCCCCGGCGGCGAACACGCCGTCCAGCGTCGTCCGCATGCTGTCGTCGATGCGCACGAAGCCGTGTTCGTCCAGCAGGACCCCTGCTTCCTCGTACCCGAGGCCGTGGCTGACCGGTCGTCGTCCGACTGCGACGAGCACCGCGTCGCCGGCGAGTTCGGCGCCGTTGGCGAGGCCGAGCAGCAGGCGGCCGTCACGGTCGCCCTCTTCGGGAGCGGCGCTCTGCACCGCCGTCTTCAGGTGCACCCCGATCCCTGCCTTCCTGAATGCCTGCAGGATCGTCCGGGCCACCCGCTGGCTCTCGCCCGGCACGAGCTGGTCCATCATCTCCACGATGGTGACGCTCGTGCCCAGGGTCGCGAACACTGAGGCGAACTCGCACCCGATGACGCCTCCCCCGACGATGACCAGGCTGGCCGGCAGTCGGTCGATGAAGAGGATTTCGTCGCTGGTCATGACACGAGGGTCACTCCAGTCGAACAGGCCGAGACGAATCGGTTCCGATCCCGTGGCAAGGATGACTGCGTCGCCTTCGAGCTCTCGATCATCATCGAAGAGGAGCGTGCCGGGACCCGACAACGTCGCTCGGCCGGGGATCACTTCGACCTTGCGCGCCTTGAGCAGGTGGGAGACACCGTCCCGAAGCTGCGCGGTGACGCGCTCCTTGCGCCTCATGAAGGCCGCGAAGTCGAGGCTGACGTCGCCCGTGATCACGCCAAACTCGCCGGCGGCGCGGGCTAGACGCAATCGCTCGGCGCCTGCCACCATCGCCTTTGTCGGCACGCAGCCCCGGTTGAGGCAGGTGCCGCCGAGGGCGTCGCGTTCAACCAGAGTGACATCAGCGCCGAGCAGGGCGGCCCTTCCGGCGGCCACGTAGCCTGCCGGGCCGCCGCCCAGCACCAGGATCTTGGTCATGCAAGCCTCCTCTGAGCGTGAAGCGATTCCGCTGCCATGTGCGGGTCTACATAGGACAGAGCGCTCTCAGGTTTGCCTCGAGGTGCGCCAGGACGCTCCTCCAGACGGTTTCCCTGACCAGTGAATACCCGGCTCCGGCGAGTCCCTCGCCGCTCCACGGTTCGCCCAACAGGACCTCTGCCGCCTCGAGGAGTTCGGCCGGCGGGCGGCGCTCGAGCACCGACCCGTGGATGAGGACGCGGTCACCGGCCCGCGCCTGGGCCACGGCCATGATCTTCTCGCCGCGGGCCAGCAAATCGTGTCGCATGGTGTGTGAGAAGCAGAAGGCAGGCGCGCCTCTCGTCTCCTCCACGATCGCGTCCAGGTGCACGCCCAGTTCCTGAAGCGCAGCCGAGAACGCCTTGACGACAATCGTGTAGACGGGCGCGACGGCGTGCGCGCGCGCCGGGCTCGCCCCAATGGCATGCAACGGAACCACGACGGCGAAAGACCACTCGAACTCGTCGCCATGCAGGACGGCTCGCCCGCCCGACGGTCGCCGAACGACGTCGAACGGCGTCATCCCTGCAAGCTGCAGGCGCTGGAACTTGCCTATCGAGAGAGCGGGCGGCGTCCACGTGTACCGTCGCGCCACGACTTGGTCGACCGTCTGGAGCAGGCCGTCATCGAGTGCCATCTGGGCTGCGCCCCCGGCGTTCAGGTCTGGAAGCACGCTGGCGATGCTCACGGTGTCATCCGCGGGCGTGACCGTGCCGTCGCCGCATCGCCGATCCTCAGCCTTCGTCGAGGAAGGCGCGGTACTCGTCCGCGTCCATCAAGGAATCCGTCTCCGCCGCATGATCCATGTGAACGCGGATCAGCCAGCCGTCGCCGTAGCAGTCGGAATTGACGAGGTCCGGCTCGTCGAGGAGCGCCTCGTTCCTGTCGACGATCTGGCCGGTCACAGGCGAGTAGACGGGGCTCACCGCCTTGACGGACTCCAGCTCCGCGTAGGGTTGTCCCGCGTTCACGCTGCCGCCGAGGGCCGGCAACTCCGCGTAGACGACCTCCCCTAGCGCGTCTTGCGCAAACCATGTGATGCCGAGCACTGCCTCGTCGCCCTCGACGCGCAGCCAGTCGTGCTCCCGGAAGTATCTGAGGTCGTCGGGATACGTCTCTTCGGTCATGTCGCCCCCTTCTCCATTCGGCCGTGGCGCGCACTGGTTCTGCCACCGCTACCGGGTGGAACCTGCCGGGTTTGGGCGCGCGTTTCGTCGTCCGTGGGACTGTACAACAGCCGAGGGCCCGGCCCAGGGGGTGGGCGGGACAGGGGTGGGCGCACGGGGATTCGAACTACGG
>CAZHMG010000003.1:0-80723 GCA_964533575.1 uncultured Thermoleophilia bacterium | reverse complement strand
CTGCGCCATCGAGGCCTCCTCAATGGAAGATCCTCGGCAGGCGCTTCTTCCACGCCAGCGGCAGTACCAGATCGATGGCGTCGTCCACGGTGATGATGCCGTGGATCACGCCCTGCTCGTCGACGACCGGCAGGGCGATCAGGTTGTACTTGGCGATGAGCTCCGCGATTTCCTCTTCACCGCCCGAGGTCAGGACCGTGACCGGGTTTTCGGTCATGAAGTCCCGCACCTTGCGCTCGGGCGCCTCGAGGAGCAGGTCGCGCAGCGAGAAGACGCCGCGCAGGTGCTCGCTGCGATCGATCACGTACACGTAGTAGATGGTCTCGGCGACGGCGGCCTGCTCGCGCAGGCTCTCGAGCGCCTCGGCGGCCGTCGCGTCCAGGCGCGCGTAGGCGAAGTCGGTCGTCATGATGCCGCCGGCGGAGTGCTCGGGATAGCTCAGCAGCTCGCGCAGATCCTCGGCGTCCTCCTTCTCCATCATCGCCATGAAGTGCTGGCGGCGATCCTCGGGGAGGTCGGCGAGGAGGTCGGCGGCATCGTCTGGCGCCATGTTGACGAGCAGCTCGATCGCCTTGTCGACCGGCAGATCGAGGAGTGTCGAGGCCTGATACGAGGAGTGCATCTCCTCGAATGCCTCGGCCGCCAGATCGTCTTCGAGGGCGTCGAGCACCGCGGCGCGCTCCTCCGGCGAGAGCTCGTGCACCAGGTCAGCGATGTCGGCTGGGTGGAGCAGCTCGAGCTTGGTGCGCGCCACGGCCAGACGCACCGAGCTGTCGTCAGTCTGCTCGACGTCGACGTTCTTCCAGTCGATCAGGTGCGGCTTCGGGTTCTGGCGCGTCTTGGCGAGGCGGTCGCCGACCTTGGCCAGGCCTACGCGCCGCAGTATCGCGTTGCTCGAGACGTCGACGCCGGCCACATGGACATGGTCGCCGGTACGCAGCAGCTGGATGTCGTTGACCCGAATGACCTTGCGCCCATCCGTGTCGACGAGCTGCTTGTCCAGGAAGGTGCGGGCCAGATGCAGCTCACCGGGCTGAAGCTCCCGATCGCCCATCTCGGCCGCCACGATGCGCAACATCAGCCCCGACTCCTCAAAGCTGGTCACGCTGTCCCAGGGCACGTAGACCGTCTTGCCCCTGCGGCGGATGCCGATGGCGGTGACCTGCGGGTAGGCCTGGCGGGAAGAGACGACGAGGTCGTGCACGACGCCCGCGGATTTGTCCGCGGCATCTCGTACGGGACTGCCGAGCAGCTTGCTGAGGTAGAACACGACCCTCACCTCCTCTCGTCGCCTACGCCGTCCCAGGACGACCGAAAGCCTCCCCGACGGAAGGCTCCCTAGGCGCAGCAGCAGGTTTGGGCGATCCTCACTCGTCCAAAAGCTTTAGCACAGCACACCGTAGAGGTCGGAGCCTCAGCCGTTTCGGGCAAGACCTTGGTTCGGTAATGCCTGTCCTACCCGTTGGCGTCTCTGGACGTTTCCGGGCAACGGCCTCTATGTGTGCCGGAGCCTCACCTAACGAGGAACGCGCCAATGTGACGCTCCCGAAAAGTACCGCCCTGATTCGGTAGTGTCAAGGCGGGCGCGATGGATTCCGTTTCCGGTGCTATACTGACCCGCGACTGGGGCCGGCGCCGTCTGTTGCGCCGGCTTTTCTGCGATGGAGCGCCAGGAGACGGAGAACCTTGATCATCACGGTCACACCGAACGCCGCCGTCGACAAGACTCTGACGGTGCCAAACTTCCAGACGGGGTTTCGCCACCGCTCGAGCGAGAGCCTCACCCTTCCGGGCGGCAAGGGCGTGAACATCGCCCGCGCGCTCAAGTCGCTGGGCGCTCCGGTCGTCGTGACCGGCCTTGTCGGCGGGCTCGCCGGCCAGCAGATCGCCGAAGGCCTCCAACGCGAGAACATCCTCCACGACTTCACCCCGATCGCCGCGGAGTCGCGCACATCGACCGTCGTGGTCGATCCCACGACGATGCGCCAGACCGAGATCATCGAGAAGGGTCCGGTTGTGACCGAGGAGGAGATCGGGCAGCTCCTCGACAAGATCGACTATCTGTCGCGGGGAGCGCGATTGGTCGTCCTGGCGGGGTCGCTGCCCCGCCGTATGTCCGAGGACTTCTACGCTCACGTGGTCCAGCGCGCCCATGCGCACCGCTGCTACGTCGTCATCGACAGCGCCGGCAGCCCTCTCCGTCAGGGCACGCGCGGCGGGCCTGACCTGGTCTGCCCTAACCTGCGCGAGGCTGAGGATCTGGTGGGCCACGAATTCCACGACGAGCAGGATATCGTCGAGGCGACAAACCTGATCTGCGAGCTCGGCGCCCGCAATGTGATCATCAAGACGCCGCACGGCTGCGTCGGGCGCTTCCGCGTGGGCCGCGGACAGCGCGTCTACACTGCCGGCGTCTCGCAGCTCGAGAGCGTCGTCAGCACAGTCGGTTCTGGCGACGCGTTCCTCGCCGGATTCGTCAACGCGCGCTTCCAGAAGCTCGATCATCCCGAGTGCCTGCGGCAGGCGCTCGCCGTCGGGGCCGCGAACACGCAGCGCTACGGCGCCGGTGTCCTCGACGTCGAGGACGTTCGCCGCCTGCTCTCCGGCACGTCGGTGACCGAGGTCGGGGCCCGGCTGTAGACCAACCGGTCCCGCGTCACCCGCCCTGAGCTCCCGCGTCGCCCTACCCTGACGCCCACCCTCGCGTTTCCGCCGATGCGTGTTCGTGTTCTGTTGTGTGAGGAGTAGCATCAAGCTCGTGCGTGTCTCCATGACGTTGTGAGCCTGGATGGCCCACCCGGTCGGCGTTGGACGCTCGCTACAATGGACGCGATACAGTCGCACGGATACAGTCGCACGAGGTGATGGTGAAGTGCGCAGCCTGATCGGAGCAGAGACTCCACGCTCCCGCCTCCTTTTTCATCTCCCGCTGGACCCGGCGCGCCTCCTGCGCGCACGGCAGCGGATCCGCGACTACCTGCATGAGCAACGGGTCGATTCCGCCACCATCGACGACGTCGTGCTGGCCGTCGAAGAGGCCATGACGAACGCCGTCCGCCACAGCGGCACAACCGACGATATCGTCGTGCATTTGCATGCGGACGGCACCGACCTCGTGATCGACGTCGAAGATCACGGGCAGGGGTTCGACGTCGCCTCATTCGACCCGACGGAGCTGCCCGACCTCGAGAGATCGTCCGGCCGCGGTCTCTACCTGATCGCGCATCTCGTGGACGAGTTCCGTCTGCACAGCAGCCGGGGCCTCCACGTCCACGCCGTCAAGCGCGACGTCCTGCCCGCGGTCGCTCCGCCCCCTCAGGCAGGTCCTGTCTCTCTGTGGGCGGTGCCGGACGCGCTCGCGCATCGCGACGAGCGCCTGCGCGGCATGCTCGAGGAGATCGAGGAGGGCTTCTTCACGCTCGATTGGGAGTATCGCTTCACGCTCGTCAACACCGCCTTCGAGGAGACGTTCGCGCGAGAGCGCGCGAACGTCCTCGCCCGCGTCGTGTGGGACGTCTTCCCCCTTCTGCACGACAGCCCGGGGGGACGCGCCGTTCGTGATGCCATGGAATTCGGCATCACGTCGATTCGCGAGTATCTCGCGCCGACCATCGGGCGATGGCTGGAGCTCCGCGTGTATCCGACCTCTTCGGGCATCAGCGGCTATACGCGCGATATCCAGGAGCGCAAGCGCTCCGAGCTGGAGCGCGACGCGCTCTACGATGCGCTCCGCGCGAGCGAGGAGCAGAAACGCGTGGCCCTGGACGCCGCTCAACTCGGCACATGGTCGCACGATTTCGCCACTGACGAGATCCGGCTCGACGAACGAGCGCAGGAGCACTATGCCTCCGGCTCGGCCAGGATCACCTCGGCCGAGATCCTGGCGCGCGTACACCCCGAAGACGCCGCTCGACTGGCCGGCGATATCGCGGCCGCAATCGATCCGATCAGCGGCTCAGGAGACTACGCAACAGAATACAGGGTGATTCTTCCGGGGAAGCCGCTCCGCTGGCTCTCGGTCGCCGCGCGCGTCACCTTCGAAGGCGAGGGAGCCGGGCGCCACGCCACGCTCGGCCACGGCACGTCGCAGGACATCACGCAGCGCAAGCAGGCCGAGAGACTGCTGCGCCAGCGGACCGAGCAGGCCGCGGTCCTGGCCGAGGTGATCGAGAACAGTGAGATGGCCTTCGCCATCGGCGCGCCGGATGGGCGGCTCCTGCTCTTCAACGCCGCCTTCGCCTCCCTGACGGGCTACAGCCGGGAGGAGCTCGAGAGCATGGGCCTGCGCTGGTCCACAGATCTCACTCCTCCCGAGTGGCGAAGGAAGGAGACCCGTCTGCTCAGGAGAGCGCTCACCGCGAAGCGCGCCTTTCGCTACGAAAAGGAGTACCTCCGCAAGGACGGGTCCAAGGTCCCCGTCGAGCTCTTCGTGCAGCCCGTTTTCGACTCCGACGGCGAGCTCGTTCACTACCGTTCCTTCATCACCGACATCGCGAAACGGAAGCAGGAAGAAGCGGCGCGACGCGAAAGCGAGCAGCAGTTCTCGATGCTCTTCGAGGGCATGGTGGAGGGCGCTGCGCTGCACGAGATCGTCTACGGCGAGGGCGGCCACGCGATCGACTACCGCATCCTCGACGTCAATGGGGCTTACCAGCATCACACAGGCCTGCCAAGCGAGGCCGTCGTCGGGCGCCCGGCGAGCGAGGCCTACGGCACAGGCTGCCCGCCCCACCTCGAGGAATTCGCCTGGGTGGCGGAGCACGGCCACAGCGTCTCGTTCTGCACATACCTGGCGGAAATGGATCGATACTTCGAGGTGACCGTGGTGTCGCCCAGTCGAGGCCGGTTCGCGACGATCTTCACGGATGCGACAGACCGAAGACGAGCCGACCAGGGACTGCGGGAGAGCGAACGCCGCTATCGCGAACTCGTGAACCTTGCGAACAGCGCCATCATCCGATGGGGCCGCGATGGCGCCATCACGTTCATCAACGAGTACGCCCAGGCGCTCTTCGGATGGCGGGAAGCGGAGATCATCGGCCGCTCGGCCGCCATACTGGTACCCGAGCGAGAGTCGACCGGCGCCGACCTGTCCGCGCTCCTCCCCGCCATCGTTCAGCATCCCGAACGCTTTCTGAACAGCGTCAACGAGAACGTGTGCCGTGATGGCCGTCGCGTGTGGATCAGCTGGACCAACCGCGCGATCTACGACGGCAATGGCGAGGTGAGCGAGATCCTCGCAGTGGGCCACGACGTGACCGAACGCCGCCTCGCGGAGGAAGAGCTGCGCCGGAGCCGTGAAGATCTGGATCGCGCACAGGCGGTCGGGCGGGTGGGGAGCTGGCGGCTCGACGTCCGACGCAATGTGTTGGCGTGGTCCAGGGAGATGTGCAGGATCTTCGGCGTCGCGGAAGCCGCCCCAGTGACATACGAGACGTCCATGGCGCTCGTCCATCCCGATGACCGGGCAGACGTCGACGCACGGTGGCACGCGTGCCTGCGCGGTGAGCCGTACGACGTCGAGTACCGGATCCTCGTGGAGGCTGAGGTCAGATGGATGCGCGAGAAGGGCGTCCTCGAACACGACGCGGACGGGCAGCTGCTGGGGGTCTTCGGGATCACCCAGGACATCACGGAACAGCACCGGACGGAGGCGGCTCTGGTGCACCAGAGCGTCACGCTTCGCGGCATCAACACGATACTGGCAGCCGCACTCGCCAGCTCGAGTGAGGAGGATCTCGGACAGATCTGTCTCGACGTCGCTCAGGGGATAACGGGAAGCGCCTTCGGTTTCATCAACGAGCTGGGCGAGGACGGCATGCTGCACGACATCGCGATAAGCGATCCGGGATGGTCGGCATGCACGGTGCACGCCGAGCGTGGGCACGGCCAGCAACTCGGCGCGTTCCCCCTGCGAGGTCTCTACGCCCCCGTGCTCCTCGAAGGCAGAACGCTCGTGACCAACGAGCCGGACGCTCACCCGGCGAGCAGGGGAACTCCCTCCGGCCATCCTCCGCTGACGGCGTTTCTGGGCGTGCCGCTGAGAGAGCAGGGCAAGACTGTCGGCATCATCGCCGTTGGCAACCGGCCCGGAGGCTACGGGGAGCAGCAATGCGCGGCTCTCGAGGCGATCGCCCCGGCCTGCCAGGAGTCCTTCGAACGCAAGCGGTCCGAACAGCGCCGGCGGGAGAGCGAGTTGAAGCTTCGTCTCGCCAGCCATGCCGCCGGCGTCGGCCTCTACGAGTGGAACGTCAGCCGTGGCGGGATCTACTGGAACCAGGAGATGTACGTCCACTTCGACGTCGAACCCGGCACCCCGTTGGATTCGCAGACCTGGATGGAGCGCGTCCATCAGGACGACAGACAGGAGGTCGCCGCAGCCATTGACGCGATGACGAGCGAGAACGCTCCGCATGACGCATTCCGCCTCGAGTTCCGTGTTGTGCGGCGCGACGGGAGCGTGCGCTGGCTGGAGAGCGTCAACTCCCTCGACGCCGGCAAGGCGGACCGCGTGATGCGCGGCGCCGTGACCGACATGACGGAGCGCCGCAGCACCGAGGAGGCGCTCAAGGGGAGTGAAGAGAGGCTCCGGCAGAACGAGCTGCGCCTGCGCCTCGCGCTCGAGTCCGCATACCTGATCTCTTTCGAATGGGATGTCCAACGGAACGAGGTGCGCAGGTTCGTCTCTTCCGAGCCGTCATTGGGCGTCACACCATCAGACCACCCCGTCACGCTCGAGTCTGTCCTGGAGCACGTGCATCCGGACGACCGAGGGCTCTTCCTCGGGAATGTCCGGGCGGCCCTCGAGCGCGGGGATGGCCTCTACGAAAGCGAGTTTCGCATCGTGCGCGAGGACGGAGACACAGGCTGGCTCTCCGAGCGCGGTCGCGTGGAGCACGATGCTCAAGGCGCACCGGTCCGTCTCATCGGTCTGTCGCAGGACGTCACCGAGCGCCGACGGGCCCAGGAGGAGTTGCGGACCCTGTACGAGTCAGAGAAACGAATCGCGACGACGCTGCAGCAGAGCTTCCTGCACGAGTTGCCCGAACTCTCGGATCTCGAGGTGGGCCTCGTCGAGGCGCCCGCCTCGGAGCCCGGCCTCATCGGCGGCGATTTCTGGGATCTCTTCGAACTGCCGGGACAGCGCGTCGTCGCGATCGTCGGTGATGTCGCGGGCAAGGGAATCCCGGCCGCCGGCATGACGGAGACCGTGCGCAGCACCCTGCGCGCTTTCGCGCACGTCGAGCCCGAGCCCGCCTTCATCCTGCACGAGACGAACGAGCTCCTCATTGCGCGCCATGTGGAGGAGGACCTGCTCGTGACGGCGCTCGTGCTCGTCATCGATTGCACGAACGGCGAGGTGACCATGGCCAGCGCGGGGCATCCCGGGCCAGCTCACATCCACGCCGGCTCCGTGACCACCATCAACCCCGAGTACGGCCTGCCGCTGGGAGGCTTGCCCGGCGACTACCGGGCGTTCCGTTTCACCTTGGACCGGGATGACGCACTCGTGCTGTACACGGACGGCGTCACCGAGGCGCGCTGCGGCACCCGGCTCTTCGGCGAGAGCGGGTTGCTCTCGAGCCTGCGTACCCTTGCGGAGCGGCCGGCAGACCAGGTGGCCCAAGGCGTGCGAGACGCCGCGCAGGCATTCTGCGGGACGCTGCGCGACGACCTCGAGGTGCTGGTGCTCCGCCTGAAGTAGCGCATCAGGCGCCGGGCACACCCTCCTGCCGCAGGCGCTCCAGGAGGGCCCTCCCGGCTCGCGCGCGATGACTGGCGCGATCCTTCTCCGGCGCCGTCCATTGAGCCACCGTGAGCTCCGATCCGTCGGGCAGAAAGACGGGGTCGTATCCGAAGCCGCCTGAACCCCGTGGCTCGTCGACGATCGCCCCCCACCAAGAACCCTCCACTGCGAGCTCACGGCCGTCGGGGGCGATGGCGCACAAAGAGCACACGAAGCGGGCGCGGCGCGCGTGCGGGCCGGCGAAGCCGGCCATCTCGCGCAGAAGCCGCGCCACGTTGGCGGCGTCGGCGCCGGGTCCGTCGACGCCCGCGTAGCGGGCGCTCGACACACCCGGCGCCCATCCGAGCGCTTCGACCTCCAGGCCCGAATCGTCGCCCAGGCACCACATGCCATCTGCCTCACCGCGCTTGCGCAGCGCCAGCGCAAGCGCCACCGCCTTGCCGCGAGCGTTCGCCGCGAACGAGACGACGCCTTCCGGCGGCAGTGTGAGCCCCTCAGGCATCGCCAGAACATCGCTCGGAGCCAGAATCTGGCGAAACTCGCTCAGCTTGTGGGCGTTGCCCGTTGCCAGAACGAAGCGCATGTCAACTCTGGCGAAGGACGGCAACGGCCGCGGCCTGAGCGGCGGCCAGAGCGGAGGCGCCCTCGGCGGCCAGGTCGAGCATCGCGTCCAGCATGACGCGGTCGTACGGCTCCCCCTCAGCGGTCGCCTGGACTTCCACGAGACGGCCGTCGCCGGTCATGACCACGTTCATGTCGACGCTTGCCGAGACATCTTCCTGATAGTCCAGGTCGAGCAGCGCCTGTCCCTCTGCCATGCCGACGCTGATGGCGGCGATCGAGTCGAACAGCGGTATCTCGTTGAGCCCCAGCATCTGCTCGATCTTGAGGGCGGCCTCGTACACCGCCACGTAGGCGCCCGAGATACTTGCGGTTCGCGTGCCGCCATCCGCCTGGATGACGTCGCAGTCGACCGCGATCGTACGCTCGCCGATGATGCGAAGATCGACGATGGAACGCAGGCTGCGTCCGATGAGGCGCTGGATCTCCATCGTGCGGCCGCCCTGGCGGCCGCGAACAGCCTCGCGCGGCGTACGTGTGGGCGTGGCCGCCGGCAGCATGCTGTACTCGGCCGTGAGCCATCCCTGCCCCGACCCCCGCAGCCAGCCGGGCACTCCGTCGCTGACGGACGCAGTGCACAGCACATGCGTATCGCCGAGTTCGATGCGGGCGGATCCCGAAGCGAACTTCGACACATTCGGGATGATGCGCACCGGGCGCAATTCTGCTGGTCCGCGTCCTGTTCTCACACTGGTCCTCCTCGCCCGCGCTGCGGTGTCTGCGCCGCGCTCATGCGGCTGGTCTGGTGAGTTCGAACAACTCGCGGCGCTGGCGGACGACGACGAGGAGCGCGGCCCCGGCGGTCGCCATGACCGCCGCCTCGCCCGCGCCGACCCACACGGCGCTGGCCCAGAACGGCAGTTCGAGCATGATCGCCAGCATGGCGGCGACGCCCAAGCCGTTGACGATCACCGGAACGACGAGGGCGATGAACCGCGGCCCTATGCGTTGCATCAGCGAAACGGCAAGCAACGTGAGCAGTGACCCGAAGAGCACGTCCACGACGAGCATCGGGCTGTTGAGATTGCCAAGAGCCGTGCCGATGGTGAGGCCCGGCACGGCCGCGGGGTCGACGCAGGCCAGGACGGTGAGCGCCTCGGAGAGCCGGAACTGGAGCTGGCCGTACGCCAGCGCATTGAGACCCGGCGCCAGCGTGAGCACGGCATACAACGCGGCATAGAGGGCGGCGCGTACCAGGTAACGACTGCTCAAGCCCGCAACGCCTCGAGCTCCGTGAGCGGCACCTGCCGGACCTCGCCGAGCGGCATCTGCAGGAAACGGGCGCCGACGGCGCGGAAGGTCTCGACGTCGCCGGTGCAGTAGAAGCTGTAGACACCTTCGCGGTCGTCGTTGCGTGCGATTCCCTGCCGATCGAGGACGTCGCCAACCTCACGGGCGATCTCCACGGCAGGATTGACGAGTCTGACATCGCGGCCGAGGTGACGCTGCAGCATCGGCGCGACCAGCGGATAGTGGGTACAGCCCATGATGACGACGTCCGGCCGCTTCTCCTTGAGCGGCGTCGTGAAGCGGCGCACCGCGTCTGTCACTTCCTGGCTGGCCACATCCCCTTCCTGAATGAACGAGGCGAGCCCAGGGCAGGCCTGCTGGTGAACCTCCGCCGCGGCGTCGAAGCCGTGGATGGCACGCACGTAGCTCCCGCTGGCCACCGTCGCCTCGGTGGCGAGGACGCCGATGCGACGATAGCGCGAGCTCTGTACCGCGGCTCGCGCCCCGGGCATGACGACGCCGACGATCGGTGTCGCGAAGCGCTCCTGCAGGGCCGGCAGCGCCGCAGCCGTCGCAGAGAAGCATGCCACGACGAGCAGTTTGACGCCGGTCCGCTCGAGGAACGCCGCGATCTGCGACGCGTACGCCTCGAGTTCGTCGCGGCTCTTCTCGCCATACGGGAAGCGCGCCGTGTCGCCGACATAGACGAAATCCTCGTCAGGCAGGGCCACGAGGCACTGATGCAGCACGGTGAGACCACCCATGCCTGAGTCGAACATGCCGATGGGCAGGGCGGCGAGATCGCGAATGTCGGTGAGAGAACGAGTCATGGCTGCGCAACGCCGTCAAAGGCGCAGCCTAGTATCCCCCAGCCCGCGGCTGCCTGTCCAGACGACTCGAGCGACGACAGGGCTAGGCGGCCGGCGTGACGGCGACTCTGGTACGGCCGCTGTTCGTCAGCCACACCCCCAGCACGACGACACCGGACGCGGCCGCCTGCGGCAGCGTGAACCGCTCGCCCAGCAGGAGGTACGCGCCGGCAACCCCGACGACCGGGATGAGGTTGAGGAAGACGCTGGCCTTGCTCGCCTCCACATGGCTGAGGGCGAAGTTGAGCAGCCAGTAGCCGGCCACTGAACAGAACAGCGTCAGGTAGGCGAGTGCGCCGACTGTGCCCCAAGCAGGCCGGCGCATGCCGACGAGAAGCATCTCGAGGATGGCAAGAGGGAGCATGAAGACCGCCCCGAACAGGTTCTGGAAAGCGGTCACAAAGAGCGCCGAGCGTTTCACCAGCATGTGCCGGGCCATGAGTGCGTAAGCGGCCGCGGCGACGCATGCGATCAGCAGCAACAGATCGCCCGAGAGGGTCCCCGCGCCGGTGCCGCCGCCGAGCCCCACGAGCCCGACGATGCCCACGAACGAGAGGGCCACTCCAGCCCACTGACGCGACGTGTTGCGCTCGCGCAGCGTGAAGATGTTGAGCACGATGACGAAGATCGGGACGGCTGCCATGAGGATCGCGGCCTGGCTGGCGCTGGTCCGCGCGATCCCCATGTTCTCGAAAGCGAAGTACACGGTCAGCGACACGAAGCCGAGCACCGCCACGCGGGCGAGATCGCTGCGCGTGGCGTGCTCGCGAGTGCCGATCAGCCGCCAGACGATCCACAGGATGACGCCGGCCAGCGTGAAGCGCAGTGTGGCCAGCAGGAGGGGCTCGAAGCCGCGCAGCGCGTACTTCGTGCCCACGAACGAGAGGCCGAAGACGAGCGTCGTGCCCCCGAGGGCAGCATAGGCTGACGCGGGCGGGCGTGGCTCCACGAGACTCAGGCGGTGGGCGGGCAGGCAGTGCCCGGGCAACGACCGCCGCTGTTGGCGAGCCATACACCCGCGCCGACGACGGCGGCCGCGATTGCCTGAGCAAGCGTGAAACGCTCCCCGAGCAGCGCGTAGGCCGCTGCGATACCGACCACAGGCGTCAGATTCACGAAGACGCTCACCCGGCTCGCCGAAACGAAGCGCAAGGCGTAGTTGAAGAGCAGGTAACCGAGCGCCGAGGCGCCGATAGCCAGGTAGACGATTGCTCCGGCCGCAGGCCATGTCGGCGCCCGCACTCCCTGGATCAGCGCCTCCACCACCACTGCCGGAATGATGAGGAGCGCTCCGAATATCGTCTGGTAGGTCGTCACATAGAGCGCCGAGCGTTCAACAAGGAACCGGCGTGCCATCAGGGTGTAGACCGCGACCGAGAGAGAGGCGCCCAGCACCAGCATGTTTCCGAGAAGCGTGCCGCCTCCGATCCCCGCCCCGAACCAGACCAGACCGACGATGCCCACGAAGGAGATGATGACACCCACCCACTGACGAACGCCGTTGGCCTCGTGCAGCGTAAAGGCGTTCAGGACGATCACGAAGATCGGGATCGCCCCGGCCAGCACCGCGGCCACGCCGGCGCTGGTGCGTGCGATCCCCAGGTTCTCCAGGCTGATGTAGACGGTCAGGGAGACCAGGCCGAGCAAAGCCATACGTGCGAGCTCCGCCCGACTCGCACGTCTCATCCGCCGCTCTTGCCTGCCGAAGATGAGCCATGCAACGTAAAGAAGAACGGCCGCCAGCGCGAAACGAAGGAACGCCCCGAGCAGCGGCTCGAAGCCGCGGAGGGCAACCTTGATGGCCACGAAGGAGAGGCCGAACGCCACAGTGGCGACAGCCAGGGCAGCGTACGATGGCGGAGAGGAGGGCTTGAGGCGCACGACGACAGCTTACCGCACGCCGACGATGATGCCTGCGGGATACCTCGTCGCCGGCCTCGCGAAGTGAGGCAGTTGGCCCAATGCGGCCGACCGCCGGCCGCAGGGCGTCAAGGGGCCATGCCGAGTCGCTTCAGCTCTGCCGGCGACCCCCTCAGCGACTGCTCAGCCGCTCTCGACTGGCGGGGTGCCTGTGTCTCGCAATCCCACATTCCTGCGACCCGGCGCGCATGCGACATCAGCGGCCGGCGTCACTGCGACGCCGGCCTGCCCACCGGCATCAGGTAGAGCGGCTCCTCGTCACCACGCATGCCGAGCGTGCGTTTGACCGAGTCGTCATCGAAGGCGCCGATGGCCACTGTCCCCAGCCCGAGAGCAGTGGCCTGCAGATAAACGTTCTCCGCTGCGTGACCGACCTCCATGTAAACGTAGCGCCGCCCGCGTTCGCCGTACTTCTGCGTTGTTCGCGCGAAGACGGCGGCGAACGCCAGCGTGGCCGGCGCGTCAGCCACCGCCGACTGCGAGAGGGCGTTGCGGAACAACTGCCCGCGAACGGAGCGATCGACGACCACCTGCAGGCCATGCTGCCGGGGGACGTAGCGATAGACACCGATGGCCAGGCCGTCCACATGCTCGACAGCCACGTAGACCTCCAGTGGGTAGAGCGCCCCGGCTGAAGGGGCGCTCCGTTGACCGTGTCTGCGATCGGTGATCCCCTGCGCGGACCAGAGAAGTTGTGAGAGCTGCTCGATCGTCAACGATGCGGCGGCGTATTCACGCACCGATCGTCGGCCCGCAAGCGCCTCCTCGACAGACGGTGATCCGCTCAGACTGGGGGCAGGCAGACGAATCATCGACGGTGTCGTCATCGATGTTTCAGGCGTCGGCGACGGCATCGGGGAAGGCCCGTCGGAGGTCCGCGCACAACCAGACAGGGCGGCGCTGACGAGAAGAAGAACAGCAAGAACCCGCCCGGATTCCAGTCCCGTCATAAGGCGTCGCATTGACTGTCTGGAGCCGTTTGCAGCTCGCGCCCATACTGCTCAGATGCAGCAGCGGGAAGATCTCCGAACTCCTGGAGCACGGCCGCGTCGGGCTCGAGTTCCAGCAAGCAGCCCCAAGGGCGACTGCTCGCCGCAACGTGATTGCAGTTCCAGGCGACGACGATGAAGCTTTCCTCGCTCACGCTCGCACCGTTTGATCCCGCTAATCATACCGGGATTGCGGCGAATCCGTCTGCCGATTGCTGTGCCAGCCCATGCAGGCGCCGTGGGCCTGAAGTCAAAGTGAGTGAGCCACACGTGGGGCGGGCCGGCACCTCAGCACTCAAGTGTCCGGTGATTCCGGGCGCGTCGGCATCGTGTGTCCGCAGCCTTGCCGATTGGGAAGAAGTACTGCCGACCGCCCCGGCACGAAAGCGCTCTGTGCAGCATCCCAAGTGGTGCCCCCGGAAGGATTCGAACCTTCGACCTCGCGCTCCGGAGGCGCGCGCTCTAATCCCCTGAGCTACGAGGGCAACGGAGCGTCGAGTGTAGCACAGTCAACCTGTACGGACGACGGTCCCGGGACGTCAACTCGCAAGGGCGCAAAGGATGCATGGGTCAAGGCGACGAACTGCAGATACTGGCGGTATCTGCGATGACGATCGTTGGAGGAGCCATGCCCGAGTCCATTCAGGAACACCTGGCCCAGTCGCTGAGCGACTTCGTGGCCCAGAACGCGCAGAAGGATAACCAAGGCGACTGGCAACTCGAGAACGAGCGCATCCTCGAGATCCATCTGTCCGACGGCGTGGTCTACACCAAGTCCGGGGCGATGATCGGGTACTACGGGGATCTCAGGTTTGAGCGTACCGGCGTCAAGGACCAGGGTGGCCTCGGGAAGTACGTTAAAGCCAAGATGACCGGTGAGACGGCGACGACGATGAAGGTACAAGGAACGGGCATCCTCTACTGCGCCGACATGGGCAAGACGATCCGCATCCTCGAGCTCAAGGGCGAGACGATCCACGTCAATGGAGCCAACTGCCTCGCCTACTCTGACACGCTGGAGTGGGACATCGCCCGCACGAAGGGCGGCAGCATGCTTGCCGGCGGCCTCTTCAGCCTGCAGCTCTCGGGGCGCGGCTACTGCGCCATCGCCACAATGGGCAGGCCGGTCGTGCTCGGAGTCGACGAGACGCATCCGTTGCATGCAGATCCCAACGCGACGGTGGCATGGTCGGCGGGCCTGCAGACGATCCTGAAGACCGACATGTCCTTCAAGACCTTCACCGGCCGCGCCTCAGGAGAGTCCTACCAGTTGACCTTCAAGGGCCGCGGCTTCGTCGCGCTGCAGCCGTACGAGGAAGGCGGCAGCGCGGCGGCAGGCAGCGGCGGCGGCGCAGGGTGAACGCCGTCGGTTCTGAGAAGGAGCGGCCATGAGCCTCATGAACCGGATCATCGATTCAGGCGCGGAGTATCGATACGACCTCGCCGAGATCCGCGAGAGCCTGTTCGTCGGTGAGGGCAACAGGAAGGCGAAGCAGACCCAGTTCTGGGTGCTGCTCGTGCTCTCCAGCTATATCGCCGCCGGCGGAGTCATCAGCAACTCCACGCCGGCCGTGATCGGAGCCATGATCATCGCTCCGCTGGCCACGCCCATCTACGGCGTCGCTCTGGCGACGACAATCGGCGCGACCAAGGCCCTTCGCGACAGCCTGCTCCTCCTGGTGTCCGGGATCGCCGTCAACATCCTCGTCGGCATGTTCGTGGCAGCCACGAGCTTCAACCGGATGCCGCTGGACGTGAACCCGCAAATCACCGGGCGCACAGCGCCGACCGTGCTCGACCTCACGGTCGCCATCGCGGTCGGCATCGCGGGCTCTTTCGCCCTCGCCCGGCGCGACGTCTCCAGCATCGTCGCCGGCGTCGCCATCGCGATCTCCCTCGTGCCGGTGCTGGCCACCGTGGGCATCACGCTCGGCGCAGGCCGCACGGACCTCGCCTTCGGCGCCTTCATCCTCTTTCTCACCAACGCCGCCGCCATCGTCGTCTCCGGCGTGCTGGTCTTCGGGGCCGCGCGCTACTACTCGGACGCGAAGGACGCGTCGCCGCGTGTGGGGAGACGGGCACGGGCGGTCATCATTGTCGTCCTGGTCGCGCTCCTCGTCCCGCTGGCGGCGACCTCGATCCGCACCTTCGCCTATCAGTTCTGGGTCTCGAAGGCCGAGCAGTCGGCTGAGCGCTGGATCGATGACACCTCGTGGCGGCTTGACGGGGTGAACCTCGTGCACGACGAGATCGTCATCACCGTCGTGGGTCCAGGCTCGTCTCCGCCAATAGAGGAACTGCGCCGCTACGTCAGGGAACAGGTGCCGAAGTCCGTGTCCGTCCGTGTTGTCGAGGTGTCCGGAGCCGAATCGGAGCTCTGACCTCGGGGCGCGGTCGTGGAACCACGTAATGCTTGTCAGCACAGCACGCGCCCTTCACACTACGCGGGCGATAGGCTTACGGTATCCCTGCGGCGACAGAGAAGGGGGCGGCTGAATGGGAGACGCACCAGGATCCATTGCGCCCACTGAAGCGCCCGTACCGGGGGCCGTTTCAGGCGCCGCGGCCGAGTTGCCGGCGATCTTCCAGGCTCCCAAGGACACTCCGGCTGCCCGGGCCAGCCATGGCAGGGAGGCGCGCAAGACGGCGCCGCGATCGAGCCACGCTTCCTGGGAGCCTAGGCCTGACCGTCCGAACCCGGTGGACCTGCTCGAGGAACAGGCGGCCGAACGAGATCCGGATCTGGTGCCGATCAGATATGGCCGCATGCTCGCGTCGCCGTTCGCCTTCTATCGCGGCGCCGCCCTGATCATGGCCGGCGATCTCTCCAGCACACCGGTTTCCGGACTGCATGCGCAGCTCTGCGGGGACGCGCACCTCATGAACTTCGGCCTTTTCCAGTCTCCCGAGCGCCATCTGGTGTTCGACATCAACGATTTCGACGAGACCCTCCCCGGGCCGTGGGAGTGGGACGTGAAGCGTCTCGCCGCGGGCTTCGAGATCGCGGGCCGCGAGCGTGGCCTGTCGGCCTCGACGAGGCGCGCCGTCATTCTCTCGTGCGTGAAGTCATACAGAGAGACCATGGCCGAGTTGGCCGGAATGCGGGCCATCGACGTGTGGTACGCGCGCCTCGACGCCGAGTTGGTTCGCGCCACCCTGAGCAGAAGCCGCGGCCGGTCCCAAGTCGACCGCGTCCTCAGCAAGGCCACCGGCAGGGACTCGCTGAGGGCTCTCTCCAGACTGACGCACGTCGCCGGCGGGCGGCCCCGGTTTCGCTCCATCCCGCCCATCCTCGTCCCGGCCGACGAGCTGCTCGAGGGAGAAGAGCGGGACGACTACCGGCATGCGGTCGAGATGGCGCTGCAGAGCTATCGCGCGAGTCTCCCCGCCGATCGCCGACCGCTCTACGACCTCTACCGGTACAAGGAGATCGCCCGCAAAATCGTCGGCGTCGGCAGCGTGGGGACCCGTGCCTGGGTGCTGCTCTTCCTCGGACGCGACGAGAACGACCCGTTGATCCTGCAGGCCAAACAGGCGCGGGACTCGGTTCTGGAGCGCTTCGCCGGCAGCAGCCGCTACGACAACGCCGGCCGCCGCGTCGTTGAGGGCCAGCGTCTGATGCAGGCCGCCAGCGACATGCTGCTCGGCTGGTACCACGTCGTCGGCTTCGACGGCAGGCCCTACGACTTCTACGTGCGCCAGCTCTGGGACGGCAAGGGCGCCTTCGATATGGAGGCCATGGACGAGAGCACATGGGCACCCTATGCTCACCTCTGCGCGTGGACGCTCGCCAAGGCCCACGCGCGCACGGGCGATCGCATCGCCATTGCCGGCTATATGGGCGGCGGCAGCACCTTCGACAAAGCCATTGCCGACTTCTCCGACGCGTACGCGGACCAGAACCAGCGGGACTACGAGACTCTCACAGAAGCAGTCGATGCCGGCCGTGTGAGCGCGGCGGCCGGGGTCTGAACAACATGAACAGGACCAGAGAACACAAGGGAGGCTGCCGTGAGTGACAGCGCCATGATCGTCACAACCACGCCGAGCGTCGAGGGCAGGCGAATCATCGCCTACCACGGCCTGGTGAGCGGCGACGCGATCCTCGGCGCGAACATCGTGAAGGACTTGTTCGCGGGCGTGCGCGACATCGTCGGCGGGCGTTCCGCGGCATACGAGCGCGAGCTCAAGCAGGCGAAGGAGATCGCGCTCAACGAACTGACGGCTGAGGCGGTCGCTCTTGGCGCCAACGCCGTCATCGGCGTCGACCTCGATTACGAGACGGTCGGCCAGAACGGCAGCATGCTCATGGTGTCGGCGAGCGGCACGGCCGTGACCATCGAGTAGGCCGGTCCACAGAGGGTAGCAGCGGCGGTGGGTGACGAGAGCCGTCACCCACCGCCGCTGCTACTCCCACCGGCTTGACGCCCTCTCCCTGCCGGCGGCGGAACGTCGTCCCCTGCCTGACCGTCCCCCTCGCCAAACGCGGGAGCGGGAGGATGTGGACGACCCTCATCAGGGCTCGGGGCTGATGCCCTGGCGCCGATGCTCATGATACTGGGCAGATGCGGCTTCCCGGCGATCAGATCGAAGAAGGCCTCGCGCCAGGCGCGCCAGGTCGCGTTCATGTGATCCTCCCGGCGGCGGGCATTCGCCATCCTGGCCGGCTTATCCTCGTAGCGCCGGCGCGCCCAGGGTGAATCCGGCCGCGCCACCCGGATGGCCCCGACTGTTCCGACGATCGGGATGAACACCGCAAAGAAGCCGGTCCATATCTTCCCCTTCAAGAGACAGACCACGGCCACGCAGATGTGCACGAGCAGAGTGACGGAAACGAGGGCGTATGCCGCCGCCCCTGACACCGCTCCGAAGTCGGCGAAGCCGAGCGGCGTCGCGCCCAGCAGGAGCAGGATTCCCGTGCAGATCACGACGACGATCGCGTCGACCGAGAGACGTCCCTCGGTCGTCCAGTAGACGTCCTGGAGGCGCAGGATGAGAGCGAACTCGTCCAGCGTGAGGGCGACGCCCACACCGAAAATGAACGCGCCGCCCTGGAGAGCGAGGCCGTGTGGCGAGAGCGCGATGAGGCCGAGTCCGCTGGCCACCATGAGGACGACGCCGATCACCATGTGGTGGACGTGGAGGCCGCTGTCGGACTCGATATCGTGAAACCACCAACTCACTCTGGCCCTGATCAAGCGCGTGTTGATGCGCACGGCGAGGAAGGTTACGAGCAAGCCCAGCGTGAAGGCCGCGACGGCGGCGCGACTCGGACCGAGAAGACTCTCACCGACAGCGTCAATCACTGCGAGCATGTCATCTCCCTCAACAACGAAGAGTCCAGAACTGCGGGCGTCTCGGTTCTCTGCCAAACCGAGAGTGATGCTATTATCCCGCACCATGACGGGCCCCGGCATGGTGTCAAGGGAAAGCCCAACGCCCTCGGCAGCGCCTTCCGCAACCTCTTCTCGCGTATCCCAAGACATTTCCCTACCGAGCGGCGGCGGCGCCACCGAACACATCTACCCCGGCGTATCCACTCGCGCCCTCGCATCCATTTAGGTCCTTGTCAAGACGGCCGCCGACCAAGCGGCCGAGGCGCATCCTGCGGCAGGATTTATCGCGGTGATCACCACCGCCAACGACGACCAAGCCGACAACCGCGACGTCCGCCGACTCCTCGTAGACACCTGGCGGGCGACGGGAGAATACATCCGCGCTGCGACTTCCCGGCGGATCTCGGGCTGCGCCACGATCTCATCAACGTGGCGCAACCGCCGTCTGAAGGACTCTGGCAGCGCCGGGTCCATGCCGGTAGGCGGCCGACCGACCGCGGCCGGCGTCAGGGGCGATGAGTCGGCCGGTGGACGCGAGAGGACGGTTCCTCACGAGCGTCGGCTACTCCCGGCTCAGCGAATAGATGACGTCCCATTCTACGCGTGACGCGGTGACGCCATCGCGCGAGTCTGACCGGATGATCCAGCGCCGCCGCCATGTTCCGATGCGGCCAAGGTCGCGGCGACGACGGCCCGAGATGGGTCGCCGACAGCGGGTTGTCACCGGAGGGTTCCATCATGAGAGTCAATCCGCGGCCGAGCGTGGCCTGGATCATCGGCATCGGGTGCGCGTTCCTCATCCTCGCCCTCGAGGCGATCATGGGGATCGACTACGACGCCATCGCCGCGAACCCGGCGACCATCATCGGGGGGGATTGCCGATCCTGGTCTTCATCGCGGCGCTGCTCGGCCTTGACTACGTCAACCTCGGCGACATGGGCGGCGCCATGATCCTCTGGCTGGCGCTCGCCACCGCCTACAAGGGCCTGGTCAGCGGCGCTGCGATCCACGGCGTCGATGTCGGCAAGGACTTCAAAGCGTTCGGCCGCAACCTCGGCGGCGGGCCGCGCCGGCGCCTACGAGGAGGAGATCGACAAGAGTCAGAGCGAGGCCATGGCCGAGATGCAGCCGCGGCTGAGGACCTCGGCGCGAAGGCCGTCGTCGCCACCTCGATAGACCTAGAGGGCGTCGGCACCAACACCTCGATGTTTCTGGTGACCGTGTCGGGCACCGCCGCCGTCGTCAGGCCCGTCTGACGACGACGGCACCTCGCGATCCGAGGGGCAGCACGCACCCGTGGGACAGGAAGCGGGCAGCGGTTCTCGAGCGAGCAGCGCTCGCACGGCGCGGCGGCGGGCGCCTCAGTCGGCGCACGGCGCCGCGCCGTCCCGCTACTCGTTCGTCGTGTCCGAGTGCCGGGCGGAGACCAGGTGCTGGGCCCGCAGGCCGACGAGCATGGCGACAAAAGTCACCAGGTACACCTGCCCGGACACGGCCTCGGCCGTCGCGACCAGCCGCGCAAGCGGCGTGATCGGAGTCAGGTCGCCGTAACCCACCGTCGTGATGGTGCTGAGGCTGAAGTACATGAACGACGTAGTCGGCTGAGCCTGCGCGAAGAACGGCGTCGCCTGCAGCCCGTCGATACTGAGGAACGCGTAGCAGAAGGCGATGGTCATCAGAAGGAACGCCGAGATGGCGCCGAACAGCGTCCCCGTCGTGACGGAGCGGTGCTGCAGCAGACGCCGCACCACCACCATCGGCGCCAACGCGGAGAGGATGAGGAGCGTCAGAGGCCGGGTGGCCTCCCGGGCGAACAACGCGGTGTCCGTGGCCAGGCCGTAGGTGATCTGGACGACCACAATTGTGAGGAACAGGGCTACGAGCACGTCGGCAACGCGCAGCCACTTGAGTCTCAGTCCGGACGCGCGCAGCGCCAGCAGCAACGTGACGCCGACGAGGACGCTGGTCCCGACGGATGCGACGCCGGCAACGAGGTCGCCGACTGACGCCGAGAGGTCGAAGAGTGCCAGCGACACGATGGCTATGGCGGTCAGCGCCAGAACCAGTCCGAACCTGTCCAGGTATCTGGACCGATCGTCGAACAGGAGGTGTCTCTTCTGGCTCGGCATGGTGCCTCCTCACGGGCGGGACTGCGGACGCTGGCTGCATGAGTATTCGCCACTCACGACCAAGGCCCGCTCGGAGGCCCAAAGAGAAGTGAGCGCCCGTGCCGGTGCTCCGCGACACCCACAACCTGCACTCGGACGTGGGGGCCCTCGTCGTCGCCGGCGGAGCCGTCGCCGAGTTCGCGAGCATCGCGCTGCTCGGCGTGCTGTTCGCCGTCCCGGCGGAGTCCGCGGTCCAGGAACTCCTCTTCGTGGCGATCGGGCTGCTGGTCCTCGTCCTGTTCGTCCTCGTGACCGAGGCGATCGGCTGGGGCCTGCGCCGCGCCGCCGCCTGGACCCCGGGCAGGAGCGTGGCGACGCGCCTCGACCTCACCACCTCGCAGATCCGCACCCGGGGTCCCGAGATGGATCTCGACGCCTGCTTCGAGAGGCTGGAGTCTGCATTCGCGTCGGCGTTCATCGCCGCCATGACAGACAGCTAGCCTTCCCGACTGGCACGGTGCCGCGACTGTCGAACCGCCGCCGTCCCGCGCACCGCAAGGACCGCGATGGCTGCATCGCGGACGGCTACTCCGCGGAGAATGCGCCCTCGGCGTCCAGGTCATACGTGCGCGCAAAGTCCGCGGCCGAGAGCTGTTTGACGAGCCGGGCGGCACTGTGGCCTGAGTCCACGACGGGCACGCCGGGGCTCACTATGAGCATCGACTGCCAGCGCCCGCCCTGCGGGCGGCCCTTCTGATCGATGCGCACTGTGAGCAGGCCGGACAGGCTCAGGTTGCCGCCTGTGCCGAAGTTCCTCCAGCTGGCGAAGTTCCCGAGCGAGTAGGCGATCAGGCGATTCTTGTAGCGCTCGATGCCGCGGATCACGTGCGGGCCGGAGCCGAGCACGAGATCGGCGCCGGCGTCTATCATCGCGTGGGCGAACGAGCGTGAGTCGCCGCGAAGCTCGCCGAAGGCCACCTCCGGCCCCTTCGGTGTGTGGATCTTGTCGGATCCCTCCGCTCCGACGTGCATGATCACTACCACGACGTCCGCCATGTCAGCTGCGCGTTCGACGAGTGCGACAGATCCGGCGATGTCGTTGACATTCGGACTCCAAGAGTACGGCGAGAAGCCCACCGCCGCCACGCGTACGCCGTCGACCTTGACGACCTTGACGGTCTCCAGGAGGCCCGTGTAGTCAACGCCTGCGCTCTCCAGAGCCTGTTTCGTCTGGTCGAACCCACGCTGCAAGTAATCGTAGGAGTGGTTGTTGGCCAAGCTCACGAGATCAATACCTGCCCAAGCCAAGGCCTTCGCGTACGCCGGGGGAGCCTGAAAGGCGAAGCACACCCTGGAATCCACGCCGTCACACTTTGAAGGTCCCGCGGTCGAATACGTTCCCTCGAGGTTGGCGATCATGAGGTCAGGCGCCTGGAGCTCATCCCTCACGCTCGCGAAGAGAGCACGTCCGCCGTTCGGCGGCATGCCGTACCTCGAACCGGGTATCGTGTCACCCACCCAGCCGATCTCGATCACCTTCGATGAAGGCGACGAGGTGGCGGAAACAGCAGGGGAGGTCGAGGTGGAGGCGACCGAGCTGCGAGCGGCGGATGGCGACTTGGCCGCGCTCCCGTTCACGGCACGCCCCGGCACTTGGTCGCTGGCGCCCGATGCCGGGTCTGCCCCTTCGGTGATGAACACGCGCGCTCCGAAGGCGAGCGCGCCGAGGGCGATGAGGAAGACGGCGAGGGCAGCCGCTCGCCGACGGCGCACTTGACGGCGACGCATGGTCCGAGTCGACCGGCAGACCTGGCTATGCTCGCGACGACGCGGCCCCTCGCTCATGTCGCGCGCAGTGTAGCAGAAGCGGCAGGGCGTCCGAGGACCCTGCGGCCACGATGGCGACGGTCGGCCGCCTTGCTTCCGCGAGCGCCTTGGCGGCGGCGTCCAACCGAGAGTGGGGGTTGCGGCAGCCCGGCTGTGCCGTATACTTTATACCCCTAAGGGTATCAGGCAGGAGGAACGCGCATGATCGTCGTCAACGACCAGCATTGTCCCAAGAATCATCGCTGCCCAGCCGTCTCCTGCTGCCCTCAGGGCGCGATCATCCAGGATACCGCCACGTCTGCCCCCCGGATCGAGTACGAGCTTTGTACCGAGTGTGGCTCGTGCGCTCTCGTCTGCCGAACGTTCGAGGTGAGGCCCGTGGCGGCAGTGGTGTAAGCTCAGACTGATCTCGGAAAGGATGCTTGGTCCATGGCAACGTACGATCTCACCTGTCGCTCCTGCGACAACGTCTTCGAAGTGTTCTCGATGGGGTTTCTCAAGGACGATCAGAAGCAGTGCCCCGCCTGCGGCTCCACGGATGTGCAGCAGAAGTTCACGAGCTTCATGTGCGGCGGGACGTCGTCATCGGCGAGTTCGGCGTCGGCCGGCAGCTGCGCGGCGCCCGCCGGCTGCGGCTTCACCTGAGGGGCCTGACCCCACGCCGCGGTCGCGGCGTCAGAGAGTCACGGTAACGCACCATCGGCAGCGGCCACCCATGATGGCCGCTGCCGATGTGCGTTGAACGGAGCCGGGTCGGCCCGGGCCCGGCGTCATGCGAGGTGGTCGATGGCCCTCGCCAGCGCGACGTCGCGCTCTGTGACGCCACCGGCGTCATGTGAGGAGAGCCGCAGCGTAACCCTGTTGTAGCGGATGTCGATGTCCGGGTGATGATTGTGGCGCTCGGCCAGGTCGGCCACCTCGTTGACGAAATCCATCGCCTGGACGAAGTCGGCGAAGCGCACCGTGCGGGTCAGCGCGGCCTCGTCGGCGCTCCATCCGGCGAGGCGGCCAATCGCCTCATCCCTCTGTGCGTCACTCAGTCTCTCCATCCTCACCTGCCGTCCTCCCCCCGCCCGCGCAGGACCCGCTCGACATCTCGCTTGGCGTCGCGCTCAGCCATGTCCTGGCGTTTGTCGTACAGTTTCTTGCCGCGCGCCAGCCCTATCTCGATCTTGGCGCGCCCGTCCTTGAAGTAGACCTTCGTGGGAACCACCGTGTAGCCGCGCTCCCGGACGCGCTGGGCGATGCGCTCGATCTCCTGACGGTGCAGCAGCAGCTTGCGCGAGCGCAACGGCTCGTGGTTCCAGATGTTGCCTTGGGCGAAGGGGCTGATGTGCGCTCCGACGAGGTAGAGCTCGGGGGCATGAAGCGCCCCCCTGACCTCGACGAAGCTGTCACGCAGATTGATGCGGCCTTCACGGAGGGACTTCACCTCGGTGCCTACGAGCGCCATCCCCGCCTCGTACGTCTCGTCTATGAAGTAGTCGTGGAAGGCCTTGCGGTTCTCCGCGACTCTCTTGATGCCGGTCTCGCGCGCCATGCACGTAGCGTACCCTATGGAACCCAAGCCTGCGCCGCGCTCGGCATAGGCGCGACCTCTGGGATCAGCGACGACGGCGAGCTGCAGGAGTGCTCCCGCCACGACGCGGAGGCCGGCCTCGGCCGCGGTCAGTGCGACCGGAGGAAGGCCCGCTTTCCCGGCGTCCCGTGGCCTCCGGCTGCTCGAAAAGGGCCAGGTCAACTCGCCCTCGCAGGCGGTCCACGCGCTCGACCTTGACGTCAACCGTATCGCCGAGCCGATAGCGGAGGCCGGTCTGTTGACCGATGAGCGCCGTTGAATGCGGGCTCGGCTCAAAGCGTTCCCCGCCCAGACGGCGGCACGACAGGAACCCCTCGAAGACCTCGCCGAAGCGGATGAACAGACCGGCGCCGATCAGCCCGATGATCTCGCCGGAGAAAACCTCGTCCCAGCCCTGCTTCCCGAGGCGCCGCTCCAGCAGGACACAGAGGGCGACGTCGTCCGCCTTCAGCTCGAGACGAGAGATGTCGCGCTCCAGCCTGGAACAGTCCTCGCCGGCCGCCGCGATCTCCGCTTCGCCCATCTCGCTCCCGGTCTCGCCGAGGTGAAGCAGGAGACTGCGATGCGTCACGAGGTCCGGGTAGCGCCGGATGGGGGACGTGAAGTGCAGGTACGCCGGACTGGCGAGACCGAAATGGCCGAGATTCACGGGGGCGTACCGCGCCTGCTTGAGCGAGCGCAGCAGAAGGGTGGACCAAGCCCACCGGCCACGGCCCTCGCGAGCGCTCGTCTCGGCAACGATCCGCGCCACTGCGGCGAATGCTTCAGCCAGGTCACCGGCCTGCACCGCCTGACCCTCGGGGAACGCAGGCGTGGGTATGTCGAGCTCCTCCAGCGCGTCCAGCAGCTCGCGCATGCTGGCTGCGGCCGGCGGCTCGTGGACACGATAGAGGGTCTTGGCCTTCTTGCGCAGCAGAAACTCGGCCACCGCCTCGTTTGCGACGAGCATGAACTCCTCGACGAGGGCGTGCGAGGGCGTCTCCGGGCGCATGACCGCGGCGGACAGCTCGCCGGCGTGGTCGAACGCGTACTCCGGTTCGAACGAGCCGAGCGTGAGTGCGCCGCGGGCCTGGCGGCGTCGGCGCAGCACCTCCGCCAGTTCCGCCGCCAGGCGGAGCTGCTGGATGAGTTCAGCAGAGGCGTGCGTCGTGGCTCCCGGGACGCCCAGCGTGCCGACCGCCTCGGCCGCCGCCTCGCGCGTCGCCGGCGGCGGCGCCTCGTCAGGCCCGATGATCGTGTCGACGAAGCCGTACGTCAGGCGGTGATCGCTGCGGATCAGGGAACGATAGAAGTGCGTCGTGGTCCGGCGCCCCTCAGCATCGAAAGTGAACTCGACCGTCAGGCACTTGCGCGACTCGCGCGGCACGAGACTGCATACGTCGCTGCTCAGCGCCGACGGCAGCATCGGCTCGGCGAAGAGCGGCAGGTACACGCTCGACGTTCGGCGGCGCGCCTCCGCCTCGATCGCGCCGTCGTCGTCCACGAAGTACGACACGTCGGCGATGTGCACGTGCGCGCGATACCCGTCCCCATCGCGGCGCACGCTGATCGCATCGTCGAAGTCCCGCGCCGTGTCGGGGTCGATGGTGAAGGCCGCCAGTCCCGTCAGGTCTCGACGTCCCGCATCCACTCTTCCCGACCGGCCTCTGACGGCCACGGCCTCCTCTTGCACATCGTCATCGAAACCGCGGGGAATGCCGGCGACTGCGAGCATGCCGACCAGGACGGCGTCGAGGTCGTCCACCGTCCCCAGCACCTCGACGACAGTGCGCCGCTCGCCTCGTGACGGGACGGCGAGGACGACCTGATCGAGCTGGACGGGCCGCCCGCCCTTGGCGATCAGATACGTGCGTTCGTCCGCGAAGAGGGGCTCGAGGGCCGTGAACCGGCCCCACTTGGTGACCCGATACGGCATCGGCTTGGGCTGGGTGGCGGAACCGGGGTGCCGCTCCCCGCCCGGCGGCTTCGCGCCCGACCGCTCACGCCGGCGGGGCTGCTCGCCGCGCTTGGAGGCGCCTCTGCCGTGGGCGCCGCGCGCCGGCTGGTTTCGACGAGTCGCCATGCGTTCGGGCACCCCCTTCCGGCTGGGCGACGCGACGAGTCACGCCCCGGGGCCGGCTTCAATCGTCAGTTCAGCGACGCCAGATAGGCGAGCGCACGCTCCAACTGCTCGTCCTTCTTCGTCTTCTTCACGTCGACGACCTTGATGTCCGGAGCGATACCCTTCTTATTGATGCTGGTGCCGTTGGGCGTGAGGTACACGGCCGTCGTCAGCTTGAGCGCCGATCCCTCGCCGAGAGGAATGATGCTCTGGACGAGGCCTTTTCCGAACGTCCTGGTGCCGATGATCTCGGCGCGATCGGCATCCTTGAGAGCGCCCGTCACGATCTCTGACGCGCTCGCCGAGTAGCCGTTGACGAGGACGGCCAGCGGCTTCGTCGTCGCCACGGGCCCGCGCGTCTCGAGTACCTCCAGCGGGGAGTGCAAACCCTTGGTGGACGTCACCACGCCGGTGCGGAAGAGACCAGTCACGTCCACCGCCTGATCGAGGAGCCCCCCGCCGTTGAAACGCAGATCGAGAACAAACGACTGGGCGCCCTGCTTTGTGAGAGTCTCGATGTCCTCGCGCACGTCGCGCGCTGCGTTGCCCCCAAACTCGTACAGCTGGATGTAGCCGATCTTCTCGCCGCCGGTTCGCTCCATCCGAATGCTGGTCTCCGGGATCTCGATCGTTCGGCGCGTGACGCTGACCGTCTTCTCCCCGCCGCTCTTCGGCTGGATCGTGAGTTCGACATCGGTGCCCGGCTCGCCCTTGATGCGTGCGATGCTCGTCTCGATGGCGACGCCGGCCGTCGCATGCTCGTCGACCATCAGGATGGTATCGCCGGGTTCCAGCCCCGCCCCGGCGGCTGGCGACCCTTCGAAGACGCTGGTGATGACCAGGCCCTCGGGCTCGGCCTGCAAGGCGGCGCCGATGCCCGAATACTCGCCCTTCTGCTTCTCTTCGAAGGCCTGCGTCTCTTCCGGCGACAGGTACACGGTATATGGGTCGTCGAGCGACTCGAGCGTGCCGCGCACGCCCGACTGTGAGAGCTGGTCGACATCCACGGGCTTGTAGTAACGATCCAGCAACTCCTGCACGATGCGCTGTTGCAGCTCACCCGCCTTCTCGGCCTTATCTGAGCTGTTCCTGCTGGATCCGAAGGTCACGTTTTCGCCGTGCAGGTACCAGCCGGCGAAGTAGCCTCCCAGGAACCCGAGAGCGACGAGCAGGACGATGACAATTGCGCGCAGGGCGCGCATCAGTTGATGTAGCGCATGGGGTCGACTGGGGTTCCGTTACGCCTCACCTCGAAATGCAGGTGCGGCCCGGTGGACAAGCCGGTCGACCCGACATAACCGATCACCTGGCCCCTGCCGACGCTCGCTCCCGCTCCCGCGGCCAGCGACGACTGATGGGCGTACAGGGTCGACAGACCCCCGCCGTGATTGATGATGATCACGTTGCCGTAGCCGCCCATCCATGTCGCGTAGATGACTGTACCGCTGTCGGCTGCCCGGATCGGTGCCCCATAGCCCACGCCGAAGTCGACGCCGGTGTGCATTCTCCTGTAGGCGAGGATCGGATGGATGCGATAGCCGAAGGGCGATGTGACAGGACCGTTGACGGGCCGCATCATGTCGCCGGTGCCGCCTCCGCCTCCGCCCCAGTTGCTGATGACGCCGGAGAGCTGGCGGCTCTCGGCCATGAGCTGCGCCTCCTGGCGCTTGAGCACGGCGATGTCTTTCCTGACGGCCGCCATCGCCCTGTTCTTCTCGCTGCGCGCCGTGAGCGACTGAGCCTTCTGATCGCGCTGGGACGCGCGCAACGTCAGCAGCTCGTCCTCTTCCTCCTGAAGCTCGATCACGGCAGCGTGGACGGCGTCTTCCTTCTCGGCGAGGGCGACCTTCTCGCGCTCGACGACGACGCGCGCCTCCTCAAGCGTCCCCACCAGGTCGTTGTTGCTGTCGATGAGATCCTGCACCATGCTCGTGCGGGTGACGAGATCCTCGAAGCTGGTCGAGGCCAGGACGACATCGACATACGTGAGGTCGGAGGTCTTGTAGGCGAGCACCATGCGCGTCTGCAGGTTCTCTTCTTCGGCCCGCAGCTTCGCCTCCGCCGCCCTCAGCTCCAGGCGCTTGACGCGCAGCTGCTCGCGCAGCACGTCGAGCCGTCCGCGGGTTGCCTGCAGTCTGGCTTCGACCGACTCGATCTTGCCCGCCAGGCGTCGCAACTCCGACTCGATCTGGTTGAGGCGCTTGTCGAGCGCCGCGATCTGCTCGGCGAGGTTCTGCTTGCGGTCGTTGGCGCCGGCGATCTTGGTCCGCGCGGCCTTGAGCTCCTTCTTTATCTGGGCCTGCGTCTTCGCGTCTGCGGGCTGGGCGAACACGCCCTGCCCAACGCCGGCCACCAGGACGGCAAGGACGACGGCGATGATGAGCCTACGGGCGATTGTCATGGTAATCACCAGTGTTCTTCGGACGCACGGCGGAATCCTGTAGACGCGCCGTTTCTCACGTCTTCAGGTAGCGGCGCAGAGCCACGAGGCTCCCGAACGCGCCCAGGAGGGCGCCGATGACGACGAGCGTCGGCATCAGGCCGAGCGGCCAGACGTCCGCTCGCCACCACATCTCATACACCTGCAGATCGATGAAGTTGATCTCCGAGCTCTGAATCCAGCTTGAGATCGCCCAGTTGCCGGCGTACACGAACGCTGAGGCGAGCAGCGCGCCGATGAGCCCCGTCATGAAGCCCTCGAGCACGAAAGGCCAGCGAATGAACCAGTTGGTCGCTCCGACCAGACGCATGATCTCGACCTCGCGCCGTCGCGCGAAGATGGAAAGGCGCACGGTCGTGCTGATGAGCAGTACGGCGGCGACGGCGAAGATGCCCGTCGTCGCCCACATGGCCTTCTCGATGATGCTGATCGTCCCCAGCATCTTGCGCACCGTCTCACGCGCGTACTTGACTCCGTTGTGCGTGCCGGGATCGTTGTCGACGGTCGGATCGTCAAAGAACTGCTGCGCGATCATGTCGACGTCGTTGGCGTCGGTGGCCTGGATCTCGAATGACGCCGGGAGGGGATTGGTCTGCAGATTGTCGGCGAGGCTGCCGTAGCGCTGGCGGAAGATGGCCAGCGCCTCCTCCTTGGAGATGTAGCGGTACGTCTTGACCTCGGCGATGTTCTGGATGCGACGCTCCAGTTCCTGCACTGCTTCCGGCGTCGCCTCATCGCGCACGAAGACCTCGACCATGACGCGGTTCTTGAGGTTTGTTGCACCCTCGTTCAGGTTGTCGCGCGTCACGAGTACGCCGCCCAGGATGGCTGTGCTGATGAACACGGTGATCACGGCCGCCATGGCCATGACCCAGTTGCGGCGCATCGACCCGAGGGCCTCGCCGAAGAAGAAGCTAGACCTCACTGACGACCTCTTCTGCGACCTGATCGTACGCGCCGCGCCGCTCGTCGCGTACGAGCACGCCGCGATCGAGCTGGAGCACGCGCCGGCGCATGCGGTTGACCATGTCGCGGTCGTGTGTGGCGACGACGACGGTGGTGCCGGTGCGCTGGATGCGCACGAGCAGCTGCATGATGCCCACGGCCGTGTCCGGGTCGATGTTGCCTGTCGGCTCGTCGGCCAGGAGCAGCGGCGGGTGATTGACGAAAGCGCGTGCCACCGAGACACGCTGCTGCTCGCCGCCCGAGATCTCGTGCGGGTAGTTGTTCACCTTCTCTGAGAGGCCGACGAGACTGAGAATCTCGGGCACCTTTCGGCGGATCGATCGTCTGGGTTCGCCCACGACCTCGAGCGCGTACGCGACGTTGTCATGCACCGTCTTGTTGGGAAGCAGCTTGAAGTCCTGGAAGACACAGCCGATGTTGCGCCGCAGCAGCGGCACCTTGCTGCGTCTGAGCGTGTTGAGGTTTCGCCCCGCCACGAGGATGCGCCCCTGGTCGGGCACGAGCTCCCGGAGGACCAGCTTGATGAGGGTGGATTTACCCGAGCCCGAAGGTCCCACAAGGAACACGAACTCCCCCTTGCCGATGTGACAGGTGAAGTTCTGGAGGCCGACAGTACCCGGGTCGTAGGTCTTGGTGACGTCTTCGAACACTATCATCGGGACGTTCTCCCTTGTCAGCCGTCAGGAAGCCCAAGCAGGGATTATGGCGGGCGGAGGCTGCAGCCTCAACCCGCCCACCCCGCCGGCCGCCGGGAAAAGGGCTGCAAACCGACTTGTGGCCCCCTGAGCCTGCTCGGGCAGGTCGGCGCGCGACCGCCCGGAAAGGCCATATCCGGCCACACTTCGGCGCCGGCCGGGCGGTTCCTCTGCCGCGGCACATCGGCGATCCCTTGTTATGAGCGCGCCGGCAGCCCCACCTCGATCGTCTGCCCGGAGACGAGGTGGCATTCGTCGCCACACACACGCGCGGCGATCGATGCCGCACCGGTGTCCGCGAGACTCAGGCGAAGGGTCTGGTGATTGCAGAACACCTCGATCAGATGCCCGCGGTACGACATCGCGTACGACAGTTCCGGGATCTCATCGGGCAGCTGGGGGTTGAAGGAGAGGCACCCCGCGCTCGTCCCCAGACCCGTGTAGCCACGCTGGATGAGATCGACGGTGCTCGCCATCACGCCGAGGTGCACTCCCTCGCGCGTCGTGCCGCCCTGGATGTCATGCAGGTCGCTGCCGAGGGCGACGGCGAAGTGCTGCCAGGCCGCTGCCGGATTGCTTCGCCCCATGGCCCAGGCATACACGGCTCGGCTGAGCGTCGAGCCGTGCGAACTGCGCTGCTCGTGATAGGCGATGGTGCGATCGGCCGCAGCCGCATCGAAGCCATAGTCCAGCCGCTCCAGCAGAGCCGCCACCTCCTCAAAGGACAGCAGGTAGAACAGCATCACGACGTCTGCCTGCTTGGACAGCTTGTAGCGGTTCGCGGTATCGCCTTCCGCCTCCAGAATGCGGTCGAGCCGGTGAATGTCGCCGTACTTGGCGCGGTAGCCCTCCCAGTCGAACTCCAGCAGCTCGTCGTAGCCCTCGAACTGGCTGAGCACGCCATCGTCCTGGAAGACCAGCGTCAACCGGCGCGAGAGCTCGTCCCAGCGCGCCGGCTCGTCGTCGGCGATGCCGAGCTGGTCGAAGAGCTCGGCGCGGCGCCATTCCGACAGCCGCGCCAAAATCTCGCCGGCCTTCGCGGCCATCCAGGCGGTCATAGCGTTGGTGTACGTGTTGTTGTCTATCCCGGGTTCGTCGACGCCGGGATACCCGTCGTGATACTCGTCGGGCCCCATGACGCCACGGATGTCGTAGCGCCCAGTCGTCTCGTTGAACGTGGCCAGCCCGGCCATGAACCGCAACAGCTCGAGGAAGAGCTCAGCGCCGTAGCCGGCGAGAAACTCCTCGTCCCCGGTCCACTCGTAGTACTTCCAGACGTTGTAGGCGATGGCCAGAGCAACGTGACGCTGGAGGTGCGAGTTGTCCGGCAGCCAGCGCCCGGACTTCGGGTTGAGGTGCATCGTCTGCGTCTCTTCGCGCCCGTCACTGCCGCTCTGCCAGGGGAACATGGCGCCCTGAAGCCCGGCTGCCCTGGCCGCGGCGCGGGCCGCAGGCAGGCGCCGATGGCGGTAGAGCAGCAGCGAGCGCGAGACCTGAGGCAGCGACCTTGTCACAAACGGCAGGATGTAGAGCTCGTCCCAGAAGATGTGCCCGCGGTAGGCCTCCCCGTGGAGGCCGCGAGCGGGAGCCCCCACGTCGAGGCCCACGACGTTCGGCGATGCCACCTGCAGGGTGTGATACGCGTGCAGGCGCAACATGAGCTCCATGTCTGGGGAGCCGGGCAGCGAGACGTCGGCGCGCCGCCACAGCCGGTCCCAGGCCTTCTCGTGGAGCGCTAAGAGCTCGGCGAACGGCAGCGCCGCATCGAGCATCGCCCGGCTCGACGTCTCCGGGGCGGAGATGGCCGCGTCGCGCGATGAAAGGAGCGTGACGACCTTCTCGACGCGCAGCGGCTGGCCCGCCTCCACATCGGCTGTGAAGCGCACTGCAACGTATCCGGGGCGGACTATCCGTTCGCGGATCGCGCCGTCGGCCAGGGAAGCCCCGTTTACCTTCAGGGAGGCCGACTCCGCCAGACGGATGTGCGACTGGCTCGTCTCGACGGCCAGCGTCATCGTGCCGTCCTGCTCCACGACCTCCTCCACGGGAGCGAGGTGGATATGGCTCAGCTCCCGGTAGCGAGGCACACCCGAGTTCGTCACAGTACCGTCGAGCGCGGACAGGATGTCCACGCGGCCGGCCCAATCCTCGGCCACGATCGTGGTCTCGACCCCGGCGAGGTGATGCAGGTCCATGTGAACGAAGCGGCGCTGTGTGAGGGAGGTCGTCCGGCCGGCGTCGTCCATGAACCTGGTGAAGCGTGTGAGCACGCCCCGGCGCACGTCGAGCTCGAGCGTGTGGCTCAGAACGGTCACGGATCGCAGGTCGAGCCACGGACCGTCTTCGATGCGGAAGGTGAAGGACAGCCAGTTCGGGACATTGACCATGTCCTCGTTCTCGACGTCCCTCCCGGCGATCTCGGTCGTGAGACGGTTGAAACACCCGGCGACGTACGTGCCCGGGTAGTGGACCTCGTCGGCGCTCGCTTCCGGCAGCGCCCCGCGGGTGGCGAAGTAGCCGTTGCCGAGCGTGCACAGCGCCTCGCGCAGCCCTTCGTCGGCCGGGTCGAATCCATCATAGACGAGGGTCCAGCCGTTCATGCGGCACTCTCCTCGAGCGCGGCCGCGAGCTCCTCGAGGAACTCGCGCGCGGCCTCGGTGTCCTCGAGGACGTAGCGCGCCGCGGTGGTTTCGCCGGGGTCGCCGACCCTGACGCCGATGCCGTCGTCCGCTATGGCGCGGAAGGCGTCCTCGTCCGTCACATCGTCGCCCATATAGAGAGGCGTCAGCGGCGCGTGGCTGGCCGCCGAGAGCTGCTCGAGCAGCCAGCGCACCAGGGCCCCCTTGTCCCAGGCCATCGCGGGGCGCAACTCGAAGACCTTCTTGCCGCCGGTGCGGCGCAGATTGGCGAAGCGAGGGGCGACGCGGCTCACACCGTCGTCGACGCGCGGCTCGTCGCCGGGATCGACGTTACGATAGTGGATGGCGATCGCGAAGCGCTTGCGCTCGATGAAGACGCGCGGGATGCCGTCGAGCTCCTCGTGCAGCGCCTTCTCGGCCTCGTCCAGGGCCGCCGTGTAGTCGTCTCCGACCTGGCGGCGGCCGCCGAGGTTCATGGGCGCATCGATGTCGTAGCCGTGGCTGCCCGCGTAGACAAGGCCTTCTACGGCGACGAGCTGCTTCACGTCGGCCAAGTCGCGGCCGCTCACGATGGCGACGGGACAAACCTTGGCGAGGCGCTCCAACACCGGCCGCATGGCCGTCGGCAGAAACGCTGCCGCCGGGTCGTTGACAATCGGCGTGAGCGTGCCGTCGTAGTCCAGGAAGACCGCCAGAGCGCCTTCCAGCCCAGCCACCACCTCGTCGGCGCTGATCGTCGGCGCGGCTGCCCGCGGTCTCTGCTCGGCGCCGATCGACGGCGCTGCTGCCTGCGATCCCTCCTCGGCGACGACCACCTCAGCCAGGTCGCGAACAACGACGTCGGCGCCGTTCTCGAGCAGGCCGGGGGCGTCGCTGCCGCTGCGGTCGACGCCGATGACGAGGGCGAACGCTCCGCGGCGGCCGGCGGTCACGCCGGCGATGGCGTCTTCGACGATCGCCGTGCGCGCCGGCGTCGCCCCTAGCTGCCGAGCCGCCTCGACGAACACGGCGGGATCCGGCTTGCCCGGCAGCGAGAGCTCTTCGGCGACGAGGCCGTCGACGCGGACCGGAAACAGGTCGCCGACGCCGGCTGCGTTCAAAACGACTTCGGCGTTCCGGCTGGCGGAGATGATTGCTGTCCCGAACCCGTGCGCCTGCAGCTCCCGGACCAGATCGACCGTGGTCTCGAACGGACGCACCCCGTGCTCCTCGATCTCGCTGCGGAAGTAGTCGTTCTTCGAGTTGCCCAGCCCGCAGACGGTCTCTGCATCCGGGGGGTCGCTCGGGTCGCCCCACGGAAGCTCGATGCCCCGTGAGAGCAGGAAGGAGGCGACGCCGTCGTAGCGCGGCTTGCCGTCGACATAGAGCCGGTAGTCGCCGTCCGCGTCGAAGGGTTCGTAGACGACCTGCTCTCGCACGCCGCGGCCGGCGAGGTAGGCGTCGAAGAGCCTCTTCCAAGCGGCGGCGTGGACGGCGGCCGTTCGCGTGACGACGCCATCCATGTCGAATACGACGGCGTCGAGGTCCTTGCGTGAAAGCTGCACCAGGTCCATGGTCCCTCCGATGCTCGCTGCTGATGTGCTGTGCATGATGTGCCCTGGGCAACCCTACCGTTAAGCAACGGTTTCACGACAGGCCGCGACGCGCTTCAAGCGAGCACGGGGCAGGGACGACGGGGTCAGGCGAGGCTGTCAGCTCCAGCTGGCGAAGTAGACGGTGCCCACGATCAGCAGCGCCGCCATGACCGCGGCGACGACCCATCGCGCAATGCGATGGGGCGCAAGGGTCACCGCCAGGGCGATGAACAGCGGGAAGTCGGCGAGCACGAAACGCGGCAGATTGGAGAGCGGGCGGCCCGCTGCGGGATAGAAGAGCGGGAAGAGGAAGGCCGCGAGCGCGTAGACCGTGTAGGCGGCGGGAAGCCTGCGCCAGCACAGGGCGAGCAGGACGAGCGCGGCCAGCAGCCCGGCGAACTCGTAGAGGTTGCCGAGAACCTCCAGTGGCATGCCGCCCGAGTCGTTTCGCGTGCCCAACAGCTCGCCTGGCCCGTTGGCGAGCAGCCACCCCGTACCGCGAATCGCCTCGACCGCTCCGTGCCAGATGGACGCCCAGGGCGCCGCGAAAGCGCGTCCCCAGCTGGCCTGCACCTGTCCGAACAGCAGCGGGTCGCCGAACGTCGCCCAGAGATGCGCCATGTAGAGCGCGAGGCCCGCAGGGACGAGGAGGAGGCAGGCGAGCGAAGCCAGGGTGGGCCGGCGAAGCCGTGGCGCCCTCGCCTGCGGTCCCCCGGGCAGCCGCAGGGCGATGGCGTGCCGTTGTTCCCACCACATGAAGGCCAAGGGCACGAGCAGCGCCAGCCCGCTGCTGCGCGTCGCCGTCGCCAGCAGGCCGGCCAGTCCCGCGGCCAGCCAGTTGCCGCGCCGGGCGGCGGCGAAGCAGGCCACTGACAACAGCAGGAAGAGCGATTCGCTGTACACAGCCTGAAACACGAGCGCGGTCGGGAAGAGCGAAATGAAGACGATCGTCCAGGCCCCGGCAGAAGCGCCGAAGTCCTCCTTGACTAGCTGGTAGAGGAGGATCATGGCGCCTGCGTAGCAGGTCAGCGAGACGAGCACGCCGGCGATGACGAAGTCGCCCGCCACCCAGGAGACGGCGCGTACCAGCAGCGGGTACAACGGGAAGAAAGCCTGGCTGTTCTGATGAGCGCCGTAGCCGTCGGCGGCGATGCGGATGAACCATACGCCGTCCCAGTGGGCCCACGGCTCGAGCATCGCCGCCGCAGGGCCGTCAAGCGCCTCGGCGCGCGGATCGCGGAGGAACGGCGCCCGTTCTCGCACCCCGATCGTCAGCATGGTGACGAGCGCGACGAGCGCCAGCAGGATCCTGCTGCCGGCCGCAGCCACCGCCGCCCAGCGGCCTGAACTCACGATGGCGCCGCCCGAAACGGACACAGGGCCGTGGAAGGCGACAGACTGCGGCAACGCTGCACGCGCTTCACGCCGGCGGCCGCGCTCACCGCCCGGACTCGAGCAGTTCGCGGAGCGTCGCCTTCGGATCATCGGTCAGCGGCGCGCCGTGTGCGAGGCAGAGAACCCCGAAGGGAAGTTCGAGCAGACGCCGCACGCTGCGCCGCGTCTCCGCGGGATCCTCGTGATACTCGGCGGGGATGAAGTCCAATCCGCCCGGGATGTCGTCGCGTTGCATGACGAGGTCCGAGCAGAACAGGACGCCGGGGTCTCGTTCAAGGAGGAAGCAGTAGTGGGCCCACTCTGGCCCCGGCGTGCGCACCGCCCTGAGGCCGCCGGGCAGCAGGTCTCCCTCCGCGTAGCGCCGGTCCGGCTCCTCGTCGGCAGCGTCGGCGTCCGACGGGAGCCAGACGCAGGCGCCATAGGCGGAGCGGTAGCGCCACGCCGACCGCTGGTGACACGTTGCGGTCAGCAGGATCGCCGCCGGCCGAGGTATCGACTGCAGCGCGTCGTCGGACAAGCGGACGGGATCGACGAACACCGTGCCCTGACCGGTGAGCAGGGCGTGAGAGCTGGAGATCCCGCCCCCGATCGCGCCGTTGTGGATGCGCCAGTGGTGCAAACCGGGGACGACTTCCTCGATGCATTGGGCTGTCTCTCTGGGCTCGCTCATCCCCCTCCTCCGCCACGCCGCCCGACGTCAGCTGGTCACGACGGTCTGGTGGGCGCGCATAGAATAGTACCTATGATCGTCAAGCCGGCGAAACAGAGGACGATGCGTCGGGCGTTTCCGGGCATCAAGCCCGATGCGCCGATCCTCTCCGCAGGCTGACGCGTGTCACGCCGCGGCTGGGCGCTCTTCATCGCCCTGTGCATCATCTGGGGCATTCCCTACCTGTTCACGAGCATCGCCGTGCGCGAGATCCCCCCGCAGACCCTGGTGTTTCTGAGGGCTCTGCCGGCCGCCGTCCTCCTCACGCCGCTCGCCCTGCGCCGCGGTCAGCTCCGGCTCGCGTTCTCGCATTGGCGCTGGGTCGCTGTCTACACGCTCGTCGAGGTATCGCTGCCCTGGCTGCTGCTGTCGCATGCGCAGCAGCGAATCTCGAGCTCGCTTGCCGGACTGCTGGTCGCCTCGGTGCCGCTCATCGCTGCCGTCCTCTACCGCAAGGGGAGCGGCGCCGAGCTCTACGATCGGCGACGGACCATCGGCTTGATCATCGGATTCGCGGGGGTCGTCGCGCTGGTCGGAATCGACATAGGCGCCAGCGACCCCCTCGCCGTGGTCGAGATGGCCGGCGTCGCCGTGTGCTTCGCCATCGGCCCTTACGTCGTCGACCGGCATCTGTGCGATCTGCCGACCCTCGGCGTCATCACGGCATCGCTGATCATGAATGCCGTGCTGTACGCGCCGGCGATCGCGCTGTGGCCGCCGCAGTCGTTGTCGCCGGCCGCCGCCGGGTCCGTGCTCACGCTGTCGCTCGTGTGCACGGCCCTCGCCTTCCTGCTGTTCTTCGACCTGGTGCGCGAAGTGGGACCGTCGCGCACGACGATCGTGACGTACGTCAATCCGCTTGTCGCAGTGCTCCTCGGCGTGATCGTGCTCAGCGAGCCGTTCACGCTGGGAATAGCGCTGGGAATGCCGCTGGTTCTGCTCGGCTCGGCGCTGGCGACGGCGCCGTCGCTCCGCACGGCGCCGCCACCTCCGCCGGCGCCGTAGCCGGGTCGGGCGTCAGTCGATGAAGCCGCGCAGGGACTGCGCGGCGCGGTACGCCTTGAGCTTGGCCAGCGTCTTCGCCTCGATCTGGCGGATGCGCTCGCGCGTCACGCCGAACTCGACGCCGACCTCCTCGAGCGTCTTCGGGTGACCGCCGGACAAGCCGTAGCGTAGCTCGATCACCTTGCGCTCACGCTGCGTGAGCAGGTCGAGCACACGCTCCAGCTCCTCACGCTGGACGATCTCGTCGACCTCCTCGACGGGCGAGGGCGCTTCCTTGTCCTCGATGAAATCGCCCAGCATCGTGTCGCCCTCGTCGCCGATGGGCGTGTGCAGGCTGGTGGGCTCCTGGCTGATCTTCAACATCTCGCGCACCTTGTCGGGAGTCATCCCCATCTCGGACGCGATCTCCTCGGGCGTCGGCTCGCGGCCGATGTCCTGCAGCAGCTGCCGCTGGACCCGGATGAGCTTGTTGATGTTTTCCACCATGTGCACGGGGATGCGAATCGTTCGCGCTTGGTCGGCCAGAGCACGAGTGATCGCTTGGCGGATCCACCAGGTGGCATAGGTCGAGAACTTGTAGCCGCGCTTGTAGTCGAACTTCTCCACGGCGCGAATGAGGCCGAGGTTCCCCTCCTGGATGAGGTCGAGCAAAGACATGCCGCGACCCGTATGCCGGCGGGCGATGGAGACCACGAGGCGCAGGTTGGCCTCGATGAGCTGCCGCTTGGCTTCCATGTCCTTGCGCTCGATGCGCCGTGCCAGCGAGACCTCCTGCTCGGCAGTGAGCAAGGGCACTTTGCCCATCTCGCTGAAGTACATGCGGACCGGATCGCTCGACGGCGACTTCACCGAAAGGTCGAGCTTGATGGCTCCCTCGTCCTCGCTCGCGGCCTCGGGCTCGACTGCGTGGCCCTCGCTGTCGATGATGTCGATACCGAGGTCCGCGCAGACGGCGTGAATCTCCTCGATCTGCTCAACAGTCAGATCGAGATCGCCCAACGCCGAAGCGATCTGGGGCGCCTTGAGGTAGCCCTGCTCGCGACCCTCGTCAAGAAGGGCTTGGACCTCGTCGATTCCCAGCACGCCGAGGTCGCCCTGCGGCGAACGTTCTTCAGGCTCTGTCACGCGCTCTATCTCCTGCCCCGAGCGGGGCTGCAGTCGTCAAGAAACGTCGCACGGCGGAGCGGTGCGAAGTGAACGTGTGATGATAGCAGGGCAGCGCGACTTGCGCAAGACCCCCATCGTGCCGCCAAATGGCGGTCTTCCCTATCACACGGACGGCCGCCAAAGGGTGACCTTCCCGTCACACGAGGGACACACCAGGCCCGCCCGGCGGGCGGGCCTGGTGTGTCCCTCATCCTCGACCCTGCACCACGCCGCCTGCCGACGAGCCCGGTCGTCGGCGCGTTTGTGGGCTTCACTTGCCCTCAATGATGTTCCAGTCCATCGTTTCTCCTTCATCGAGATCAAGCAGATGGGCCTGTCACCGTGCCGTCTCGCTCCTAGAGCAGGATGATCAACAGGATGATGATCAGAATCACGACGGCTGCTCCGACTCCGATGTACATCTTGCACCTCCTTCACAGCTGCACCTCTCGTGAGGTTCCCGCGCGGAGCGCGGCGAAACCATTTCCTCACCGGCTGCCGGCGCAGGCACCGCGTGCTGTTTCGCCCCTCCCACGCTCGGGAAGTTCCTCGGCGACGACGAGCATCGGAAGGCGACGGCTGGCTGTGGCGCACGGCGGAGCTCAGAGTGATGAGGAGAGGCGGGCACGTCGCAAACGGCCGGATCGCTGCCGCCTGCGGCGCAGCGACCCGTCACTCCCGGGGCTGCGCCGCGTCCGTCGCGGCGACGGCTTCGACTACCTGGACGCCGACGGGCTGCTCGTCGTCGACGGGACAACGCTCGCCCGCATCGAAGCCCTGGTGATCCCGCCGGCGTGGGAACACGTGTGGATCTGCCCCTGGCGCAACGGGCACATCCAAGCGATGGGAACGGATGCGGCCGGTCGCCGCCAGTACCTCTATCACGAGCGCTGGCGGGACTGCCGCAGCGAGGAGAAGTTCGGCCGCATGATCCCCTTCGCCGAGGCGCTGCCGTCGCTGCGCCGGCAGGTGGCACAGGATCTGGCGCGCAACGACATGAGCCGTGAGCAGGTGCTGGCGGCCGCGGTTCGCCTCCTCGATCTGGGTCTCTTCCGTGTCGGCGGCGAGAGCTACGCCGCCCAGAACGCGACCTTCGGCCTGGCCACGATCCTCAGGGATCACGTGACCGTGACGCGTTCGGGAATCGTCCGGTTCAGCTATGACGCCAAAGGCGGCATCGAGCGGACGGTGAGCATAGACGACCATGATGTGCGCCACATCATCTGGCGCCTCGAGCTGCGGCGCGGGGGCGGCGAGGAGCTCCTTGCCTACATGGACGACGATCGCGCATGGCGGGATGTGCGCTCCTCCGACATCAACGACTACATCAAGCAGTCGGCAGGCCGGTCCTTCACGGCCAAGGATTTCAGGACATGGCACGCCACGGTCCTCGCGGCGCTCGGACTGGCGCGTGCCGCCCGCGCCGCCCGGGGCAGGCGAAGCCCGATCCCCGGGGTCGTCCGGGACGTCGCCCAGCAACTGGGCAACACCCCGGCGGTCTCACGATCCTCGTACATCCACCCATACGTCACGGAGGCATTTCTGCGGGGAGAGACCGCCGAACTCCCGGACTCCCTCCTCGGCGGTGATTCCTACCCCCTGCCGCTCGAGGCTCAGCATGTGGCGGAACGCGCCGTGCTCGACCTGCTGCAGCGGTTCGAAGCCTGTGTAGCCCCCTTCGCGCGCCCGCCGGGAACGGCCGACCGCGTTAACGGCCTCTCCGTCGAGGGTACCGATTCTAGGCATCCTGACGATGACGGAGGAGGACGGATGGACATCTTCGAGGAGCTGACACAGGAGCACGCCGAGGTCAATGACCTGCTCGAACAGCTTGCCGAGAAGGGCAAGCAGAAGCGCATCTTCGACAAGCTCGAGAAGGAGCTCAGCAGCCATATGGAAGCTGAGGAGAAGGTGGTGTACAAGCGCTTCGAGAAAGAGGAGGCGACGCGTAAACTGGTGCTCGAGGGGTACGAGGAACACAAAGTGACCAAGCGAGTGCTCGGCGAGCTGGCGCGCGGCGACGACGACGAGAAGTGGAGCGCCAAACTCAAGGTGCTCACGGACCTGGTCCAGCACCACGTGGAGGAGGAGGAAGGCGAGTTCTTCCCGGCGGCACGCCAGATCGTGGACCAGCAGCAGGCCGAGGAGCTCGGCGAGAGGTTCGAGGAGCGCAAGAGAGCAGCCTGACGGTTGCGGTCCGGCGGCCGACCTCCCCCTGAACCGGCCGCCGGACCGCTTTCGGCGACACGCACGACGAGTCCAAGATCATCAGCAGGAGGCGAACATGGGCAAGTGGCAGCTTCTCGACTATCCGCAGGAGCGGGCCGTGGACAACGTCCCGGCAGCAGCGCTGCGGCGACTGCTGACCGGCAAGCCCGCCTACCTGCTGCATGACCAGGTCGTGTACCTCATGTGCATGGAGACGCGCGACGCGGGTGACGGCCAGCGCGAGCGAACGCTCATGCTCGACGCCGTTGCCGCCTTGGGCGATCTCGGACATTCCGACCTCGGCGTGGTGCGCGAACGGGGCGGCTTCAGAAGCGCCCCGCTGCGTCTTCCATCCTTTGAGGATCGCGGCGCCACCGAGCAGGTGGCTGGTCTCCTCAGCGAGCGCGCCGGCCAAGCGTTCCTCGACCACGTGCACGACGAGCTGCACAAGTAGTGCGCGAGCCGGGCCGCCCCGCGGCCAGGCTGAGTCTCCCGCCCCGCTCGGCCTCAGCCGCGAGTGTCCTCGTTCGCGTCCCGTTTGTCCCATCCTGCGGGCGGGAAGCCTGTGTGTCACAGGCACCATCGCTGACGCAACGAAAGGCCCACGAATGCCTCGTCCGATCTGGAAAGGCGCCATAAGCTTCGGGCTCGTCAACGTGCCGGTAGCGCTCTACGCGGCCGAGAGCCGCGATGCGCTGCGTTTTCGTCAGCTCGACCGTTCGACGCTCACCCCCGTACGGGAGCACCGCATCAACGAACAGACCGGGCGAGAGGTGGAGTGGGGCGACGTCATCAAGGGCTACGAGTACGCGCCAGACCGGTATGTGGTGGTCAGCGAGGAGGAGCTCGACGCCGTCGATCCCAAGGCCACCCACACGATCGACATCCAGGCGTTCGTCTCCACCGACGAGATAGATCCTCGCTACTTCGACCGGCCCTACTACGTCGTCCCCACACAGGGGGGCCAAAAGGGGTACGCCCTCCTGCGCGAGGCGCTCCGCCGCAGCCGCCATGTGGCTATCGCCAAGATCGTCATGCGCACCAAGGAGTACCTCGCCGCCGTGCTCCCCGTCGGTACCGTGCTGGTGCTCGAGCAGCTGCGCTACGCGCATGAGCTGCGCGGGACCGCCGAGCTCGAGATTCCCGATGAGGATCTCGAGGCCCTCGGCGTCAAGGACCGCGAGGTCGCCCTCGCCGAGCAGCTGGTCTCGGCCATGGTCGAGACGTGGCAACCGGAGCAGTACCGCGACCAGTACCGCGACGAAGTGCTGGACCTCGTAAAGCGCAAGGTCGAGGCGGGGCAGGAGCACGAGGTGCTGGAGCCCGCCCGCGTCGCCGAGGAGCAGGAGGCCGAGGTCGTCGACATCATGACCCTCCTCAAGGCGAGTGTCGAACGTCAGCAGACGCAAGGCGAGGCCGCCGGCGACATGGCGGAGCGCCATGCCTCCCGCTGACCGCATCCCTGCGTCCGCCCGGAGAGGCGACAACCGTCACGCGTTTGAATTCCCGTCGCCTCGGCTACACGTGAACCGAACGAAGCAGTCATCTCCGCGGGAGGCGGTCATGGCCGGGACGACGAAACGCACGACGGATCACGCCACGATCCGGCGATGGGCCGAACAGCGAGGCGCGACGCCCGCGGCAGTCAGAGGCACAGGGCCTGGCAACGAAGCCAGCGGCCTGCGTCTCGACTTCCCCGGCAGCCATGGTTCCTGGCTGGAGAAGATCACGTGGGACGAATTCTTCACCATCTTCGAGGACAAAGAGCTGGAGTTCCTCTATCAGGACATCAACCGCGAAGGCGAACCCAGCGACTTCTTCAAGTTGCTCAACCGGACGGTGCGGGTGCGGGAGAGAGCGGCCTAGCCTGCCCCGGGCGAGCGCCTGCATCGCAGGCGGCCGGCGACGGTTGTAGAGTTGGGCCGTGCGCCAGAGCGTCGGAACACTTCGAACGTCGTCGGGGACCCTGTCCACGCGCGCCTGGATCCCGTCCGGAGAACCGGCCGCAATCGTCGCGGTCCTCCACGGGTACGGCGAGCACGGCGGCCGCTACTCAATACTGGCGCACGCGCTCGTCTCCCACGGCTACGCCGTTCACGCCGTTGACCTGCCCGGACACGGCCGTTCCCCTGGTCGCCGCGGACACATCGATCGCTTCAGCCGCTACGTCGATGCGGGAGCGGCGCTCGTCGCGGCCCTTCGTCACGACCATCCCGGGCGACCGCTGGTACTCCTGGGCCATAGTCTCGGGGGGCTCATCGCGACGCGCCAGGTGCAGACCGCCGCCGATGCCCCTGACCTCCTTGTCCTTTCGTCACCACTGATCCGCCTCGCACTGCCGGTATCCGGGGCGAAGCTCGCCGCAGCCAAGGTGCTCTCGCGCGTCGTACCCGCGTGTGACGTCGGCAATCCGCTGCGGGCTGAGGACTTGTCGCACGATCCCGACGTGGTCAGCGCGTGCTACTCCGACGAGCTCATTCATCGGGTGGCGACGGCGCGGTGGGGAGTCGAGACGCTGGCGGCGCAGGCGGAGGCTTTGGCCGCGGCTCCCGCCCTTCGTCTGCCGCTGCTGCTCCAGTATGGCGGCGCGGACGTCATCACCGCCCCAGCGGGCAGCGAAGCCCTGTTCACCGGGGCGGCGTCACAAGACAAGACGAGCCGGCGCTACGAGGGGTATTTCCACGAGATCTACAACGAGTCCGGGCGGGACGTCGTCTTCGCCGACCTGATCGCCTGGCTCGAGCCGCGCATCAGATCCTGACGCCTGGAGGCGCCAGGCCGCCTGCCGCTCCCCAAAGCCAGGCGATCAGGTCACCGGCCCAATCCCTCCTCAGGCTGTCGCCGGTCGCTCTTCAGCCAGCCGGCGGGCCGCCGCACAAACGTGTCGCACCGAGATGCCGGCCTTATCCATGAGCTCGTCGTTCGGCCCGGAGCCGGGCAGGCCGCTCACCGCGAGGTGAGCGATGCGCGGCTGCCGCCGGCTCTCGGCGAACGCCTCCATCACCGCCGCGCCGATGCCGCCCTGCCGGTAGTGATCCTCGACGACGACGAGACGTCCTCCCGTTGCCGCGACGGCTTGCTCGAGCGCCTCGTTGTCGACCGGCTTGATCGAGTACAGGTCAATGACGCGCGCGCTGATGCCCTCGTCCGCCAATTCCTTCGCGGCCTCAAGGCATGTGTACACCGTGACGCCGGCGCCGACCAGGGTGACGACGTCCTCGTCTGACGACAGCAAGAGCTGTGAACCGCCGACCGGGAACGTGTCGTCGGGACCGTAGAGGACGGGGTAGGCGCCCCGAGTCGTGCGCATGTACACGATTCCGGGAGTATCGGCCATCGTTCGCACCAGCGAGGCCGTCGAGACGGCGTCGCTCGGGTAGAGGACGATGGAACCGTAGACGGCGCGCATCATGGCGATGTCTTCGAGCGCCATCTGCGACGGACCGTCTTCCCCTATCTCGACGCCCGCATGAGAGCCGCACAGCCGGATGTCGGCCTCTGAGACGCCGGCCATGCGAATGAAGTCGTATGCTCTCGTGAGGAACGCCGCGAATGTGGAGGCGAACGGAATGTAGCCGCGAACGCTGAGGCCCACGGCCGCGGCGACGAGCTGCTGCTCCGCGATGAACATCTCGAAGAAGCGCTCGGGGTGCGCCTTTCGAAACTCCTGCGAGAAGGTCGAGTTGCTCACCTCTCCGTCCAGCACGACCACTTCCGGCCGGGCGCCCACCGCAGCCAGAGCCTGGCCGTACGCCTTCCTCGTCGCCACCAGATCGCCCACGGCGTACTGCGGCAACTCGATGACGGCGTCCGGGCGCGGGACGACGGCGCTGCTCCACGGAAGGGGACGCGATCCTGTGACACGCAGGTGACGCACCCCGCCGAGCCTCTTCACGGCTCGGTCGGCGATGTCGGCCGGCAGCGGCTTGCCATGCCAGTCGCCCTTGTCCTCGATCTCCGGCACGCACTTGCCTTTGAGGGTGCGCGCCAGAATGACGCTGGGCTGCTTGCCGCCCCGCGAGGCCGCACAGGCGGCATCGATCGCGTCGACGTCATGACCGTTAACGATATGGGCCGCGCAGCCGAACGCCTCGACGCGGCGCTTGTACGCGTCCATGTCCCATTCGAGCTCGGTGGGGCCGCGCTGACCGAGGCGATTGACGTCGACGATGGCCGTGAGATTGCCGAGGGAGTAGTAGGCGGCCCTACCGAGGGCCTCCCACATGGACCCTTCGGCCATCTCGCCGTCGCCGCAGAGAACCCAGACGTGGTAGTCGAGCCGGTCCAGGTACTTCCCTGCCAGGGCGATCCCGACTGCGTCGGGCAGGCCCTGGCCGAGCGAGCCGGTCGCGACGTCGACCCACGGCAGCGCCGGCGTCGGGTGACCCTGCAGCAGGGAGCCGGCGCGGCGATAGGTCCCGATCAGGTCGTCGTCGGAGATCACGCCGGCCGCCTTGAACATCGCGTAGAGCAGCGGCGACGCATGGCCCTTTGAGAACACGAGATGGTCGTTGTTGGCCAGATCGGGTGTTTCCCAGTCGTAGCGAAGGTGCCATGCCAGCAGCACAGCCATGAGATCCGCCGCCGACAGGCTCGAACTGGGATGTCCTGAGCCCGCGGAGCTGGTGCAGCGGATGCTGTCGGAACGAAGCTGGCGGGCTAGATCGCACACCACCTCCCGACTCGGCGTGTGCTCCGCCGCCTCTGTTTGCGAAACCATGATCCCTCCCGCGACGTAACCCGGTCTCAGTCAGCACCTGCTCTGAGGATGCTCCAAGGCCAACCTCGGCGACCTTCCTCAACGGCCCTCGCCCGCCACACCTGCCTCCGCTCCCTCGGCCACGGCGTGGTTGAGGAAGCTCATGACCTCGCCGGTGAACAGCTGCGGCGCTCGCATCGCGACGAAATGGTCGACCCCGGGGAGCACCATGGCCACAGCGTGCCGGATCGTGGTCGCCAGGCGCTGGGCGGCCGCCTGCGCCGACTTGGCGTCCTTGTCACCCCAGATCACCAGAGCCGGGGCTTGGATCTCACGGGCCCGATCTCCCGCCCAGTGCTGCGTCAGCTGCATGCGACCGTTCGGAATCTGAGTGAGCATGGCGATGTTCTCGTGCACCATCCCTTGGATACGCGCGTCGAGCTCGGATGACGTTCGCAACGGGCACCAGACGTCGAGGTACAGATCGGCCGCGCGCCCGGGTCTTCCGGCCACAAGCAAAGTGAGCACTTCCGCGGCGCGCAGATCGGCGTAGTTGCCGTCCTGCCCATAAGGCGATACCGACGCCGCGACCAGGGCCCACACGCGCTCGGGGCGCTCGATGGCGAAGTCGGTCGCGAGCGCCCCGCCAAGGCCTGCCCCGATCACCGCGGCCTGCTTCACGCCCAGCGTGTCGAGCAGGCCCTCGAGCAACTCGGTCTCACGCCACGGCTGGTCGGGGTATGGAGAGTGACCGGAGCCAGGGAGATCCAGGCGGATGACATGGAAGTGCTCGCGAAAGACGTCCCACTGCGCGTCCCACATGCGGCAATCGGCGGCTTCCGCGTGGAGAAGGACGATGGATGGCCCTTCGCCGGCCTCCTCATACCAGAGTCTGCCGCCGCCGACTTCAACGTATCCGACGCTCACACCGCTCTCCCTCCTTCGGCCTCAGTACGAGCAGTGTTACCCGCAAGCGCACGGCTCACGCATCGAGGCGGCGTGAGATGGTCCTGATGGTACCCGACCGCGGCGTTGACGGCCACAGCCGGCTGGAATCGCGGTGAACGGGCGCGTGTCAGATGCGTGCGCCGGGGGACGACGTCAGGCGACGAGGCGCTTCCCCATGCGAACGCGTGACCCCGCCGGGTAAGAGGAGATCTCAAGGACATCCATGAGGGTCCGCATGAGATAAAGCCCGCGTCCGTGGACGGCATCGGAAGACGGCCGCTGGCACCATGTCTCGACCCTCAGGAAGCCGGAACCACAGTCCTCGACCTCCACCCAAAGGTAGTCATCATCGACAGTGAGTCTCACTTTGACGGGGCGCGTGCCTTCGCCGTGAGAGCGGAGTGAGTTGGTCACCGCCTCCTGGGTGGCCACGACCACGTCAGCCACCAATGCTCTGTCGGCGTACGAGGCGAGCTCACCCCGCAACCACTCGCGCAGGCTCTGCAGATCACTGGTGCTGCGCAGCTTGCGAGTGGTCAGCATACCGGTTCTCATGTCGTGCGCCTCCGTCAAACGCTCCATAGCCTGCCGGGGCACCATCGGCGCCGGCATCGTGCGATGTGAGCGTTTTTCGGCAGAGTCTGGCGATACTCCTCCCCCTTTGCGCCGTTGCCCCGGCGGAAATCAGAACGAGGCGGGAAGGGCGGCGGAAGGGAGAGGCAGCCGGTGCGGCGCAGCCAGCCCCGGCTAACGCGTGAACCCGGAGGCGCCGTCCGGCGTGATGGCGAGCAGGGCGAGGTCGTCCGACAGCCGGCCTTCGGCGAACTCGACCACGGCGGCGGACACACGATTCACCGCCGAGGCGGCGTCATTCATCCCCGGCTCGGCGAACAGTGCGAGGAGCCCGTGTTCGCCGAAGAGGACGCCGTCCACGCGCGCCTCGACGAGCCCGTCTGTGTAGAGGAAGAGCAGCTCGCCGGGCTCGATACGGGCCTCCGCGCAAACAAAGGGCATGTCCGGGAAGGCGCCCACCACGGGCGATGTATGCGGCAACCACTCGAGACTGAGGTCGTGATGCAGGAGCAGTGCCGGCGTGTGGCCTGCATTGCAGTACACGACGTGCCCGTTCTCGATGATCGCGAAGAAGACGGAAGCGAAGATCTCCGGCGCCGAACTGCGCAGCAGGACCTCGTTGACGACGCGCAGCACGTCTGCCGGCGACTTGCCCTCGTCCATGGCCTGGGCCCGGATCGCGTTCTTGACCACTGAGGTGAACACGGCTGCGTCAAGACCCTTGCCTGAGATGTCGCCCACGACGACGCCGACGACGTCGTCGGCGATCTCGAAGACGTCGTAGAAGTCACCGCCCACCCGAGCCGCCACTGTTGCGGAGTGGTACGTGTGGGCGATGGTGAAGCCGGGCACCGCTTCCGGCATGGCGAGCAGCGCCTCCTGCAGCGTCTCGGCGATGGTGTGCTCGTTCGCAAAGAGCCGCGCGTTCTGCAGGGCGAGCGAAACGGAGCGCGCGAGCCTGCCGGCAAACGTCACTTCCGCCTCCGAGAACGCATCGATCTCGGCCTTGTTGTAGACGAGCACGCCGACGACCTCCTCCCCGACCGTCAGCGGAATCGCCAGCGTAGAGCCGACAGACGGCGGGGTCGCGCTCCCGGCCAGATGTCTATCGCCGCCCTGCGCGTCCCTCATGATCGCCGGTCCACGCTGTCGCCGAACCTGCGCCATGAACGGCACCGTTTCATCAGGCCACGAGCGTCCGACAACATCCGGCGAGAAGCCGACCTGGCACTTCGCGACCCATCTTCCCCGCTCGATGACTGCGATCACGCCGGAGATGGCGAGCAGCGCGCGTGCCCCGGACTGCAGCGCGCCGGCCAGAATGGTGTCGTCGTCCAGCGAAGAGTGCAGCAGCTTCCCCGCCTCGTCGAGCGCTTCGCCGAAGCGCGCGTCCTCGCGCTCCTTGTCGAGCATCATGGCGTTGTCGATCGCGACGGCGGCCTGGTCGGCGATGGCCTGGGCAAGACGCACATCCCGCTCCGTGAAGACGGTGCGAGCGTTGGCTTGGTCGATGACCAGGATGCCGATGGTCCGGCCGCGGGTGACGAGCGGAGCGACAATGCTGTTGCACATGCCGTACTGGCAGGACGTACCGCGCTCCTCGGGAGGCAGCACCTCATAGTCGATTGCGACGGCGCGGCCCGTCTCCATGGCCTCGAGGGCCGGCTTGGAGTACTCCTCGCGCCTGAAGACGGTCCCGACAGGGTAGGCGTGGCCGCCGGAGGTGGCGACAATCGTCTCCACGTCGTCATGACGCAACGTGATCGACACGCGGGCCTCGTCGAAACGACGCATCAGCGTTTCGGTGACCACATTGAGGAGTTGCCTGGGATCCGTCTCCGAGCTGAAGGCGGAAGCGGTCGTGAGGAGCAGTTGGGACGTCTCCAGCTCGCGCGCGGCGCGGCGCTGAGCCTCGACCTCCGCGTCGTACAGCCGTGCGTTCTCGATGGCGGTGGCGGCCTGGTCGGCAATCGCCTCCACCGTCCTCACCTCACCGGGGGTGAACCCCTGCCGCGACTCCGGAGCCTCGACGGTCAGAAAGCCCATGAGACGGCCGCGTGACATCACCGGCACAAAGAGTCTGTGACGCGGGAAGCCTGTCTTCGCCCGTGACATCCCCAGGTCACCATCGTACTCAGCCACGACGGTGCGCGGCGCACGGATCAGGTCTCCCCTGCCGGCGAGCAGCACCTCCGGCAGGTACTCGCCCTTCTCGAGGGGAGCGATGCCCTTGGAGGCGGCCAGCTCCGCGTGATGTCGCTCTGGATGGACCAGGACGACACCGACGCGCGAACCGGGGGCAGAGAGCAGCAGAACGTCGGTCAGGCGCTCGAGCATGGCTGCGAGGTCGGTCCACTGCGTGAGAACCTTGGAGGCCCGCAGAAGCAGGTGCGAAAGCTCGAGTTGCTCGTTCAGCGCCACATACAGCTGCCTGTTCTGGAGAGCGCCTCCGAGCGCCACGCCGACCTTGCGTGCGAAGTCGAGCTCGGCCTGCGTGTACTCCCTCGCCTCCTCTGAGGCGAAGAAGACCGCGCCGAGCATCTCACCGCCGCTGGCAAGCGGCGCGCCGAGCAGGCATTCGCTGCGTGGGGCGCCTTCACTCAGAAGGGCGGCTGCGCCGGGTAAGCGACAGAATGCCACAGGGCGCATGACCTCTCGCACCAGGTCGCCCAACGGCACCTCCTCCGCGGCGCAAGGGCGAGAGAGGATGGCGTCGTTCTCTCTGCGGAGCTCCTGCCACGTGCCGTCGCTGAGGAGGTGGAGCGAAGACAGCCGGGCGCCGAGCGCCGCTGCCGCCAGGTGGGCGCCCTGCGCCAAGGCGGAGAGCGGCTCAACGACGCCCCGAACGGCATCGTTCACCACGTCGAGAGTGAGGCTGAGGTGCGCCGTCCGCTGGAGCAGGCGACGCTGCGTCTCGCGTTCGTCAGCCAGCCGCGCGCGTTGCAGCGCGACGCCGAGTTGGTCAGCGACGGCGCCGTAGAAGGCGATGTCGTCCCGATGAAAGGCGCGCTTGCCCGGAAACACGAGGGTCATCGCGCCGAGGACTCTCTCGCTCGTCTTGATCGGCACCTTGACCCAGCTGTCGCCCGCGAACCCCATCCCTGCGAAACGCGCTCGACTGGCCTCTGACTGGCCGGGACTCTCATGAGTCATGTACGGCAGCCCCCCGCTCAGCATCCGGCCGACGTTGAACGTGTCGTCCATGGGGATGGCGAGGCGAAGGGACGGATCATCGCCATAGGCGGCGCCGAACGTGGCGCAGCGCTGCAGTTCTCCGTGCACCTCGTCAAGACAATTGACGCTGCCCGCCTTGAGCCCGAGATGCAGGGCGGCGGCGACCAGGACGGCCTCCGACACCTGTTCTGCACTGTCGGCCCCCGCCGCGGCTGCCGCGATCCTGGCCAGCACCCGGGTTCTCGCCAGGGACTCCTGCAGGGCTGCGCGTGCCCGCAGGCGATCGATCGCCTGAACGATCACGGAGGCAAGGCTCTCCAGCGCCCAGCGCTGATCGTCGCCGTATCCGCCGGCGCGATTGCCTACCGCGACGACACCGATGGTCTCGGCACCGCGCTTGAGGGGCGCACCCAGGAAAGCGTGCAACGGGACGTGACCCGCGGGCAGACCTTCGCTCGCCGGGTGGGTCGCCGGATCGTTCGTGTAGAAGGCCTCGCCACAGCGAACGACCTCGCCGTGCAGCCCGCGTATCAGCGCCGCCTTGTCGCTCGCTTTGCCCTCGACGAAGCCGGGATGCTCGCCGACCGAACAGGCCCCATACCCCGCGTCGCTCATGGCGATGCCGGCCAGCCTGTCGCCCTCGACGATCTCGTCGATGAAGCCGAACTCGCTCTGCGTCACCCCCTCGGCGACCCGGAGGCACACGCGACCAAGCGCTTCCTCGTCGGTACAGGCGAGCGCGGCCTCAAGGATCTCCGTGACGCCGCGCACCACCGCGCCGTGCAGGGCTTCGCGCGCCTCCTCCCGCTTCCGGTCGCTGATGTCGTGAATCGCGAGCAGGCCCAGCGCCACCTGGCCCTGCTCGTCCCGGACGGGCACGCCGTCGAAGCTGACCAGCAACTCTCGTCCACTCTCCTGATTGCGGACCGTGAGCTCGAGGCCGGAGAACCGTTCGCCGCGGGCGACGCGCTCCCCCGGTAGCTCGTGCGCCGCGAGGCGCCGTCCAGACAGCGTCAGCAACTCGAACTCGGACCACATGTCCGGCACGCGGCTGACGCGCTCCCGGTCGAAGCCTCCCATACGCCGCGCGGCGGCGTTCGCCTGGAGCACCTTGGCCTCGGCATCGACGACCACAACGCCCTCGTTGAGGTGCTCGAGGACGGCTCCCAGTTGCGCCCGCTGCCGCTCGACGGCGCTCAGCAGCTCGCGATGCTCGGCCTCCACCCGCTTGCGCTCCGTGATGTCACGGAAGTAGATGGCGATGCCGAAGGGCGCGGGGTAGACGCGCAGCTCGTCCCATGCGCCGTACGGCTCGAACCGCGCCTCGAAATAGGCGACGACACCCTCCTCCATGGCCAGCCGGTAGTTGCGCTCGTACACGCTTTCCTTCATGGTCGGAAAGACGTCGAAGACACAGCGGCCGATGACCTCCTGGCGGGAGTGCCTCGCCAGGCGCTCTGAAGCGCGATTGACGTACAGGTAACGGAACTCCCAGTCGAGGGCGGTGAAGGCCTCGTCGCCGTCTTCCAGCATCTCGATGAGGCGCTCGTTGAGGCCGTCGTGCATGCGCTCGGGCGAGGCCGCGCGGGCGAAGCCGAGCGGCGTGAATCCCGGGGCCAGGGCCAGGCGCTTGCGCATCAGCACCTGACACCCTCCGTCGAAACTGAAGTCCACCGCGTCCATGAGCCTGGTCATGAGGAAGAGGCCCCGCCCGCCGATGCTCAGCGGATCGGGCGTTTCGTCCCTGTGGAATCCAGAGGGATCGAATCCTTGGCCGTCGTCCCGAACGACGGCCACCAGCTCGTCGTCCTCGACGGACAGCCTGATGTCGAACGACCCTGATCCGCCGCTGTGGCGAAGAGCGTTGGTCGCCGCCTCCATGATCGCGAGAATGACCTCGTCGACCGTGTGCTCCTCGGTCGTCAGATGGCTCAGGTACTCACGCAAGCGCACCCGAGCGCGCAGGAGGCGGGCAGGATCATATGGGAGACTGAACTCGAGCCGCGGAACGGACCCAGCCTCGCCGACGTCTGTCTGACTCACCATGCTCCAACAATCGCGAAGGACGAAGACCGAGTATAGAACAGGGTCCGGACGCCGGTACATGGCCGTTGACACGGGCTTCTGTGCTCGGTAGGGTCCGCGGCCTCATGAACCCCAGACCTGATGCCGGCGCAATGGAAGCGGCCTCTGCCGCGGCCGAGTTCGCCCAGCGGCACTGCGAAGGCCGCTTGCCGGGCTACATCGAGCGCTTGCGCCAGCTGACGGCAATCGACAGCGGTCCCGACGACCGGGCCGGTCGGGACAGGGCGGCTCTGCTGCTGGCCGCATGGGGGCGCGCAGCCGGCTTGGCGGTCGAGCTTCTCGACCGCCCCCCCGGCCTGTTCCTCCGCGCTGCTCTCCCCGGCCGTCTGCCCTCGCGCGTGGTCCTGCTCGGACATCACGACACCGTGTATGCGCATGGCACAGCGAGCGAACGACCGTTGACGGTCCATCACGACATCGCTCGCGGCCCGGGGACGGCCGACATGAAAGGCGGCCTGCTCGTGGCGCTGGCCGTCATGGAAGCGCTGCTCGCCGCTGACGTGCCCCTGCCCGCCGTCGAGCTCCACAGCGTGCCGGACGAGGAGGTGCGCAAAGCGCCGTTTGCGACCATGGATCTCGTACGCGGCGCCGACGCCGCGCTGGTCTTCGAGTGCGGCCGCGAGAACGGCAACATCGTCGACGGGCGCAAGACGGGGGCCTGGGTCCGGCTCAGCGTACATGGCAGGGCGGCTCACGCCGGCACCGAGCCGGAACGCGGCCGGAACGCGGCGCTCGCGCTCTGCCGCGAGGCGCTGCGTTGCGCGGCCCTGAGCGGCGGACGCCCCGGACTCACCGTCACACTCACGCGATTGACGGCGGGAACAATACCGAACGTCGTCCCCGGCAAAGCCGAAGCTGTGCTGGACGTGCGGGCCCGACTGGGCGAAGACGTGCGCTGGGCGCTCGAGCAGATGGGCCGTTTCGCCGGCTACGACGGCCTGCGAATCGAGCTCGCGCAGGATGGGCGGTGGCCCGGCATCGAGCCGTCGCCTGCGGGCGGCCGCCTTGTGGATGCCGCCATCGCCCTCGCCGCCGCCTTGGGACGCCCGCTCAAAGGCGAGACTTCAGGCGGCATGAGCGACGGCTGCTGGACGGCGGCAGAGGGCATTCCCACGCTCGACGGTCTTGGACCGGTCGGCGCCGACGATCACTCGCCGGATGAGCGCATCGATCTCACCTCGGTGAGCCGGCGCTGCGGCATCGCGGCAGGGCTCGTCGTCGCGGTGGGCAACGGCCTGCTGTCGCCGTCCTCCTGAACCCCGTCCAGTCGCCCCACCGCTCGGCAGACGCTCCCAGCCGGGCGTCTTCGTCAGGTCTGAGCGAAGATGGGGTGCTGGAAAGCCTCCGCGCCGACTTCGGTCGAGAGATCCACAGACCCAGGCGAGAGCAGGAGCACCCTGTCGCCGATGCGATACAGCCCGCCCCCGAGCGCATAGACGAGCCCGCTGCAGAAGTCGAGGACGCGCTCGGCAAGCCCAGCGGGGCAGCTGTGCAGGTCCACGATGACCGACGTGTTGGCCTTGAGGTGGGAGCCGATCCCCTGGACGTCGTCGAAGACGTGCGGCGCCGAGAGGAAGAAGTCCCTGGACGTCTGTCTCACGAGGACCAGCGTGTGTGTTCCGTCATGCTGTCGCGGCCCGTCGTCATCGGGCTCGTACTGTTCGTAGCGGTCGTCGTCGTACTCGTCGTAAGTGCCGCCACCGAAATGGCCGACCGCCTTGCGCAGTGATTCGCCAACACCCATGATTCCTCCGCACCCACGTCATTCACAGGCACGCATCAGCCGACATGGGTGAGCGTCGTTTTGCTCCTGTCGCGCGCCGCGTATCTGCTTCGCTGCCCGCGCCTCTATGCCTCCTTCCGCCTGCGTTGGCTGCGGGACTCTCCGTCGTTTGCCGCAGGGACACGCCGGGAACTTACTCGAGCGAACCCACAGGCGAGAGACAGGTGCATCATGAACATCACGGTGGTCGGCACAGGCAACATGGCGCGTGCCATCACGGTGCGTCTGGTCCGGGCTGGGCACGACGTCACGTTGCACGGGAAGACTCTGCAGGAGGCCGAAGACCTCGTCAGGGAGCTGGGCAGAGAGGGCTACAATCACGACTCGGTCCATGCCGCGACGTCCGGCGGAGACGTCGCGGGCGACGTGATCGTGCTCGCCGTCTGGTACGACGACCTGGACGAGGTGCTGGGAGCCTACGGCGAGAAACTGCGCGACAAGATCATCGTGGACATCACGATCCCTATCGAACGCACGGCCTTCGAGCCGCTCTCCGTCGAGGAGGGATCGGCCGCCGAGCATGTCGCCCGCCGGGCTCCATTCGGAGCACGGGTGGTGAAGGCCTTCACCACGACCTTCGCTGGGACACTCATCACCGGCGAGGTCGCCGACAAGTCGCTCGACGTGTTCGTCGCCGGGGACGACGAGGACGCCAAGTGGACAATAGCCCAGCTGATCGAGGAGAGCGGGTTGAGAGCCGTCGACGCAGGTCCTCTGCGACGCGCCCGCGAACTCGAAGCGCTCGGCTACCTGCACATGGCGATGCAGGGTCCGCTCGGTACCAACTACGGCAGCGCCATCAAGCTGCTTCCCTGACGCGTAAACCCTGACCGCAGCCCGGCTGACGAGCATCACGCCCGCGAGGGTATAGTGGTCGTGCACGGCCCGCATGCTGTCATTGGGGCCTGCATCGTTTTCGCGACAGACAATCGGCGGCGGCCTCGGCCGCGGAGGGCGCATCATGGGCGTATCGCGTTCACTCATCATCATCCTGCTCGCGACTGTCGCCCTCCTCTCGCTCGGCGGCTGCGGCATCTCCCGCAGCGACGAAAGTCCCACACCCTCGGCAAGCGCTCCCGGCGACGCCTCGCCGACCGCAAGCCCCCTGCCCTCCCCCACGTCGGGCGCGCCGAGCCCTTCCCCGACCGCATCGCCGCAGAGAGCGACAGTCTCCGTATACCTCCTGCGCGGGGCCTTCGTCGCGACCGCACATCGCGCGATCGCCGCCACCAACGCACCGGCGGGCGCCGCGCTCGAGGAGTTGCTCATGGGTCCAACCAGCGAAGAGCGCGCAGCCGGCCTGCACACGCAGATACCAGCCGGCACAAAAGTGCTGGGCCTCACGATTCGTGACGGGCTCGCAGTCGTCGACCTGAGCCCGGAGTTCGTTGCCGGCGTCGACCCGATCGAAGACAGGGCCAGGCTGGCTCAGATCGTCTACACGCTGACGCAGTTCCCCACAGTCGACGGCGTGCGCTTTCGTGTCGCCGGTGAGCCCCTCGTCTTCCGGAGCGGCGAAGGAGAGCCGCAACGCCAGCCGCAGACACGCCGCTCGTTCGAGGACGTCACCCCGGCCATCTTCGTCGAGCGGCCCGCCGTCGGCGATCGGGTCGCCAGTCCGCTCGTCGTTCAAGGGACAGCCAACACCTTCGAGGCCCAATTCATGATCCGCGTCCGCGACGCGAGCGGAACGACGCTGGTCGAGGAGAGCGTGATGGCGACATCGGGCTCGGGGACGCGGGGCACGTTCAACGCGACGATGAGATTCATCGCGCCCTCGTCCAGCATCGTCCTCGAGCTCTTCGAGCCGTCGGCCGCCAGCGGTCTCCCCACCCATGTCGTCAAAATCCCGCTGCCGCTGACGGCTGCTTCGCCGTCCCCATGAGACGAAGACTCCAAGGGCCGGGAAGCGTGTCATAAAGCGAGAAGAACTGCGCAAGCTGCTGCTCGCCGTGCGCAACGATGATCTGGAGCTCGAAGACGCCTGCGACGCGGCCACGCCGAGGCCATCTTCTGCGCCGGCGAGAGCACGGCGCAGGTCGTGGCGATCGCGCAGCGCATGGTGGACCACGGCCACACGAACGTCCTCGCCACCCGGGCGACGCCGGACGTACTGGCGGCGCTGGCCGAGCACGTCCCCGCCCGATCCATGAGGCCGTCAGGCTTGCCGTCGTGAACCCTGTCGAGATCCCGCTCGAGGGCTGCGTCTGCGTCTGTAGCGCGGGCACATCTGACATCCCGGTGGCCGAGGAGGCGGCGCTCACGGCGGAGTGCGCCGGCAGTGCGGTCGAACGCGATGTCGGCGTCGCCGGCATTCATCGTCTCCTCGATAAGCGCGAGACGCTGGAACGAGCCAACGCCATCGTCGCGTTCGCCGGCATGGAGGGAGTGTTGGCCAGCGTCGTCGGCGGACTCGTCTCATGCCCGGTCATCGCGGTGCCCACCAGTATCGGCTATGGGGCCAACGTCGGCGGCATCGCGGCGCTGCTCCCGATGATGAACTCCTGCTCGCCCGGCTTCTCTGTCGTCAGTCTCGACAACGGTTTCGGCGCCGGCGATCAGGCGAGCACGATCAACCGGATGGCGCTTCGCTCTTGAGGTAGCGGCCGAACCATTCGAGCACGATCTCGAAGCGCTGGACCCGGTGCATCGGGCTCCCCGAGCGCGTCAGTTCGTGCGACTCTCCGGGAAAGCGAACGAGTTCCACCGGCCTTCGCAGCAGACGCAGCGTCACGAAGAGGTGCTCCGCCTGCTCGACGGGACAGCGCAGATCCTCCTCGGAGTGCAGCAGCAGGAGCGGCGTGTGGATGTGCGCGGCGTACGATGCCGGCGACAACCGCAGGTAGGCCTCCACATCCTCGTGCAGAAACGATCCGATGTAGCCCCGGAGATCCCATCCCGAGTCGCTGGAGCCCCACTGGGAGACGAGCTGGTTGACGGCGCGTTCTGAGATGGCGGCCTTGAACCGGTTCGTGTGGGCGACGATCCAGGACGTCAAGTAGCCGCCGTAGGAGCCGCCCATCACGCCAAGACGGTCGCCGTCGATGAAGTCGAAGCGACGCACGGCCTCGTCGATGACCGCCATGCAGTCCTCGTAGTCGACAGACCCCCAGCCGTCGCCACTCGTCCCGTCGCCACGGATGGCGCGTCCCCATTCCTCGCTGTAGCCGGACGAGCCGCGCGGGTTGGCGTAGACGACCGCGAAGCCGGCGCCGCAGTACACCTGAAACTCGTCGAAGAAGTGGTTGCCGTACTGAGTGAACGGTCCGCCGTGGATGCACAGCAGGGTGGGACAGGTGAGGCCGGTCTCGCAGCCGGCCGGCTTCATGACCCAGGCCTCGACCTCCGTCCCGTCGGCCGACCGGGCCGTGAAACGCGCCGGCTCGCTGAGCAGGCGCGTTTCGGCGAACGCGTCGCCGACGCCCGTCAAGCGACGCTCTGCGGTGAAGAGCTCTGGCAGCCGGGTCGGGGGCGAGGCCGCGTAGACGAGCCGTCCGGCGACGAGATCGAAACCGGTCACGGCGAGGTCTCCGCCGACGACGAGCCGGGGGATCCCTGTTCCGTCGGCGCCGGTCCGATACAGGTGCGTGTTTCCGTGATCCTCGACGGCGAAGACGAGGTCGTCGCCCTCCCACAACGGTTCGCGAAGCTGCGGGTAGGCGCCGCAGTTGCGGTCGAGGCTGCCTGTGACCACCTGCACGGCGCCCGTCTCGGCGTCGACGACGGCGATCTGCGTGTGCCGCGGATCATCGAGGACGCCCTCGTAGTGCTGCGCGGCCAGACGCCGTCCGTCGGGCGACCAGGAGACCATTTCGACGGCGGCACCGCCCGGCGTGAGCCGCCGCGGCTTTCCACCGGCACTGTCGACCAGGTACACGTCGCGCACGGTGTCCGTGTCCCAGTCGGGGTGGCGGGCAGAGACGAAAGCGATCTGCTCGCCGTCCGGGGACCACGAAGGTCCCGCGTCCTCGAAATCGCCGGCCGTGAGCTGTACCGGTTCGCCGGATCCATCGGCCGCGACGGTGAAGACGTGCCGCGGCCTGTCGGCAGTCCAACCGACATGCTCAAGCTTGTACTGTAGCCGGGTGATACGCCGGGGAGCGCGACGCCGCTCGTCCTTCTCGTCGTAGGCGGCGTCGCGCACCCGAGCAACGAAGGCGATGGCACTGCCGTCCGGCGACCACGTCGCCTCGGTCACGTCCTCCTCGAGTGAAGTGAGCTTGCGAGGCTCGCCGCCGCACAGCGGAAGCACGTAGAGCTGGGCCGTGTCCCCGTCACGATTGGATGTGAAGGCGAGCCGCGTACCGTCGGGCGACCATCGCGGCTCGCCGTCCTGCTTCTCGCCGCGGGTGAGCTGACGCGCCTCCTTGGAGCGGTCGACCCTCTGCAGCCAGATCGCACTCGTGTAGGCATTCCCCTCGCGATTGACTGCTTGGACGACGTACGCCACCGTGCCGCCGTCAGGAGAGATGCGCGGATCAGCCGCCGCACGCAGAGCGAACACGTCATCAGGGGTCATCCCGCTCATGGCGGCCTCTCTTTCTCGCGTGCTCGCGTTCCTGCCGGATCGGTTCAGAATGGAGGGAGGCGGCGAGGAGGCCTGCCTCGCGGCCACAACCTCACGTCATTCGATCTGCCCCTGATCCTGCGGATGAGGACGACCAGGCCGATCGTGGCGGCCCCCATCGCGGCCAGCAGCGCGTAGGCCGCCCACTCCGGCAGCGGGGTCGCGCTCATTTCAGCATCTCCCGCAACTCTTCTCCCCAGCGCCGGGCTCGCTCGAGCTCGCCCTCACGCAGCGGACCGTACTTGCCGCTCACCATGAAGCCGGCCGGCTTGGCCAGAAGGCGATACCCGGCCTTCTCGAGCGCCTTGGCGATGGCCGGCGCGGCACTGCCGAAGGGGCCCCGGATCTGGGTGTCGAAGGCGGCGGCGCTCGCGCTGCCGGCCGGCAGCCCCTCCAGCCAGGACCGCATTGACGGATGCGAGAGATCTGCCGGCCCAGGGGCGTCGGCCGGCGTCCTGCGGAGACCTTCGCGCACCTTGTCCGACGGCATCTTGAAGGCGAGCACGGGTGACCCGGCGACGATCAGATCCGCGTCCTGCACCTCCTCACCAACCGCCTCGGCCGTCGAGAGGGCTCTTGCTTCGCCCCCCAGGCCCTCGGCCACGGCACGAGCCACGGCCGCCGTGTTCCCCCACAACGACTCGTAAACGACGATTGCCTTCATCGTGCTCACCCTCCCGTCCGGACTCCAGGGGCCTTCGGCAAGGCTACACCCGCGACCGCCCGCATCGCATAATGGACCCAGCATTCCTTTTCCCCTGCCGGACGGGTATATGCCGATCAGACAGTCGAGTCGCCCTGACAGGCAGCAAGGGAGGTCATCATGATCGTGAGCTGGGATCAGTCGTTCGGTGCGTCCTGGACGCGCAGAGGTGAGACGCAGCCGGCCAGCTATGAGGTCCACGTCGAGTTTGAAGGCCCAGAGCGGCCCTTCATGACGGACGCCGGGCCCATCATCGACAAGATCGCCGAGCTGGACGGCACGAATCTCAGCGAATCAGCCGGCCGTTCCTCGCTCGAGGCGGTCGCGATGCACATCCGGGGTCTCGTCGAGCCGCTCCTCGAGCCCGAGGACGAGGTGCGCCGCGTCTCCATCGTCGAGAACGGGATGTTCCAGGTCGAGGTCTAGACGATCGGGTTTCGTGAGAAGCCCGGAGTGAAAGCCTCCGCCCCGGGCTTCTCACGCTGCCGGTGCCCGCCTCCCTTGCACGAAGATGCCGTCTGCGCACGGGTTTGCGCAGGAGGGCCTGAGGCCTCCATGATGCCCACTGTGGACGAGATGCCGATCATCGAGGTGCGCGATCTGGTCAAGGTCTACGGCGAGACACGCGCCGTCGACGGGATCAGCTTCTCGGTCGCGGCCGGCGAACTGTTCGGCTTTCTCGGACCCAACGGGGCCGGCAAGACGACGACCATCCGCATCCTGGCCACCCTCCTCTGCCCGACGTCCGGCGTGGCAGCGGTTGCGGGTCACGACGTGTGCCGTCAGCCGCGGGAGGTGCGCAAGCGGCTCGGGATCGCACTGCAGACACCGACGCTCGACGCCTTCTCAACCGGACGCGAGACGCTCGAGCTGGCCGGCCGGCTGCATCGGCTGCCAGCCCGGGAGATCCGCCGCCGCAGCGACGAACTGCTCGAGCTCATGGGGCTCACGAAGTCCGCGAAGAAGCTGACAGGCACGTACTCGGGCGGCATGAAGCGCCGTCTCGACCTGGCGGCCGCCCTCATGCACCGGCCCTCGCTGCTCATCCTTGACGAGCCGACCGAGGGCCTGGACCCGCAGAGCCGCACCGCGCTGTGGGAAGAGCTCGAGCGCATCAACGCGGCGGGGACGACGATGCTGCTGACAACGCACTACATGGAGGAAGCGGACCGTCTCTGCTCGCGGCTCGCGATCATCGACGCGGGCAGGATCGTCGTGGACGGCACGCCGGAGAGGCTCAAGGCGAGCGTGGGCGCGGACACCGTGGTCCTGGCGATGGAGCCGCACGGCGACGACGTCACCTCCACCGTACGGAGCCGGCTGGCGGGCACGGTGCCCGCGGACGCAGTGACCTCGCATCCGGCCGGCGTCAGCCTCTCGGTGCCGGACGCCGGCGCGGCCATCCCGGAAGTCCTGCGCCGGCTCGAGGGTGACGGACTCCGGGTGGTGGGCCTCCACATGAGCCGTCCGGTTCTGGACGATGTCTTTCTGAAGTACACGGGGCGCCACATCCGCGAGGAGTCGGCGAATCAGCCGATCATTCTGGGGTGGTGAGACGGGTGCACGCGCTCGCCGGATTCGTCTACGAAACCTACCATCTCGGGGTGCGCACGACCCGGCGCTTCCTGCGCGTGCCGGCCAACTGGATCAGCATCATCTTCTTCCCGCTGATCCAGCTCCTCGTCTTCAGCCAGCTTTACCAGGACATCGTCGCGCTGCCCGCCTTCGGAGGCGACAGTTACCTCGCGTATCTGGCTCCCGGCCAGATCGTCTTCGCCGCCTTCATGGCCGTCGGCTGGGCCAGCTACGGCCTCCTCGTCGAGTACCGCAACGGCTACCTCGACAGGCTGCGCACCAGCCCGATCGGCCGCTGGTCCATCCTGGGCGGCGAGATGTTCCCCCTGTTCTTCCAGTCAGCCGCCATGGCGGCAGTGCTCCTTGTCGCCAGCCTGATACTGGGCGCCACGATAGCCACGGGCGCAGGCGGCTTCATCCTGATCCTGCTGCTCTGCGGCGTCTTTGGCATCGCCTTCGCCGGCGTGAGCTTCATCCCGGCGCTGCTTACCAAGAGCGAGCAGGCGACGAGCGCCCTCTCATTGCTGATGTTCCCCGTGATCTTCATCTCCACGGCCTTCGTGCCCCGTGAGCTGATGCCGGGCTGGATGCAGGTCGTCAACGACTGGAATCCGGTGAGCTATCAGATCGAGGCCATCCGCAGCCTGATGGTGACGGGATACGACTGGAGCGCGATCGGCGACGCGCTGCTCTCCATGACGATTGCCGGGGTGGTCCTGCACGCCGCGACCATCCTCGCCTTCGGCCGGCTGGCCCGCTAGATGGCCTTGAGGGCCGCGTGACCGACATACTCTATCGACAGGGATTCCCCGGCACGCCGGCGAGCTTCGGCGCCATCTCTCGCTGATCGTCACCACCCTGGCGGTGATGAGTCGCCGTCTGAGTGGCCCTTCACACCCAGCTCGTCACGCAGTCTAGAAGCCTCAGTCCTCCTGCAGGATGATCGCCTCGTCAGGGCAGGACTCCGCGGCCTCCTCGCAGCAGCCCGCCTCATCGCAGGCCCCCGGGTCGATGACGCGCGCGATGCCGTCTTCGCCCAGCTCGAACACTTCAGGACAAATCGTCTCGCAGAGGCCGCAGCCGGTGCAGCGCTCGGGATCGACCACTGGAACAGCCATCGCCGTCCTCCTTCGTTTCGTCGCTCGTCACCCGCCGCCAGCAGTCGCGTCACTGGAGCCGAGGGCGATCGGATGGGCGCAGCCTCTTACCGGGAACGCGGAGGGCGTCGTGCGGGCGGGCAGGCACGACGCCTCACAATTTAGAGTAACCGAGAACAGCCGACGCGGCGAACGCGGCGGCGTGGCGTTGCCTCAGCGAACGTGCCGCAGGACGTCGTCGGCACCGGCCAGAAGCCATGCGAGGCGCTGCGGCGACGGCTTCTCCTTGCCCCTCAGGCACGCCGTGCTGAGGTCGATGAGGTCGCGTATCTGCCTGCTGCGAGCGCCGCCGTATACACCCGCCGCGCGCAGGACACGGTTGAGGCGCGCCGCGCTGCGAGCGTCCGACGGGGCAACGTCCACGCCGCGCCGGAGAGCCACCCGCTGCAGGTGCTGCTCGAGCGCCATGCCGGCCAGCGCGCCTGCCGCCCGGCGATGACCTCCTTTCAGGAGTTCGTGCGCGAGCTCGAGTTCACGGTCATGAGGCCTCTCCGGAGGCAGCATCGTCGGCAGGGCCGAGGCGAGAATGGCGAGCTGCATGTCAAAGAGGTGCAGGAAGGCCCGTCGTTCGCTGCCGGGACCGAAGAGCTGGGCCAAGCCCTCTCGCTTCTCGCCGACAGCCTTCGCGGATCGCCACCCGATGAGAATGCCGGCAATGGTCGGATGCGATTCGTCACCGCCAGACGAGGGCCGATAGTACGCCTCGAACTCGCGCCGCCGGTCCGGCAACACGGTTGCGACCAAGCGCCGGGTCTGCGTGTACCAGGTCTGGTAGCTACCGTTGATCTCCCGCGGGTCGAACTGTTCACCGCCCGCTTCGGCGCTCAGCTCCCGGCCCGCTCGCAGCAGCGCTTCCAGCTCTTTCCGCACATGATCCACGTCGTCCATCTGACGCCTCCCTGCCTGGCGCCTCTCCAAGCCTCGCAGCGCCGAACGCGGCGCATTCTCGTCCCGTCACTACAGGTACGGCGTCGAGTGCCTCGCCCCTGCAAGCGCCGCGAAATTCCCCGTGGACGGCAGGGGGAGCGAAGGGCGCCGGCGCACAGCTGCTTGCGGAGCTCGTGATGCACCATGTGACCGACGAGGAAGGGCTCGGCTTCCAAGCGGCGCGCATGATCCTCGATGAGGAGACCGCCGAGCAGATGGTCGGGAAGTTCGACCAGCAGAAGCAACAGCACATGCAGGAGGCGGAGCGCAAGGCCGCCTGAGTCGACTGCGGAAGCGCACAGGGGGAAGGGCCGGCGGCACACCGCCGGCCCTTCCCCCTTCGCTGCTCACCACCCTCCCGCGCAGATACTCGCAGCCATGCGTGCGCGGGGCTTTGCACTCGTTCGTATGGTTTAGTATGCGCTCGCGTTCCCCTGAATGGGAGGAACACACTGCCGTACTCAAGACCAAGGGAGAACAGCGATGAACACAGGAAAGCAGTTGGGGGCCGAGTTCTTCGGCACGTTCTGGTTGGTCTTCGGCGGGACCGGCGCCGCCGTCCTGGCAGCCTCGCTCGGCGCCGAAGGCATCGGCCTGCTCGGCGTATCGCTGGCCTTTGGTCTCACGGTCGTGACCATGGCCTACGCCGTCGGTCACATCTCCGGCGGGCACTTCAATCCCGCGGTCAGCATCGGCCTCTGGATCGGTGGCCGCTTCCCTGCGAGCAAGCTGGCGCCGTACATCATCGCCCAACTCCTCGGAGCCGTGGCGGCGTCGGCGGTCCTGTATGTGATCGCCAGCGGCAAGGCCGGGTTCACGCTCGCCGACGGCTTCGCCGCCAACGGCTACGGAGAGCATTCTCCGCAGGGCTACAGCATGCTGGCGGCCATCGTCGCGGAACTGCTGCTGACGTTCTTCTTCCTGCTGGTGATCCACGGCGTGACCGACCGACGCGCACCCGCGGGTCTCGCGCCCCTCGCCATCGGCTTGGCGCTGACTCTCATCCACCTCATAAGCATCCCCGTGACGAACACCTCGGTGAACCCGGCCCGGAGCCTGGCGCCGGCCCTGTTCGTCGGGAGCTGGGCGCTCACCCAGCTCTGGCTCTTCATCGTGTTCCCGATCCTCGGAGCGATCATCGCCGGCCTGGTCTATCGGTATCTTCTCGAGGTGCCCAAGTCCGAGCAGGACAAGATCGAAGGTCCGGGCGAAGCGAGCGAGTAGCTACCCCAAAGGACGGCTGCTCGCCAGAGTAGTCAGGGCCACGGCAGGGGGCGCCGCCCCCTGCCGATCAGGCCCGTCGTCTGGCGGCCGTCCGGACCGGTCTTCCTCGGCCCGCGCCTCGGCTCAGTCCCGCAGTCATTTCCCCGTCTTCTCGTGCGCCGCCTCGTCCTCGAGCAGTCTTCTCGCCTGCTCGAGCTCCAGCAACTGCTCCTTCCCCAGCACGGGGAACTGGGGGTCAATCTCCATCAGCGTGACGGCGAGGATGGCGGACACGCATATGCGGGCGAACCACTTGTGATCGCCGGGGATCACGTACCAGGGCGCCCACTCGGTGCTCGTGTGGGAGAGCATCTCCGAGAAGGCATGCTGATAGTCATCCCAGCGCGCGTGCTCCTTCACGTCGCCCGCGGAGAACTTCCAGTGCTTGTCAGGTTCGTCGATGCGCGCGAGGAAGCGCTGACGCTGCTCCTCGCGCGATATGTTGAGAAAGAGCTTGACGATACGAAAGCCGTTGTCCGCGAGGTGGCGTTCCCACGCGTTGATGTCGCGGTAGCGGCAGGCCCATGTGTCGTGAACCCGGTCCTGCTTCGGCAGGCGCTGGCGCTCCAGCAGCTCGGGGTGCACGCGCACGACCAGGACCTCCTCGTAGTGCGACCGGTTGAAGATGGTAATGTCGCCGCGGGCCGGGAGGTACTGCGTGTAGCGCCAGAGGTAATCGTGGTCCAGCTCTTCCGCGGACGGCACTTTGAAGGAGTGGACATGCACGCCCTGCGGATTCACGCCGCTCATGACGTGGCGGATCGTGCCGTCCTTGCCGGCCGCGTCGAGCGCCTGCAGGCAGACGAGGACGCCCCAGGTGTCCTGTGCGGCCAGACGCTCCTGGTACTCGGCCAGGAGCTCGACACCGCGCCGCAGAAACTCGTCCGCGTCGTCCTTGTCCAGGAAGTGCGCTTTGGCCCCCGAGTCGAAATCCTGCGAGAGCGTGACCGTCGACCCGGGCGCCACGCGAAGCGGTGCCACAAGCCCGCGCAGAAGGTCGATCCTTTCGTCAGTCATGCCGCTGCTCCTCTCACCTGCCCGGCCGCCCCGGGCGACTACCGACGCGTGTACCTCACGGTCAGGATCTGCAGGTCGTCGCGCAATTCGTTCGCGAACTCGATGGCCGCTTGCCTCAGCTGCTCGGCGACGGCTTGGGCCCCGAGGCCGCCGAGCCCGCACACGGTCGAGATCACGCGCTGTTCGCCGAAGAACTCCTTCTTGCGCCGCGTCTCGGTGAGACCGTCCGTGAAGAGGATGATCGTGTCCCCGTACACGAGGCGCGCGCGTCCCGCGGTGTACGTTCCCGGAAACACGCCCAGCGGCAGCCCGTGTTCGGTGTCCAGTCTCGTGCACGACGCGGATCGCAGGAGGACGGGCGCGGGGTGGCCCGCGATCGCGTACGCGATCGCGCCCGATGGGAGATCAATGAGCAGGTAGCACGCGGTGACGAACTGATCGGTCGGGGCTCCCTCGAGCAGCAGCTCGTTCGTCTTCTCAAGAACGAACTCCGGCGCGGGATTCACCAAGGCGAATGCCGAAAGCGCGCTCCGTACCGTCTCGGTCAGCCCGGCGGCGAGAATACCCTTGCCCTCCACATCGCCGATCAGGACGCCGACCCGGTTCTCGTCGACTCGAAACACATGACTGAAGTCGCCGCCCACGAGCTCCGGCTGGTAAGCCGTCTGTGACACACGCCCGAGCTCGAGGCCGTAGAACGCTTTGAGCGGGTGGATCAAATTCTCCTGCAGGGTCGTCGCCACCCGCTGCACGTCGTCGAGGAGACGAGCGTTGACAAGCGCCTGCGAGATGACTGCACCGACTTTCCGCGCGAAGTCGATCTCGACGCTGCTGTGTTCGCGGCGGCTGTTGTACACGAAGTACAGACATCCCAGCATGTCCTTGCTGCTCGTCAGCGGGATCACGACCAGGGCCTCTATGCCCAGCCGCCGGGCCAGCACGGGGTTGATGCGGGCTTCTTCCCCGTAGGCGGCCGTGAAGACCGGCCGCTGCTCGCGCAGCGCCAGCTCGGCCAGCGGGAACTCGTCCGGGGTGAACGTCTCTGTCTCCAGCTCGGCCGGCAGCTTCCAGATCTGGACGGGGCGCCACTGTCCCCGGCGTTTGACAACGACCATACCTCCGTCGGCCGAGAGCGCCGCCCCCGCCAGCTCGAGGACGGCATCACGGATGTGATGAGCGTCGAGCCTCGAGCTGACTCTGGCGTTGATCGCATTGAGCGTCTCGCTCAGCTGCGCCGACTGAACCCGTTCGGTCACGTCCACCGCCGAGACCACCAGCCGGCGAACGCGTCCGGCCTCGTCCTTGACCGGCGCCAGCCGCCAATCCCAATAGGTGACGCCGCGCTCCGGCTGGTTCTGGAATCGGATCGGGCGGGCGCGAGCCACGCTCGGCTCGCCCGAGTGTCGCGCCCGCTCAAACACCTCCCGGTAGTCGTCCCGTTCGAAGACGGCGAAGTAGTCCTGTCCGATGAGCTCGTCGGCGCGCTTGCCGTTGTTGCGCGCGTACGCCGAGTTGACGAGTTGGAAGACGAAGTCACGGTCAAGGATGGCGATGGAGGTGTCCGTCTGTTCGATCATGGTCAGCAGTTGCTCGCGCTCGGCGGCGAGCTCAACGGCAAGACTCTCGACCCGGCGCTGCTCGGCGAGCTCGGCGTCGCGGACTGCGGCAGCCTTGCCCAGCGCGAGCGCGGCCGCCCTCTGGCGCCGAGCCTGCTGGCGCAGCGCGTCCGTCAAGTACCCGACGATGAGCGCCGTGACGGCCCAGAGCGCGGTGGCGGAGAGTGCTGCCGCCGCCGAGACTACCTCCCCCAGCTCAGCCGGACCCGCGAAGAAGACGGCGCCCGCGATAACAGCCGCCGCCACCCCGGCTCTGCCGCCGCCCAGCGCGGCCGTGATGATCACGATCAGCGCGACCAGCGATCCCGGTATGCCGTAGATCTGCGGCATGTCGCCCCAGATGGCGATGGACCCCAGCAGCACGATCAACACCACTGAGGCGACGCCCAGCACCTTCAGCGGGTGCTTCCGCGAGACGGAGATGAAGCGCCAGAGAAACGAGGGATCCGTCGCCGGCATCTGGGCCAGGCGGGCCTCCCTCTCATAGAGCCGGGAGTTCTCGAGGGCGAGGGAGACCGAGGAAGCCAGCCTGCGCGCGAACTCGACCTCAATCGGCGAGAAGACACGCGGGCGGCGACACCAGATGATCAGGAAGCCGGCGACCGCCTCGCGCATGATCAGTGGCGCCGCCAGACAGCTGCGCACGTTGTGGTCGCGGGCGAACTCGGCCGTGGCCGGATCGTCGAGAAGGTCCGAGAAGGCGACGGCCGACTTGGCGCGCGCAGCCCGTGCGACGACCGGCATCTCCGTGTCCGGCCTGGCGCGTTCGTCCTCTGCCGACCCTTCCCCTCGCTGATAATGCATCTTCCATTCGTCGCCCTCACGCACTTCAACCGTGCCGACGTCCGCATGCAGCGCCGCCAGCGATTCGTCGAGGGCGCGATGGATGATCTCGCGGATCTCGAGCGTCGAATGGATGAGCTGGTCGATCGTGAGCAGGATATCGTCCAACCGCACGCGCTCGAGCAGATCCTCAGTCCGCTGACGCAGCTTCTCCTCCGCCAGCCGCCGCTGTTCCTCCGCCTGCTTGCGCTCGTCGATCTCCCGCAGATAGAGACTGATGCCGACCAGTGTCGGATAGACGCGGATCTCGAACCAGTGGAGCGTCCGAGGGCAGTAGTGCTCGATCACGGAGGGCCTGCCCAGCTCCATCGCGTCCCTGCAGGCCTTCTTCACCTCGTCGCCGAGAAGCGGGAACGCCTCCGAGATCTCGCGGTTCAGCAGCCGCTCCGACGGTTCGCCCGCGAGCTCGGCAGTGAGGCGATTGACGTGAACGACACGGTACTCCCAGTTGAGGGCGAAGAACGCCTCGTTGATCTCCTCGAGCAGCACGTGCAGACGGTCCTCCCGCGAGGCCTCAGGAGCCTGCCGGGTCGTACTCGTGAGACCCCCCTCGAGAGAGGGAATGAAGGGGCGGAGCGACGGAGGACCCAGGATGCAGGTCTTGGTCATGCTCACCCGGAGCCCCCCGCTGTTGTCGAGCGTCAGGGTATCCATGAGGTGCGCCATCAGGTACAGACCACGGCCACAGTTCTCAAGCGGAGGGGGTGGCTTGTCCAGGTCGATGTCCCCGGCATCGAACCCGCGTCCCTTGTCTCGCACTTCGGCCAAGAGATCGCCCCCGTCGAGACGGAGGTTCACCTCGATGTCCTCCTCCGAGCCGCTGTGACGGATGGCGTTCGTGCAGGCTTCCTGCACGGCGAGAACCACATCGTCAATGGCACGCTGGTCGGAGCAGTACTGCTGGAGGTAGTCGCGCATACGTTCGCGTGCGCGCAGCAGCCGGGATGGATCAGGCGGCAGACGGAAGATGAGCCGCGGCAGTGAGACGCCCGGCTGCAGCTCTTCTCGTGTCACGGGCGTCCCCTCAAAGCCGAGAGCCAGAGCGTACCCGACTGATTCTAGCGTCTCGACAGCGGTACGCCAGCATTTCCCCGGCTGCACACCGCACAGCTCCATCACTCCATTGCCGTCCAGGCCGGCCGTCAAGGCCGTCGCCGGCAGAACACGCGATGAGGTCGTCCGCCACGCCCGAGAGGGCTCCGGGCTCGTGCAGCAACACTGACCCTACGGTAACATCATCTCGTCACGGTCTCGCCGAGGCGGGACCACAGGAGCGTCGAGAAGGAGTGGTGCATGAGCGAACTGATGGTTCTCGGCTTCGAGGATGAGGCCGCCGCCGACAGGTTCGGCGTCAAGCTGGCACAGATGCAGAAGGACATGGTCGTCCAACTCGAGGACGCGGCGGAAGTCGTGCGCGATCTGGACGGAAAGCCGCACGTCAAGCACGGCCATAGCATGGTCGGCGCCGGGGCATTGGGCGGCGCTTTCTGGGGCATGCTCTTCGGCATGCTCTTCCTCGTCCCCTTCCTGGGCCTGGCGTTCGGCGCCGCGATGGGCGCACTGATGGGCAAGGCGGGGAAGTCCGGCCTGAGTCACGCCGTCCTCGAGCAGATGGGCGACGCGGTACCCCCGGGCAAGGCCGGCTGGTTCCTCCTCATCGGCCAGGTGACCGAGGACAAGTTCCTTGAGGGAATCCAGGGCTCCAACGCCAAAGTCGTGCGCACGAACCTTTCCAAGGACGATGAGGCCCAGCTCAAGGAGGCCTTCGGGGCCAAGAAGCACGAGAAGTAGGAGCCAAGGGACCGGGGCGATGCGACGGGGCGGCCTTGAGGCCGCCCCGTCGCCGTTCCGATGATCTCACCCTCGAAGTCGGGGTGATTGAACCGGGGCACCGGCGAGGAGAGCGAGCGGTCGCATCGACTCCACGTCGCGGACCCCTTCATGTCGCGCAACTGCCGCCAGTACATGGAGCGGCCTTCCTGATGGCCCCTGGCCCAGCCCAGGCAGATGTCGCTGGCCGCCTGCCGCGCTGCGGGCGCCCGGAGTCCCCGCCCACTATTTCGCGTTACAATCGATTACGACGTCTGTCACTTCAATGGGCCTGGAGTTGTCCCTCGCGTTGGGCACGTATATCGTGATCCTGACCGATCGGTTACTTGGGGATCGTGAAAGCCATGACACGCGCCAGCGGCGGGAGGTGCGATGAGCACAGAGCGGTACACAGCGCTCAGCCCCAGACGGGAAGAGACCACGAGCACCATTCTCGACGCCGCTGAGACGCTCTTCGCCAAACGCGGCTTCTCTGGCGTATCCGTGCGCGACATCGGTCAGGAGGCGGGGGTCAGTCACGCGCTGGTGCACCGCTACCTTGGGTCGAAGCATGACATCTACCTCGCGGTGCTCCGGCGCAACGAGGACGCCATTTGGAAGGCGGCCGGAGACACGAACGACCTCACGACAGCGTTGTCGCTCATGTTGCGCGAAGGCTTGCGGCACAAGGCCTATGTGCGCATCATCGCCCATTCCTCACTTGACGGCATGCCCTTCGACAGCACGATGGGGCAGTTTCCCGCCTCGCAACGACTTGCCGAGATAGCGGAGCAGCGAGCCGCCACGGCGGGATTCACGCCAGACGTGGACCCGCGAGTCGCCGTCGCGGCTATCGTGTCCCTCTACATCGGCTGGATAGCGATGGAGGAGTGGATCCTGCCGGCGGTGGGCCTTCCCCGCATGGATGACGAAGCCATCATCGACAACCTCGAGCGGGTGATTCTCGGAATCGCGGACTGCCTGGTGCCGGCAGGCAAGGCCTAAGCCGCAGGCATGCGGTGAAGCCGTCTAACCGCATGGACGCACAACTTGATAGCCCTGCCATGAACGAGTACGCGACAGAGCCCCAGTGGCGCCCCGGGCGGCCGAAGGTGCGCCCCGGACACGTCCTGCTTCAATGGGGGATCAGCGCCGCCGCCCTCTACCTGGCGACGCTTCTGATGCCCGGCGTCACCGTGAACGGCCTTGTCGCGGCTCTCCTCGCCGCTGCGCTGATCGCCGTGCTGAACGCGATCCTGCCGCCGATCATCGCCGCCCTGCGGCTCCCCTACATGCTGGCCATCGGCTTCCTGCTGGTGCTCGTGCTGGACGCGCTGATGGTGATGCTCGCGGCCGAGGTCTCCGAGAACACCTTCACTGTCGATTCGTTCTGGGCTGCCCTGCTGACGTCCCTGGCCGCGGCCGCCGTGGCCGTGATCCTCGAGATCATCTTCGGCACGAACGACGACGACATCTACGGGTTGCGCGTCACGCAGCGCATCGCGCGCCGCTCTCGGGATCGAATCGTCAGCGACGTCCCCGGCATCGTCTACCTCGAGATCGACGGCCTTTCGCGGCCGGTGCTGCAGCGCGCCATGCGCGATGGGCACGCGCCCGAGATGGCGCGCTGGGTGGCAAGCGGCTCCCACCGCCTCTCGGAATGGGAGACCGACCTCTCCTCGCAGACAGGCGCGTCCCAGGCAGGGCTGCTGCTCGGCTCCAACGCGGACATCCCTGCCTTTCGCTGGGTGGAGAAGGAGTCGGGGCGAATCATGACCTGCTCGGCCCCGGCCGACTGCGCGCTGATCGAGGAGCGGCATTCGAGCGGCAACGGATTGCTGGCGGCCGGCGGCGCCAGCCGCAGCAACCTGCTGTCGGGCGACGCCGACCATGTGATCCTGACGGTCAGCCGCATGGAGGCGGAGACACGGGGCAATCCTGGCTACCGGGCCTACCTCGCCAACGGCTACAACGTCACGCGCACCTTCGTGCTTTTCTGCCACGAGCTGGGCGGTGAATGGATCGCGGCGGCGCGCGAGCGGCGGCGCGACGTCCAGCCTCGCGGTCGCCGCTCGCTCACCTACTCCTTCGTGCGCGGCGGTCTGGCCGTGTTCGTCCGCGACCTCACCGTGTACAGCGTCATCAGCGACATGATGACTGGGGTGCCGGCTGTCTACGCATGCTTCGCCGGCTACGACGAGGTGGCGCATCATTCCGGCGTAGAGCGCGCCGACACGATGGAGGTACTGCGCAAGATCGACCAGCAGTTCGCGCGCATCGCGCGGGCCCGCCAATACGCCGCGCGGCCGTACGAGATCATCGTGCTCTCCGACCACGGACAGACACAGGGCGCGACCTTCAAACAGCGCAACGGCTACGGCTTGGACGACTTGGTCGAGCGCAACTTGCGCGGCGCCGGCGTACGTGGCCTCGAGGGCGGCGATGAGAACGACAGCGCCGTCGGCAAGGCGGTGCGAGAGGCGACCGGACGCAAACAGAAGGATCTGCCCAAGAACAACGTCGGCGAGCGCGAGGTCGTCGTCATGGGGTCGGGGAACCTTGGGCTCATCTACCTCATGGACCAGCCTCGACGGCTGACCCTGGAGGAGATCGACGAGCGGCACCCTGACTTGCTGCCGGCCCTGCGCGCCCATCCTCACATCGGCTGGCTGCTGATCCGCTCCGCGCGTCACGGCGCGACGGCCCTGGGCGCCCGAGGCATCAACTATCTGAGTGAAGGCAGGGTGGAGGGAGAGGACCCCCTGGCCGGGTTCTCGCCCACCGCCGCCGGTCACCTGCTGCGCACGGATGGCTTCCGGCACGTCGCGGACATCATGGTGAACAGCTTCTACGACGAGCAGCTCGACGAGGGCTGTGCCTTCGAGGAGCTCATCTCGTTCCACGGCGGTATGGGCGGGCCGCAGACACGTCCTTTCCTCCTGCGCCCCGCCCATCTGCCCGTGCCCGACGAACCCCTCGTCGGCGCTGAGGCCACGCATCGGGTGCTGCTCGGGTGGCGGCGCCTGCTGCAGAACGGCCAGGATCCGTCGCACGGTGACGGCGCCTTCGTCCAGGAGGGCCGCCCGACTGCGGCCCAGGAGACGCGGGACCGGCAGGGCGCGCGGAACTGAACGGGGCAGGGCGGCGCGGAACCGGCATGGGTTATTCGTCTAGCGCGATTCAGACAGCGCCGCGCAGGCCGATACTGCCCACATGGTCCCGCTGCCTCCAAGACTGAGTCGAGCAGGCATCACGCGCGCCCTCAAGAGCGGGGGACGACTCATCCACGAAGGCCAGAACGACGCGGGAATCCCCAAGGGGCTTGTCGGCCGCGTCTCCGCCATCCTCTTCGTGGTCTGCGGGTTGATCGCTGTGGCAAGTCTCTCGCTGCCCGGCGATCACAGCGGCAGCACGCTCGGACTGGTGCTGACCGCCTTGGCCGCCATGACGACGGGTGCGGTGGCCCTGTACCTGCCCTGGGACGCATGGCCGAGATGGACGACATACCTCCTCGTCCCCGCCGGGCTGGCGCTCATCGCGGCGGGCGTGAGCTTCAGCAGCCACGACCCCTACGTCCTCAGCGTCTTCTACTGGATCGTCTTCGCCGTCATCGGCATCGGATATGTGCGTGGCACCGGGCTGGCGACGCTGCCCCTGCTGGCGGCGGCCTACATTCTGTCCGTCCACAGCAGGACAGGAGACATCGGAACCACGCTGACGTCCCTGCTGTTCGTCGCGCTCGTCTGCGTCGGTGTCGCCGAGTTGCTCGCCTGGCTCTTCGCCGCCCTGCACCGGAGTCAGTCCCCACTCCCGGAGACTCATGGAGCGGTGACGGACATCAGCTCCACCCTCACCTCGCTTGATCCCGAGCACCTCGCGGCGAGCGCGGCGATCAGGCTGAGCCGCCTTCTGGATGTCCCTGAGGTGCATGTGTTCCGGCTCGACGGGGACGGTGATCTCACCTGTCTCGCATGGGTCTCGAGTCCGCAGCCCCGCAGGGAGCGTTCGAATCGCCCGGTGAGCCTGGCTTCATGGCCGGCCGCGGCGGAGGCGGTGCGCACGCGCCAACCCCGCCTCGTCTCGGACCGGAGCGAAGCGCGGGTCCTTCGCGGCACGCCCGCGGATGCGCTGCGCACCGGACAGACGAGTCTGATCGTGCCCCTGGTCGCTCGCGGCACCGACGTCGGGCTGGTCGAGATCAGGGAGACAAGAGTGGGTCGCGACATCACACACACTCAGGCCGCCACCGCCGACTCGGTGTGCCCGCTCATCGCGCTCTCGATCCTCGATGCGGGAGCTCTCAGCGCGAAGCAGGCGCAGGCCGACAAGCTTGTCTCGCTGCTGGAATCGAGCCAGGCGGTGAGCGAGGCAGCGACGCTCGTGGATGCACTTACCATCGTCGCGCAGCGCGCCGGAGAGGTCCTGGGAGTAACGAAATGCGTGGCCTATGAATACCGCCAGGCCAGCGACGCCATCGTCGCCCGAGCAGCGTGGGGTCAGTCGACGGCGGAGTCGGATGGGCTGCACGACCTGCTCCCCCTGGACGACCACCCCACGGAGCGCGACGTCCTCGTGTCGGAGACGCCTCTTCTCGAGACGATCTCCGATGCAAGGCTCCGCCCGGAGCGGAAACGGGTGATGGACAGGAGAGGAGCGGGGACGCGCCTGACCGTGCCGATGCGATCCATCGATGGGCCGATGGGTCTCCTCGTCTTCTGGGACAGCCGGCGGGAGCGACGATTCTCAGATGATGAGATGGCGCTCGCCACCGGCTTGGGTGAGCTGGCCGGTTCCGCAGTCCGCAGCAACAGACTCGTACGTCAGCTGCGGCACCTGAGCGAGACCGATTCTCTGACCGGTCTCGCGAATCACCGTAAGCTCCATGAGCTGCTGCTGCGAGAGCATGCGCGAGCGGAACGACATGGCTCGCGCTTCTCTCTCGTCATGCTCGACATCGACGGGTTCAAGCGGTTCAACGACTCGTACGGGCACCCCGTCGGTGACGTCGTCCTCCGGCGCGTGGCGAAGATCCTTCGCGACAACACACGCGTGTCCGACGTCGCGGGACGCTACGGCGGGGACGAGTTCGTTCTCGTCCTCCCCGAGACGACGCCTCGCGAGGCAGAGGTGCTGATTGAGGAGCTGCGTTCGCTGCTCTCCGCGGCACCATTCGTCTCCCCCGCCGGTGATCGCATCCCGATTCGTGCGAGCATCGGCATCGCCGGATACCCGGAGGACGGACGCGACGTCAACGACCTGATGCTGGCGGCCGACGCGAGGCTCTACGCTTCCAAGCGCAGGGGTGGGGACACCGTGACGACGAAGGCTCGCTGCCTGCGCCGGCAGGACGAGGCGGACGACCACATCGGGCTCCTCGAGTCGCTGGTCGCGGCGATCGACAGCAAGGACAACTACACCAGACACCACAGCGACGAGGTCACGTTGTACGCGCTGGCGGTGGCCGAGGCGCTCGGATTGTCGGACGACAGCCTGCGCGTGGTCCGTACTGCCGGCCTGCTCCACGATGTCGGCAGGATCGGCATTCCGGATCGGATCCTGCTCAAACCCGAGAGGCTGACATCCGAGGAGCAGACAGTAGTCAAGGGGCATGCCGCCCTGGGAGAGAGGCTCATTGCCGGCCTGCACGATCTGGACGACATCCGTGCCGCCGTCATCTCTCATCACGAGCACTATGACGGGACCGGCTATCCCGAGGGGCTGGCCGGCGATGACATCCCCCTCGTCGGCCGCATCTTGGCCGTCGCCGACGCCTACTCCGCGATGACGACAGACAGGCCGTACCGGAAGGCGTTGTCAGGGGAGGCGGCGATCGTCGAGCTCCGGGCAGGATCAGGCAGGCAGTTCGATCCCAGCATCGTCGAGGCCTTCGTCGGCTGCCTGCATCCGCTGGGCTCGGGGGCGGACCTCCCGCACTGGTGAGACCAGAGGCGGCTGACGTTGCTTGCGCATGCCGGCGACGTCAGCGGGTATCCCTAGGGAACAACGACGGATCACCCGTCGCCCGGACCAGGGATACTCGATTGGCGATTTCGGGCAAAGAGCACCAGCGCAGGGACGACGATTCCCGACGGGGAATCCTGCACATCTCGTTCCCCGTCCAGCTCGTCGTCCTCGTCGTGCTGCTGATCGTCGCATGGTCGCTGCTCGGACTCATCAGCGAGGCCGTCTTCGTCCTCATCACGGCCACGCTGATCGCCCTCGTGCTCAACCCGCTGGTCAAGCAGGTCCAGCGCACTCATCTGCCGCGGCTGCTCGCGACACTCGTCGTCATCGTCGGCTTCATACTCGCGCTCGCCGGAATGATCCTCCTGCTGGTCTTGCCGCTCATCGATCAGATCGCCGATCTACGGCAGACCCTTCCGACCCTCCTGGAAGGCGCCGACGACCGCGTCGCTGATCTGCAGCGTTTCCTCGATCGCGTCGGCGTGGGCATCGAGGTGCGAACCACGATCGACAGCGCGCTGAGCAACGCCGGCAGCGCGATACCGTCCGCGGGCGCCCTGGCCGGGTACGGCGTGTCGATCGCGCGCTCCATTGCACTCGCCGTCATCATCCTCGTCACGGCCATCTACATGCTCGCCGACAGCGCCCGCATCTACCGCTTCGTCGTGCGCCGCTTCCCCACCGGCTCCCCCAAGGACGGAGAGGACTACGTCCGGGTCGCCCAGTCCGCCGTCGTGCGGTATGTCAAGGCGCAGCTCTTCGTCTCACTGGCCGTCGGCTCGCTGGTCGGCGCGACGCTGTATGTCCTCGGCCTGGTCGGGGTCTTTCCCCTCGGCGCGCGCTACGCCCTGATCTTCGGGGTGCTTGCCGGCATCCTCGAACTCATCCCGTTCGTCGGTCCCGTGCTGGCCGCCATCCCGCCGATCTTCGTCGCGTTCATCTCCGATCCGCTCTCCGCGGTCTGGGTGCTCCTCGCCTTCATCGCGATTCAGCAGCTCGAGGGCAATGTCATCGGACCGCTCCTGATGGGCACCACCCTGCGCGTCCATCCGATCGTCGTCATCTTCGCGACGCTGGTGGGTGCGGAGCTCCGAGGTCTCATGGGGATCATTCTCGCCGTCGCGCTGCTTCCCCTCATCCGCGAGACGATCGCCTTCTTCCGTGACCGTATCGAGCTGGAGGGCCCGTGGCTGGCGCGTCGCGAAGCCGTCGACACGCCAAGCCCTCCAGCTCCCCGGCCCCCGGCGGCGCCGATCCCCCAAGAAGACGACAGCGCAGCGGCGGGAAAGCCGGTGAAGGGCGATGAAGCAGCCTGACCTGACGCACTGGAATCGGTTTCCGGGCCGCTGCCGCAGGACGATCGACGATCAGCAGCCACTCTCATAATGGGGCTGGCAGCCACGCTCGGCTCAGCGCAGGCTGATCACCACACCGTGGACGCCGTACCCGTCGAGTGTGAAGCTGTGCGCGCCTGGGCCGAGCGTGTACTGGTAGTTGCCGATCGTCCCGGAGCCGGTCATCGGCAGCCCCTCGCTCCATGGATTCGCGGGCCACCTGTCGACAAGCGTGCCGACTGCTCCTCCTTGGGATACCTCAGCCGCCTCTGGATACGAATCATCGTGCTCAGTCGCCCAGGTCTGCACCCCGACTCGAATCGCATGCACGCCTTCCCTGACGACAGCCTCCTTGGCCCGATCCCGCTGGCCAAGGTACATGGGCAAGGCAATGGCGACCAGAATGCCGATGATGACCAGTACGAGGAGGATCTCGATCAGGGTGTAGCCAGCACTGCGGCGAGGTGCGTGCGCGGCGGTCCTTGCCATGACGTCGCCAGCCACCAACGATTGTACTCGCAATCGATTCACCCTCCTCGACCCTTCCCGCCCGGCAGTGGTCTTGTTATCGGCAGATGCACGCGGGCCGAGAGGATGTGCCCAAGCAGGCAACGTGCATGAGCGCTATTCTTCCGGGAGCCCGGGTCCCCACCCTCCTCAAAGGTCGGCTGCATCCGAAGGGAGGGTTCAGACCGCTTCAGGCGTATTTCAAGCAATCCGCTCGTCGTTTCATGCGAGATACGCCGTCTGCGGCTATCCTTACCCAGACACGAGGAGAACGACGGGCAGAGCGCCGACGTCACGGTACGCTTCGTGGGCACGGGGCTGCGCGGATCAGTCAACAAGGGGGGAGCATGCGCCAGGATCACATCACACGCCTCATGAGACGAGGCCTGCTCTTTGTTCTGGTGCTGCTCGCCACACTGCTGCCGGCCACAGTCGCCTTCGCGGGGCCACCTGATCCGACCCTCACCATCAGTGAACTGCGGACGAGGCTCGAGTCAGGCGATCCACTCACCGGGTACATGAAGACGGCGATGAAGGGCTACGCCGTCGAACAGATCCCTGTGGAAGTCCAGGGCCTCGTGGAGGACGCCTGGGGAACACTCATCCTCTTCGAAGCTGGCGGCGCCGCCATCGATCGCATCGGCGGCATCGCGGCAGGCATGAGCGGAAGTCCTCTGTACGTGAACGACGGCGGCACGCACAAGCTCGTCGGCGCCGTCTCGTACGGCGACTCCTTCACGCGAGGCGGTGTCGGTCTGGCGACGCCAATCGAGTACATGACGGCGGTGCAGGAGGGCTACGCGCCGGCCAGGACGCTTCCCGCCGGCACGTACACCCTGCGCGAGCCGGTTGAGACAGAGAGCGGCACGATCGCGAGTGTCACAATCGCGCGCAGTGCCCGCGCCGCGGCCCGCATCGAGGCCCCCGCCGGCCAGAGCGTCATGGCGCCGCTCGCGCTGATGGAGATCGGCGGGCTGAACCCTCAGAGTCAGGCATTCAAGCGGCTCGCCGCCCGACTCGAGTCACGGGGGGTGTCCGTGCGCGCGGCGAGCGGCACGGGAGCGTGGACGGGAGACCCCGCGCCCGCCCTCGAGCCCGGCTCACCGTGCGTCGTCATGTTCTCCACAGGGACAGTCTGGTTTGGCGGCGCCGGGACCGTCACCTATGTGGACGGCGATGACGTCATGATGTTCGGCCATCCGGCCTGGTGGGTCGGCCCCACGCATGCATCACTGAATGCCGGCTACGTGACCGGTGTCTGGCCAAGCGACATGACGCCCTACAAGCTTGTCGCGCCTCGCGACGCCAAAGGCGCGGTAGTCCAGGACCGTTACTGGGGCGTCCTGGGCCGTCTTGGCCAGACGCCGGACATGTTCCCCGTGACCACGCACGCGTCCTATCCGGACGAAGGGCGCGAGACCACCGACTCGTCGAGCGTCTCGCAATGGTTTGTGACGCAGCCTTCGTACAGCGACATCTCCGCCTCGGTGACGATGTACGCGCTGACCGCGGCCAACGACATAGAGTTGTACCCCGGGAGCGCCGAGACGACGACCACGGTCGTCGTCTCGGATTCCACCGGGACTTACACCGTCCGGCGCATGAACGTCTGGGACACGGGAGATGACGTCGCCACCGAGGCCTCCTACGACGTCCAGACGATCATGAGCACCCTCGCCGAGAACCGCGACGGACTCCTCGCGCCGCACGTCCAGTCTGTCGACCTCGACGCGACCGTCTCCCCGGTCCGGCGCTCGGCCCGCTTCGCCGCGGTGCTGCTGCCCAAGGGCCTGCGCACGGGCGCCAACGAGGTGGTCGTGCGCTGCTACCCCTACGGATCGAAGACGATCGAGGAGTATCGCACCACCCTCACCCTGCCCAAGGGGACGCCGACGAGAGGAATGCTGTACATCGTCCCCGGCAGCTTTGGGCGCTGGTACGATCAATACGATTACGACTACGAGCCGGGCGCCGACCTCTCGCCGCCCCAGACGCTGGCCCAGGTTGTCGCGGCCCTCAACGACTCGATCATGAACTCGGATTTGATTGTGAGCTATGAGCCGGTCGGCAAGGGGAACGGCCCTGCCGAGGAGTCCAGCAGCATCACCGCGACAATCGAGACGCCGTACGTCTTCAGCGGTGAGTTCTCGGGCGAGACCGCCGACGTCCGTCTCTACACTGAGCGCCCAACCATCCCGTACGCGAACGCCGTCGGCGTCGCCGGCCTCGTCAGCGACACGGAGAACGAGGTCGAGGTCGACATCTATCGCAAGGATGTCGGGTCGAGCACGGAACGCTACGTGAAAACGGTCACGGCAAAACCGCGGGAAGGGGATGCCTTCTTCACGACCAGCGTGGGCCCGCTGCGGCGGAACACCCAGATCATCGCTCGCACAAAGCCGACGAAGGAGTACCTGACAGGCACGGCCAGCGCTCGCGTCAACGTGCGCGCCTCGGTGACGGTCGGCGTACGTGACTCCGCCGGCGGGGCCGTGCTCTCGGTCAAGGTGTGGCCGGCGGCGGCGCGCGGGAGACTCATCCTCGAGCGTAAGACGGCCTCCGGCTGGATTCCGCAGAAGTCCGCCGCCTGGAAGGGCAGCGCGGTCAGCTTCAGCGTCGGCGGCGGCGCGCAGGTCCTGCGCGTCCGCGCCGCCGGCCTCGACATCTGCGCACCCGGCGTTTCGCGGACGATCAGGCTGCGGTAGACGTCGCATCAGTGGGGTGCGACGGCGCTTCGTGCCGTCGCACCCCACTGCCAGAACATCCTCGCTCTCTGGTACTACTATCGGGACCTTCGACGTGTCCTACACGGCGCGGCCCTTCGTGCTCGAAATCGGTCAAACCCTGCTGCTCTCTACGGATGGAGTGACGGAGGCGCGACGCAGCGGCGCGGTTCTCGCCTACGCCGGCGAACTGAGACGACATGCGGATTTTGGCGCTGCGCCGGATTGATTGACGAGCGGTGACCGAAGAAGACCGCGCACGCGATGTTTGGAGGCGGCGGGCGGAGTCGAACCGCCGATGGAGGTTTTGCAGACCTCTGCCTTACCACTTGGCTACGCCGCCCCGGCGCAG
>CAZHMG010000002.1:0-84126 GCA_964533575.1 uncultured Thermoleophilia bacterium | reverse complement strand
CGGCGCGGACGGCCGCCGAAAAGAATCCTCACGCTGTCTTCGCCGCGTTCCTGGCGCGGCTTCGCGCTGTGCGGGTGCTGGACCCGGCCTGCGGCTCGGGCAACTTCCTCTATATCGCGCTGCAGGCGTTGAAGGATCTCGAGCGCGAGGCGATCCTCTGGGCGTCGCTCACTTTCGGCACGCCTTTGCAGTTTCCCGAGATTGGGCCGGACGCGGTGCTCGGGATCGAGCTCAATCCTTACGCGGCGGAGCTCGCGCGCGTCGTGATTTGGATCGGCGAGATCCAGTGGATGCTCGCGAACGGCTTTGCCTACGCTCGCGATCCGATACTCAAGCCGCTCGACACGATCGAGGAACGGGACGCCGTGCTGGACGTGAGCGACCCGGACAATCCAACTGAGCCAACATGGCCGGCGGCGACAGTGATCGTCGGCAATCCGCCATTCCTAGGCGACAAGCTCATGAGGCGTGAACTCGGGGACGAGTACGTCGATGCGCTGCGCAGCGTTTACGCCGGCCGCATTCCGGGTGGTGCCGATCTGGTCATCTATTGGCACGAGAAGGCGCGAGCTGCAGTTGAAGCTGGCAGGGCTCGGCGGGTTGGGTTACTTGCCACGCAAGGCATCCGCGGAGGGGCAAACCGCCGTGTCCTAGAGCGAGTCAAATCGAGCGGCGACATCTTCCTTGCGTGGAGCGACGAGCCATGGATAGTCGAGGGAGCGGCCGTCCACATCTCGTTCGTCGGCTTTGACGACGGCTCAGAGAGCGAGCGTTTTCTGGACGGGCGTCGGGTGATGAATATCAACGCGAATCTCACAGCGGGTCTTGATCTCACAAAGGCACAAAGGCTCAAAGAGAATCTCGGCATAGCATTCATAGGCGACCAGAAAGGTGGTCCGTTCGAGATTGACGGCCACATCGCAGAAGATATGCTCCGGAGTCCGAACCCGGACGGAAGGTCCAACTCCGACGTCGTTCGACCTTGGGTGAATGGGCGCGAGCTAAACGGACGCGTCTCGGGGATGTGGATCATTGACTTCGATCAGATGCCGATCAGGGAGGCGGCTCTCTACGAGGCGCCGTTCGAATACGTCAAGACCCATATCTTGCCTGTGAGAGCGAAGAACCGCCTGAGCGTGCACTCAGAGCGGTGGTGGATTCACGAACGACCCCGGCCGGAGATGAGGCAGGCCGTTTCTGGCCTGTCAAGATTCGCCGCGACTACCCGCCATGCGAAGCATCGCATCTTCGCTTGGCTTGATGCGGGCACAGTCCCGGATAGTGCACTAGTTGTCTTTGCACGGGACGACGACTACTTCTTCGGTGTGCTTCATTCGACGCCACACGAGCTTTGGGCGCGTGGACTCGGGACGCAGCTTCGCGAAGTCGAGAGCGGCTTTCGCTACACGCCGACTTCAACGTTCGAGACGTTCCCCTTCCCCACTGATCCGAGCTCCGAGGCCGAGGCCGAGGTCGCCGAGGCCGCTCGCGTCTTGGACGAGCGACGCTGCGGCTGGCTGAATCCGCCAGGAGCTTCGACCGCTGACTTGACGAAACGCACACTGACGGCGCTCTACAATGCTCGGCCGACCTGGCTCGAGCAGGCGCACGAGCGGCTCGATCGCGCCGTCCATGCGGCCTACGGCTGGCCGTATCCACTGACTCGCGAGGAGATTCTCGCCGAGCTCGCGGCTCTCAACGTGAGCCGGAGCACGGCCGACGCGGACGCCTAGCCGGGGGTATCCCGGATCACGAAAGCGGAATCGCGTCCGACCCTGCTGCCCGGCACACGCGCGCGAGCCCGAAACTGGAGATCCGGACTGACGGGCTAACCTGTCACGGCGTGACGGGTATCGCATCCTTGGGGCATGGCTCCGACGTGTCTCTTCTGTGGCGAGCCGCTTCCGCCTCGAGGCCGGCGGGGGCCGGCGCGTGTGTACTGCTCGGGGCGCTGCCGCGAGGCTGCGCGCCGGCGTCGACGCGCTGACACGCTCCTGCGCGCCGAGCTCGAGCCGGCCGGCGCTTCGGTGCCGATCGCGCCGCCGCTGACGGCGCATCCAGACGATCAAGTTGTCGTCGCCGTACTCGAGGCCGATCGCCTGGTCGGCGCGTTTCTTCGCCTCGGCCGTGACGCGCGGCCGGCGTTCTCCTGGCGCTGCACGAAGGTCGGCGAGGCGCTCCGCGCCGCACTCTCTGCCTCATTCGGGGATCTCGAGTGAAGGGCCGGCCGCCGGATCCGAATCGCGCGAGGCGCGGGACCGGGCATCGTCCCGAGGCCGGCAAGGCGCCGGCCGTGGTGCCGATCGCGCCGGCGCGCGCCGAGCTCGTCGAGGCTGAGCCGCCGGAAGATCTGCCGACTGACGTTGCCGAAGTCTGGCGCGCCTGCGTCGCGGAGATGGCCGGCAACCGTCACCTTCGGCCGCCGGATCTCGTGCTCCTGCGCGCCTACTGCGAGGCCGTGCATCTGCACGCGGCCGCGAGCGCGCAGATTCACGCCGCCGGCGTCCTGGTCGTGGGGCCGATGGGCGGGCCGATGGCGAATCCGCTCATCCGAGTGCAGAAGGACGCGGCCACGACGATGCGGCAACTCTCCGAGATCCTCGGGCTGAATCCGCTCGCGCGGATCCGCGCCGGCCTGATGGAAGTCGCCGGCCAAAGCATGGCGCTCGAGCTCCGCGATCGTCTGCTCGCGAAGCTGCCGAAGAAGGGGGCCTAGTGTGGGGCGGGTGAAAGAGTATCGCGACGCGATCACGGCCGTGCTCGCCGAGCGGGGCGAGTTCTGTGAAGTCTGCGGCGTGCCGGCGCGGCATTGTCACCATATCAACCCGGTGAGCGAGACGGGGATCGCCTCGCGGCTCGTCACTGAGCCGGCGAACATGATGGTGCTCTGCAACGATTGCCATGCGCTCATGCATCCCGGCTCGCGCAACCGAAACATGTGGTGGAACATGGGGCGCGCGGCGACGGCGCGCGGGGTCTACCTGCAAAGGCGGCGAGCGTGAGCCCGCGGAAGCCGACGCCGGCGGCGGATCCCGAGCCGACGCCGGAAGAGCGCGAGGCCGGCCGGCCGAAAACCGGCGAGGCGCCCGAGCTCACGGCGCCGCTTCCGATTCTGCGCGAGCTCCTCGAGACAGAACGCCGACGCCTCAAGGTCGCGCTGCGGATCGAGGACGAGCGAAGCATCGTCTTCCCTGAGACGTCCGTCATTATCCGCGACATCGAGCGGCTACTCGCCGAGATCGAGCGCCGCGAAAATCCGCAAGCCGACGGCAAGCCGGCGCCCGCGTCGCCGTCCGCCGGTGGCGCCATGCTGCGGCCGGCGAGCCTCGAGTCCTGGGGCGAGTAGTGGCGCGTCGGACCGTTCGCGAGATCTCCGAATCCGGCCGCCAGGCCGCGGCGCTCGTCGAGCTCTTCTTCGCCGAGCATCTGCGGCTCACTGATGGCCGCTGGGCGGGGCAACCGTTCGCGCTCGGGCCGTGGCAGGCGCGTAATATGGTGCGGCCGGTGTTCGGCACACTCGACGCGCGCGGCCGGCGCGTCTACAACGAGGCGATCTTCGGGCTCCCGCGTTGGGGCGGCAAGAGTCAGACGGCCGCCGGCCTGGCACTCGGCGTCATGTTCACTGAGCCCGTCTTTGGCGGCGAGTATTACGTCGTCGCGACGACGAAGGCGCAAGCCGGGATCGTCTTCGGCAAGGCGCGGAAGATGGTCGGCTGGGATCCGTTCCTGCGCTCCGTCTGCCGGGTCTACAAGAGTGTGATCGAGATCCCTGAAACCGGCGCGACGTTTCGCGTGCTGCCGTTCGACGCCGACACGGCGCAAGGTTTCCATCCTCAACTCTGCGTGATCGACGAGTATCACGTCCACCGAGATGCCTCAATGCGGGAGGCGATGCTCACGGGCATGATCGGCGCCGAGAATCCGCTGCTGGTCACGATCTCGACGGCCGGCGAAGAGCGCGCCGGACCGCTGTGGGATCTGCTCGAGACGGCGCCGAAGGATCCGCATGCCTTCGTCTACTGGTGCGGCGCCGGCGACGACGAAGACGGCCACGATCCGAAGGTCTGGCGCCGCGCGAATCCGCAACCGTGGGTCACGCTCGCGATGCTTCGGCAGCAATACCGGAAGCTGCCGTTTCCCGTCTTCGAGCGGCTGCATCTCAACCGCTTTCCCAGCAAGGGCACGAATCGCGCCTATCCGGCGGACTGGTGGCACGCCTGCGCCGGCCGGCCGGACTTCGATCCGAAAGCGCCGACGATCCTCGCGCTGGATGCGTCCTGGACGCGCGACTCGACGGCGCTCGTTATGGTACAGCGCGACGATCGCGGCCGGCTGTCCGCCTGGGCGCAAATCTGGCAACGCGACGAGGCGCTCGGGCATATCGATCATGAGGTCGTCGAGGCGAAGATCGTGGAGCTCTGCCGCGAGTTCAACGTCGTGCGGATCGCCTGCGATCCCAACTACTTCGTGCGCTCAATGCTCAAGCTCGAGCACGAGCTCGGGCTCCCGATCGAGGAGTTTCCGCAAGAGAACCGGCGAATGAGCGCCGCCGCGATGACGCTCTATGACGTGCTCCAAGAGCGCCGCCTCGCGCATGGCGGGCTCGCCGGCCTCACTGAGCACGTGCTCAACGCCGGCGTGAAGCCGACGGCTTACGGCTGGCGGCTGACGAAGGTCGAGGACGCGCGGAAGATCGACGCCGCGATCGCGCTCGCGATGGCTGTCTATCTCGCCGAGGCGCAAGCGCAAGCGTTCGCGCCGTCGTTCGCCGAGACGGGCGGGATCTGGACGATCCCGCTCGGGTGACACGGGCGACAGACTAGGGCGCGGGATCCTACAGACTGCCGAAGGGGTGCGCGCGTGAAGCTGAACCCGTGGGCCTGGTTCGTCAAGAATCAAGCCGAGTCCTACAGTATCGGCGACGACGCGGTGCTACAGGCGTTCTATTCCGCCTTCGCGACAACTGCCGCGAGTGGGATCCGCGTCACTCGCGAAACCGCTTTCCGATCCGTTAGCGTCCTGGCCTGTCTCATTGTCCGCGCCGAGACGTTCGCCTCGCTGCCGTTCGACGTGATTCGCCGCGAGGGCGCCGGCCGCTTCCCGGAAGAGAATCATTGGGCGTATCGCCTGCTCGGGATCGCACCGAATGAGCTCATGACGTCGGGCGAGTTCTGGCGTTGGAAGCAAATCACGGAAGACGTCCACGGCAACGCATACGCGCGGATCCTCTGGCGCGGCTTCACGGCTGAAGAGGTCTGGCCGCTGACGGGGCCGGCGCCGCGCCGCTTCGTCGAAAACGGCCGGCTCGTCTATCAGTACCAGGGCGACGACTTCACGCCGGCCGGCGTCTACCCGGCGCGCGAGATCCTGCATTTCAAGGGCCCCGTGCTCCGGAATCCCTACGAGGGCGCCTCGCTGATTGATCTCGCGAGCGAGGCGATCGGCGTCGAGCTCGGCGGCGAACAGTTCTTCGCGCGCCTGCTCGGCAACGGTTCGCACTTTCCTGGCTATCTCGAGCGCGACGAGGCGCTCACGCCGGAAGACATGGACGCGCTCCGAAAGCAGTTCAAGGGCTGGTCGGGACTGCTCCACGCCGGCGAGCTCCGGATCTTCGATCGCGGCCTCAAGTACAAACAGAACCCGATGAGCGTGCGCGACGCGCAACTCACGGAGTCGATGCGATGGGAGCTCCAACGGATCTGCTCCGTCTTCCGAATGCCGCCGGCGCTTGTGCAGGATCTCACTCACGGGACGTACACAAACAGCGAGCAACAAGATCTCTGGCTCGGGAAGCACACGATCTCGCCGATCTGCATCAATACCGAGGGCGTGATCCGGCACAAGCTCTTCCGCCAGGATCCGAAGCGGCTCGGGAAGTTCAATCTCGACGGGCTTCTGCGGGGCGACTACAAGACGCGGGCCGAGGGCGACGCGCTACTCGTCCGCGCCGGCATCATCGACCGCAACGAATCGCGCTCTCACTTCGACAAGAATCCGCGGCCGGGCCTCGATCGGCCACTCGTGCCGCTCGAGCTCGGCGTCGTCGACGAAGAGGGCAACGTTCACGCGCCGGCGCATGACGCGGCGCCGTCGGCGCTCGCCGCGCTCGAGCCGGTGCTCGCCGATGCGATGGCCGCCTGCCGGCGCCGAGCCGAGGCCGATCGCCGCAAGGGGCGCCCGCGCGAGGAAACGCTCGCCTTCGTCGCCGCGCGCCTCGAGCCGATCGCCGAGGCATACGCGCGCGCCGGCCTCGCCTTCGATCCGCAAGCCGTCGCCGCCGGCCTTCTGCCGGCCTCGGGTGACGGCGCCTCTACCCTACCGAGTGAGGGAAACGCATGAGCCGAAACGCTGCACAACTCCGCAAGCCGGCCGCTTCGCGGCCGTGGTATGAGATCCGCGCCGAGGCCGCTCGCCGCGAGGCGACGCTCTGGCTCTACGGCTTCATTGGTGAGGATCTCTTCGGCGAAGGTGTCGCCGCGAAGGATCTCGTGCGGGCGCTCGCGACGCTCGACGTCGACCGGATCGAGGTCCGGATCAACTCCGAGGGTGGCTCCGTCTTCGATGGAATGGCGATCTATAATGCGCTCCGCGAGCATCCGGCCGAGGTCGTCGCGCATATCGACTATCTCGGCGCCTCGATCGCCGCGGTGATTCCACTCGCCGCCGATCGCGTACTCATGGCCGACAACGGGCTCTTCATGATTCACGAAGCGTTCGGCGGGACGATCGGCCGCGCCGCCGATATGCGCCGTTTCGGCGATCTGCTCGACATGGTGAACAGCGGGCAGCTTGACGCTTTCGAACGTAAGACGGGCCGCGATCGCCAAGAGCTCGCCGCCGCGATGGCCGCGGAGACGTGGTACTCGGCCGCGGAGGCGATCGAGGCCGGCTTCGTCGACGAGCTCGCCGCGCCGGTCCGCATGGCCGCGGCGGCTCGCTTCAATCTCGAGGCGCTCGGCTTCCGCCATGCGCCGGCCGAGCTCGCCGAGCGCGAGCTCCACGACGCCGGCGAGGGCGCCGCTACTGACTCCGAAGACACGTCGGCCGGCGCCGCTGAGGCGCCCGTCGCCGCGGCCGCTGAGGCCGCGCCCGTCCGGGCGAGGGTGTTCGTTCCCGGCGTTGGTTTCCGTCAACTCTCACGGGAGGACAACTCTCATGCTTGATTACCGAGTGCTCCAGGAGCGCGCAAGCGCTCTGCAGGCGAAGATCGGCGAGCTCACGGCGAAGGCCGAGCTCACCGTCGACGAGCAGGCCGAGGTTATGCGCCTGACGGGCGAAGTGCAGGCGCTCGAGCGGACCGCCGGCGAGATCCGCGACGCCGAGATCGCCGAGCTCCGCGCGATCGTCGCCCGCGGCAACGGGCAGGCCGGCGAGCCGTCGGCGGAAGATCGCTCCGTCTCCGAGTTCCTCGCCTATCTGAAGACGGGCGAAGTCGGTCCGATCCTCGCCGCCTCGCTGTCGACGACTGACGCGAACGGCGGCTATATCGTCGCCGAGCCGAAGCACGCCGAGCTCATCGAAAAGGTGCGGAAGAACGATCCGATCTTCGGCCGCGCGACGCATTTCGATCTGCGCGGCGGCAGCCGCTCGATCGAGCTCCCTTACAAGCTGACGCACGGTGTCGCGACGACTGCGGCCGAAGACGGCGCCCGCTCCGAGCAGAACGCGCCGACGTTTGCCGGTCCGACTCTGACCTGTGAGGAATACTACACAGACCAGAGGGCGACGCAGCTCTATCTTGATTCGGTCGCCGGCGCTGAGGACATGCTCCTGACCTGGATCTATGAGGACATTTACGAGCAGGCCGGCGCCGACGCTGTGAACGGCGACGGGACAACGAAGATCAAGGGCCTCTTCGCCGAAACGGCGACGTATACGACCCTGCTCTCGGGCGCCGCCGGCGCGCTCGCGAATACTGCCTTCCTCACGCAGTACTTCACGCTCCCGGTGAAGTTCCGCTCGCGGGCCGCCTGGCTCATGAGCGGCGCCACGCTCGCGACCGTGGCCGCGATGACGTATCCGGGCCTGACGGACGTCCCGCTCGCGACGCAGGACGCCTCGGGCGAGTGGCGGATCCTCGGGAAGCCGGTAGTCGAGACGGACTCGGCGCCCGCGATCGGCGCGGCTAACTACCCGGTGGCCTTCGCCGATATCGCGGCCGCCTATGCGGTCGGGACTCATCGCGAGGTGAGCGTGCTCCGCGATCCGTACACGGCCGTCCCGAAGGTCAAGTTCTACGGCCTCGGGCGCCTGGGCGGCTGCGCCTGGCATCGCCAGGCTGCCGTGCTCATGAAGTCGAATAACGCCTGAGCCTGACGGCTCGCGCGGATTCGGGCCGCCGGCGGGGATCACCGCCGGCGGCCTTTCCTGTGCTCGGGTGACACGCGCCGGAAGATGGGAGCGGCAAGCGGACGCGGAACGGGAGGGTGCGCGTATGAGGATCGTCTACACGGGCGCCGGCGGCGTCGACGTCGGGAGCTCTCCCGCGGCGATCGCCAGCTATCGCGGCGAAGCCGGCGAAGCAGCCGAGGTTCCTGAGGACGTCGGCGCGATTCTCATCGCGAACGGCGCCGCGAAACCGGCCGAAGCCGAGCCGAAGCCGCGCAAGCCGGCTCGCGGCGTCCTGCGCTAGGGGTCCGGCATGGATCGCTTCCGCAAGATCACGGCGGGAAGCTACGCGCTCAAGGTCGCGACGCGCGACGAAGACGGCGATGCGATCACAGTCACGACGCCGACGCTCTCGATCGCCGACGGCGCGGGGACGGAAGTCTACTCGGGCACGCCGACGGCGGCGGGCGGGCAGCTTTCGGCGAGTGTGCCGGCCGCAAGCCTCGCGACGCTCGACACCTATCGCGCCACCTGGGCGGGCGATCAAGGCTCCTGGGTGACGTATGCCGAGATCTGCGGCGCCTATCTCTTCGAGACGGCCGATCTCAAGGCGTTCGACTCATCGCTCTCCGCGAAGACTGAGGCCGAGCTCCGCGGCGCGCGCACGGCCGCCGAGATCCGTTTCGAGCGTGCCTGTCGCTTGGCGCTCGTGCCGCGCGGCCGCCGGATCTCGACGGCGGGCGAAGGCTCGAGCAGGCTGCAGTTGCCGACGAAGGCGCCGCGCGCGTTCCTCTCGGGCTCGATCGCCGGAACGTCGATCACGGCGGAAGAGCTGGCCGAGCTCACGCCGCAAGACTGGGGCGCCGTCGATCGGCCGTCCGGCAAGCTCTGGACGCTCGACGCGGCGATCGCCTTGCACTATGAGCACGGGCTCGACTATCCGCCGGAAGACGCCGCGAAGGCCGCAATGATCCTCGCTCGCGAGTATCTCGTCCGCTCGGCGCTCTCGTCTCGAGCCGTCGCCGAGCAGACAGACGTCGGCTTCCTGCGGCTCTCGATCGCCGGCCGCGACGGTCCGACGGGGCTTCCTGACGTCGATGCGGTGGCTCGGGATCTCGCCCGCCTCTTCCCGCTCATCGGCTAGGGGGCGACGGTGGCTTTCTCACTCCTGGCGCCGGCGGTGCAAGACGCGCTCGCGACGGCAATCGCCGCGCAGCTTCCGGCCGGCGTGCCGTGTTCGCTCGGCTATCCCGCCGGCGGTCCGCAGATCGAGCACGTGTGGATTGCCGGCGACTTCGACGCCGAGCTTCCGCGCTACGTCTCGGGCGGCGGCGCTCGCGACGAGCTCGCCTCGCTGAATGTGCGAATCCTCGTCACGCAAACGGCGACGGACTATGAGCCGGTGCGCGATCGCGCGCTCGTCCTGGCCGGCGCCGTTGAGACGGCGCTCGGCGCCGATCCGACGCTCGGGGGCCTCGTGGTCTTCGCGCGCATCGTGCGGGCTCAAGCCGAAGAGGCGATCCCCGAGGCGACGACGCGCGAGGTCGGGCTCACGCTCACGGTCCGCTACCAGGGCACGGCGACGGCCGCCGGGTGACACGCACGGGAGGATTGGGACGCATGAGCAAGGTCTACACGATAGGGGCGCCCGTAAGGGGCGAGATCTGGACGCCGGCCGGCGCGATCGTCTTCGCCTTCGATGCCGGCGAGCATACGCCGGCCGACGCCGGCGAGCTCGAGGCGCTCGAGCATCTGCGGCGTACTGGCGCCGTGCAACTCGTCGAAAAGACACGGCGCGCTCGCGCCGCCGAGCGGGAGGGCTGATCGGTGCTGCAAGTAGGAAAAGACGTTCTCGGGATCGCGAAGCAGGCGAGCAAGGGCTCGATCGCCGCGAATCCCGCTTTCGCTCACGGGCTCACGGGCGGCGGCCTCGGCGTCGCGATCACGCAGGAAGCCGATGCGATCACAAGCGCGTATCTCGCGGCCGCCGGCGCCTTTCGGGAGAAGGCCGAAAACGGCGCCTCGATCGAAACGCGCGCCTGGGTCAAGGGCCTGGGGCTCTACCTACTCGCCGCGCTCGGCGCCGTGAGCACAACGGGGACCGGGCCATACGTCCATGAGTTCACGCTCGGGAGCTCGCTCCCCTATCTGACGATCTTCGAGAAGAAGGGCGACGACACGATCGCCGCGATTCGCGACTGCAAGATCGACGAGCTCGAGATCTCATGGGAAGAAAACGCGCCGCTCTCCGTCTCCGTCAAGGCGAACGGGACGGTGCTCTCGTTCCCGGTTGCCTTCACTCCGACTGTCGACGAGTCCGACGGCGCCGCCTACTTCGCGCCCGTCGGCGGGACGTTCAAGTATGACGTCGACTCCGCAACGCCGGTCGCCGCATCGATCAAGGGCGGCAAGATCGCGATCAAGCGGGGCGCCGAGGCGAAGCACTACAGCGGCACGATCGAGGCCGGCGACGTCCACGAAGGCGCCTGCGTCGCTGAGGTGTCCTTCACGGTCGAGCCGGACGATCTCGGGCTCTGGCGGACGATAGTCACGGGCACGAGCTCGGGCGCCGGAGTGCAGTCGACGCCGCTCTATGGCTCGTTCGAGTTCACGTTCGTGAACGGCTCCGACTCGCTCAAGCTCGAAGCCGATCGCGTCGCGTTCCTCTGCGACATGCCGGAAGCCGATCCCGAGGGCGGCGCCGCCGAGAGCGAGCTCTCGGGCATCTGCTACCGGAACACGGCGACGCCGATCACGGCGACACTCACAAACGCGCAGGCGTCTTACTGATACCGGACAAGGGGGATCGAGTGGCTCCGCAGATTCCACGGATGCGGATCGACTACTACGACGACGACAGGAGCTCCGACGTCGTGCCGGTCGGTCAATGGGAAGTCAATCTCGCCGAGCGGAAGTTTGGCGTCGGCTCGGCGCGCGAGGGCAATCTCGACGCGATCACCTATGCGGCTTTCCTCGCCGGCAAGCGCGCCGGCGTCGTGCCGGATGGCGTCGGCTATGAGGCATGGGCGGCCGGCGTGTGCCGTACTGAGGCGGTCGAGCCGGGGGAATCTCAAGCGCCGCTCGGCGAATAGCGTCGGCAATGGTCGCCGGCGGGTTCGCAATGAATCTCGCTGAGTGCGATCCCGAAATCCGCGAGGCGGTATTTGAGGCGCTCGAGCGGCGCGGCCGCGATGACAGACACGCCGAGCGGCTCGCTCGGCTGAGGGGCAAGGGCTGAAGGGATGGCGGGACTGACGGCAACGCGAGGCGGGAAGGGACTCGATCGGGACTCTCTGATCTCGATCGAGCCGCTGCACGTCGAGCAGATCCGCCAGGAGCTCGGCGAGGTCGCGCCGGATCTGCGGGCGAAGTTCGACCGCGAGATCCGCGGCACGCTACGTGAGGTCGCCGGCGAAGCCGCCGGCCGGATCGGCGGGAGCGGCCGCTCGGCCGGCGCCTATCGCGTCAAGCGCCGCGGCGCCGGCTGGACATTGGCAAACCGCGAGCGCGGCGCCGTCATCACTGAGTTTGCCGGGAGTGTGAATCCCGGCGGCAAGACGCCGCGCGGCGCAACGCTCATCCGGACGCTCTCGGCGCGCTACGGCGCACCGGGGCGCATCGCTTGGGCGGCGTGGGACGCGAAGGCCGCAGCCGTCGACGCGAAGCTGCGCGAGATCGTCGCGACAACCGAGGCCGAGCTCGATCGCCGGCTCGGGAGGGTCTGAGTCGTGGCCGTCGTCCTGAACATCATTTCCAAGTTCGACGATCGCGGCGTCCAAAGCGCGCAACGCTCGCTCGCGAAGTTCGGCTCGGGTGCCCGCGGCTTCGCCGGCTCGACGGGCGCCGATCTCGTGCGGACGGGGCGCGCGCTCGATGACGTCGGAAACAAGGCGATCAATACAGGCCGGGCCATGACTGCGGCTTCTCTGCCGCTCATCGCTGGCTTTGCGCTTTCTGCCCGCGCGGCAATGGGTGAGGCGAAAGAGGTAGCGCTTCTCGAGAAGGCAATGCGGAACGCGACAGGCGCCACGGCGGGCCAGGTCGCCGCAATGGAAGCTTGGATCACGAAGACGCAGAACGCGACAGGGGTAGCAGACGGCGAGCTACGGCCTGCCATGGCTCATTTGCTTCGCGCCACGGGGGACGCGACGCGCTCTCAGGATCTCATGAATCAGGCGCTCGACATTTCGGCAGCCACGGGCAAGCCGATCGAGCAAGTCGCGCTCGCAATGGCGAAGGCGCACAACGGCAACGTCGGCGCCCTGGGGCGGCTGGGCATAGCAACGAAGAGCGCTGACGGCGCAACGATGACATTCGAGCAAACGCTCGCCAAGGCCGCTGAGACGATGGGCGGCTCCGCCGCGGCTGCGGCCGACACAGCCGCCGGCCGGACGGCGATCATGCAGGCGAAGCTTGCTGACGCATCCGAGACACTCGGCACAGCCTTACTCCCGATGATCGAGCGAGGCACGGCGGCGATCGCGGGGCTCGCCGATCGTTTCAATGACCTCTCGCCGTCGACGCAGGGCTGGATCGTGAAAGCGGGATTGGCCGCGATTGCCACGGGACCGCTGCTCATGGGTGTTGGCGGCGTCACAAAGGGCCTCGGCGCGCTGTCGCGTGTCTCTGGAAACGTCGCGATCGCCTTCGGGAAGAATGCGAAGAGCGCGCCGCTCTATGCGCGCGCGATCGCCGGCGCGACGAAGGGCGTCGGCTCATTCGCGCGTTCCGTCGCGACGGGCGTCGCCGCGCTCGGGCGCCAGGCCGCGGCCGCAACGGTCGCCGCCGCGCGAACCGTGGCGCATACGGCCGCAACGATTGCCGCTCGCAGCGCGCAGCTTGCCGTCGCCGCCGCGTCGAAAGCTTGGGCGGCGGCTCAATGGCTACTCAACGCCGCCATGAGCGCGAACCCGATCGGGCTCGTCGTGGTCGCCGTCGCCGGCCTCGTCGCCGCGTTCGTGATCGCGTGGAAGAAGAGCGAGACGTTCCGCCGGATCGTCACGGGCGCCTGGGAAGGTATCAAGCGGTCCGCGTTCACGGTGTTCAATGGGTTGGCCGGCTTCTTCCGCTCCTGGGGGCCGCGGATCGTGACCATCCTCACGGGGCCGATCGGCGCGCTTGTGCTCACGATTGCGCGTAACTGGGACCGGATCCGCTCGAGCGCCGCCGCCGCCTTCGGCGCCGTCGTCTCGTTCGCGCGCGGCTTCCCTGGCCGGATCCGCTCGGCCGTCGGCAACCTTGGCCGCCTGCTCTACAGCGCCGGCCGCGATGTCGTGTATGGGCTTCGCGATGGTATCTCGGCCGCCTGGTCGGCGGTCACTGAGCGGATCCGCTCACTGATCTCTAGCCTCTCAGGCGTCGCGAAAAAGGCGCTCGGTATCTCGTCTCCCTCAAAGGTCTTCGCCGAGATCGGGCGCCAGTCCGGCGCCGGACTCGTGCTCGGGCTCGAGGGCTCACGTGGCATGGTCGCCGCCGCCGGCGCACGCCTCGCCGGCGCCGCCGCGGGCCTCGGTGGCGGGCCTTCATACTCGCCGGTCTTCGCCGGATCGAGCTCGCGGGGATCCCGCTCCGTCGTCGTCGCTCCTGGCGCCGTCCGCGTCGAGGTCAACGTCGGCTCGGGGGAACCGAGCGCCGTCGAGGGCGCCGTCCGCGCCGGTATCGAGCCGGCGCTCGTTCAACTAGTCCGCGAGATCGGGAGGCTCTGAGCGTGCCGAAATACACGAAGGTGGCCGAGACGCCGCGGCCGTACTATCGCTCGTCGCACCAATTGGCGCCGACGGGGACGTCGGACGTCATTACGGCACTCTCCGACGGCTCCGATTCCACGTACGGGAAGGCGACCGTCGCCAACGCGCCGGCGGACTACTCGACCGGTTGGCCGTCGCTCGGCGCCGGCGAGCGGATCGTCTCCGTCTGTCCATATTGCCGATCAAGCCGGCCGGGGTCGAAGAACGTCTCACTCGCGTGCGGCGCGATCGATCTCGAAGCCGCCAGGCTCGCCGAGGGCGTGAAGCTCTCGCTCGGCTACAGCGCGAGTATCACGAACGCCGAGATCGCCGCGCAGAACGGCCAGCTCCTCGACCCGCTCTCGGGCGGCGAATGGTACGCGCGGAGCCTGTACGCGCCGCTCCTCTCGTTTCTCGATCCTCATACATCCGACGCGAATCGGGCGCTCTGGCGCGAAGCCGGCTTGTACCTGTACGCGACCAAAGAGGCGACGATCGCCGCGCCGAGCTCGCCGGCGAGCTCCGTCACCGATACGCAGTATCCGACGCTGACGGCGACTGTCTCCGCGATCGTCGAATCGTGGCAAGTGCCGGCCGGCCTGGCGCCGTTCCTGTGCGGCGTGCTCGTCGAGTTCGCGCTCTATGCCGGGACGATGACGACGCCGAGCGGCTCGCCGGTCTGGACGATCCAAACGCAGGCGACGATAAGTGCGTACGGCGATGGCGTCACGCCATCCACGCTCGCCGTCTCCGCGACCCCGCCGAAGCCGATCGAGAACGGCTCATACACCCTGTTCGCACGGGTCGTCCGCGAACATCCGTCCGCCGAGTACTCCGACGATTCGGGCTGGTCCGCCTGGTCGAGCTGGTCTTACAAGCAGTTCACTGTGAACGTACCGCTCCCGGCGACGCCGACACTCAACGTCCAGCCGAACGCGGGGCAATACGTCTACGTCCGCGCGACGGCGCCGGCGACGAGCGGGTATACGGCGTTCTCCTGGCTCGCGCACGTGCAGCGCCAGGTGGGGGGCGTCTGGCGCGACGTCCGCGGCATGGTCGATGTACCGCATACCGAGGACGTCTCGCTTATGTCCGTCGGCGCCGACGGCCACGATTACGAGGCCGATCGCGGCGTCACGAACACCTATCGGATCCGCGTCTCGGCGCTGCACACGGCATCGGGGACGCGTCGCTATTCCGCCTGGGCGACGGCCGCGACGACTGGCTACTCGCTCACGGGGTGGAACCTGAAGACAGTCGATGCCCCGGCCGGCAATTGGCTCGCCGCTCCGCTGTCGGATCCGTCCGAGAGCTCGCAGGCGCCGAGCGCTGTCCTCGAGCCGCTCGATCGCGATCGGCCGATCGTGCTCGTCGGGGAGCTCGCCGGCATGGCCGGATCATTCGTGCTCTCGGCTGCCGGCGCGGCGGCTATCGCGAAGCTCGAGACGATCGCCGCGTATCGTGGGCGGATTCTCCTCGAGGATGCTTTCGGGGGCTCCCGGTATATCGGGATCACCAAAGTCGCCTGGACGCGCGCCGGTACGGCTGACGATCCTCGCCGAACCGCGGCGATCGAATACGCCGAGATCTCGAGCGGGCTCGATACGGTGGCGTCGTGACGACGCTCGCCGAGGCGATCGTCCGGGGGTATCAGCGCGCCGTCGTCACGTGCGGCGCGTACCTGGCCGGCGCCAAGGTGGCCGATCTCTCCGTCCTGGGCGGGAGCGTCACGGCCGATGCGCGTCGCTCTATCTGGCGCGACGCGTCACTCGATCTCGCGCCGACTGAGGATCTCGACTTGCCGGCGGTGTTCGCGCTCCTCAAGACGCCGGGGATCGAGCTCGCGATCGCGCGTGGCGTCGAGATCGCCGACGGGACTCAGCTCGTCGCGGCGCTCGGGCGCTTCGTGCCTGACGAGCCGCAGCTCAAGCGCTCCGGCGCCGGCTACAGTCTGAGCGTGACGGCGAGCGACGTCTCGATTCGGATCCAGCGCGCGCGTTGGGTCGATCCCTACACGATCGCAAGCGGAACACCGCTCGCGACGGCGCTCTCCGAGCTCCTCGCCGATCGTTACCCGCTCGTTGCGACGGCGATCACGTCGGACGTCTGTCCCGATACTCTCGGCGTCCAGGTCGTCACTGAGGCCGGCTCCGACTCCGACCCTTGGGCGGACGCGTGCAGCCTCGCCAGCGCTTTCGGCTACGTGCTCTGTCCGGATCCGGCCGGCGTCGTCACGGTGCGGCGGATCGCGCCGGCGACACCTGGCGAAGCCGTGTTCACGTTCGCGCGCGGCGCGACGGCGATCATCACGGAAACGACGCTGAGCGCGACGCTCGAGCGGACGTACAACGGCGTCGTCGCGACGGGCGAGGGGACGGGCGTCGATGTGCCGGTCCGCGGCGAGGCGTGGGACGACAATCCCGCGAGTCCGACGTATCGGCTCGGGCCGTTCGGCCGCGTTCCCTACTTCTACAGCTCGCCGCTCTTGACGACGGCCGATCAATGCGAGACGGCCGCCGCGAAGCTCCTCGCCGGCCTGCTCGGGCGCGTCGAGGCGTTCTCCTGTCAAAGCGCCGTGCATCCTGGCTTGCAGCCGCTCGAGGTGATCGCCGTCGAGCAGTCGGACGGCTCGAGCCGCGCCTACGTGCTCGACGCGATCGGGATCCCGCTCGATCTCGGCGGGACAATGGCGATCACCACGCGCGAGGTTCTGGAGGTGGCTTGATGGATCTTCACGACGTCGCCGCGCTCCTCGCGCCGTCTGGCGCGCCGCTGCGCTTCCGGAAAGGCGCCGTCTCGGCGATCGCCGCGGACGGGACGCTCTCCGTCAAGGTTGCCGGGAGCTCGACGGTCGTCTCCGGCGTCAAGGCGCTGTCATCCGTCTGTCCGAAGGTAGGCGCCGGCGTCTGGCTGGCGACTGACGGGCTCGATCTCTTCGCGATTGGCACGATCGCTCCCGTCGGGCCGGCATTCGCCGATCTCAATCGGCCGACGGATCAATCGATCGCGAACGCAACCGACACGGCTATCGACTTCACGAGTTCGGCCGTCGTCGACGCCGATACTCATTCGATGTTCTCGACGGGCGCCTCGGATCGCCTCACAGTGAAAGCGCCGGGCGTGTACGGCTTCACGTACACGGTCGCCTTTCCGGGCAACGCGAGCGGGCTCCGTGCGGTGTGGGTCGAAGTCGACGGTGCGATGAAGGGGCGCCTCGTGCTCGCGGGCCATAGCATCGGGACAAACATGCTCACGGCCGCAACTGAGGTCGAATGCGCGCTCAACTCCGTGGTCAAGCTGTGGGTGCGCCAGTCGTCCGGCGCTGCGCTGGCCTGTCAATCGCTCGCCTATGCGCCGCGCCTCACGGCGGCCTGGAGACGGCCGCTTCCGTCCTGACGTGGAGCTCCTGCCGACAATCGTCGCCGTCGCGGGCGCTGCTGCCGGTATCGCGGGCGTCGTCTTCGGGGTCTTCAAGGCACGCGCCGACAACGCGCGAGCCGCGCTCGACGCTCACACCGACGAGCGCGCCGAGATCAGCGAGCTCCTGGCGATCAAAGACGAGATGATCGAGAGCCTGAAGGAAGCGAACGGCGAGCTCCGCGAGCAGGTGCGCCAGGCGCTTGCGCGGGAAGACGCCTGGCTCGGCGAGCGCGACGACTATCGCCGGCGCCTCGAGGCGATGGAAGACTCATATCGGCAGATCGTCGAGGCCGTCGTCGACGCCGGGATCTGCGCGATCGCCTGGACGTGTCCTCATCGCGTCGTTCCTGCCGGCGATCCGGCGCTCGGCAAGCCGGAAGGCTAAGGCGATTCGGGCTCATGCCTGAGATCGTGTCACCTTTCGACGTATCCTTTATGTGGACGTCGAGAGAGATCGCCTATCTAAGAGCACACGCCGAGCTCGGCGCCGAAGAACTCGCGTCCCGGCTCGGCAAGACGCGCGGCGCCGTCAAGCGCGCCGCAAGCCGCTTCCGGATCTCACTCCGTCAACCGGGCTCGCGCCGGGGGTCAATGCTCGGGCAGCCGCGTGGCGTCTCGATGCGCCGGGATCTCGAGGCGCTCGCCGGCGGATCCGTCGACGTGAGTCGGCTCGAGCGCCGTCGACGCCTCGAGGCCGAGGGCGAGCTCTGTCCTAGCTGCGCGCGCGACTACGCCGAGCCGACAAGCGGACTCTGCCGGCCGTGTCACTTGCGCCGCCTGGCGCGACTACATCGCGAAGACACGGCGGCGCGCGAGCGCGAGGAAGAAGCGCAACGCGATCTCTGGCAAGCGCGCCAGGCGAAGAAGCGAAGCCGAGCGGGGGCGTCGTCATGAGTCGCCGCTTTGCCCGTCCCTGCGCCGCCTGTGGCGCCCGCGTGCCGGCGGGCGGCTCCTGCCCTGTCTGCGCCGCCGGCGGCCGTCGTGCCGGCGTCTGCCGCGTCTGTGGGCGCCGAACGGACGGCGGCGCCTACTGCTCCGAGCACTCGGCCGAGATCGAGCGGCTCGAGCGGCAACCGTGGCGCGCCGAGTACGCCTCGCCTGAGTACGCGCGCAACCGGGCCGCGCGCTTCAAGCTCGCCGGCGGCCGCTGCGAAGACTGCGGCGCGAGCCTCGGCAAGTCCTGGGAGTGCGATCACGTCGTGCCGCTGCGTGACGGCGGTACGAACCTTGTAGACAACCTGCGCGCCCGCTGCCTGCGCTGTCATCGGGCGAAGACGCGCGCCGATCGCGCTACCCGGCGCCGGCGCGCCTGACTGATAGGGGGACTTCATGAGCCCGCGAGTCTATCTCTCGCCGTCCGGACAAGTTCACAACGTCGGCATCGGCAGCTACGGGACCGAAGAGGCGCGCTGCCGCAAGGTCGCCGAGCTCACGAAGAAGCGGCTCGAGGTCGCCGGCGTCGAGGTCGATATGACGCCGCGGCAGTGGAATACATCGCTTCCCGATGGGACGTGGCTCTCGCGAGTCGTCGGGCGCTCCAACGCCTTCGGCGCGCAAGCTCACGTCGCGATCCATAGCAACGCCGGCGGGTCCGGCGCGCGCGGCGCCGATGCCTGGCACTATCCCGGCTCGAGCAAGGGCGCGCGTCTCACGCGCGAAATCTGCTCGCGGCTCGCGAAGGTGGCGCCGGCAGGCGTCCGCGGCGTGCATACGTCGCCCGTCTTCTATGAGACGCGCCATGCCGCCGCGCCGGTCGCGTATCTCGAAATCGGTTTTCACACAAATCGCGGCGACGCCGTGCATATCGCCGAGCATCCCGATCTCTACGCCGACGCGATCGCCGGCGGGATCCTCGCCTTCCTCGGCGTGAAGCCGAAGCCGAGCACGGACTCGAGCAACGCCGCGCCGGCCGGTCCGAAGCTCGTGCCGCGGAAGGATTGGCCGAAGCTGAAGGACGCGATGCTGACGTTCGCGCTACTCGCGGGGATCCGCATCTCGGGCTGGGAGCGGATCTCGATCCTCGCGCCCGTCTGGCGGACGCACGCGCGCCGTCTCGCCTGGCGCGTTTCCTCGCGGGTCAACAAGACAAACCCGGCGGTGCCGAAGAGCTCGCTACCGACGCGCGCGCTCTTCAACGCGCTCACGAAGTAAGGGGCGCGAGTGAGTGCGCCAAGGTGGGCGCCGGATCCCGAGGTCTATCGGGCGGCGCGCGAGGTCGCTACATCTGTGCTCGATCTCGCGCGCCGGCTCGGCGTCAATCCTCAGACGTTGCGCCGGTGGGCGCGTGACACTGGCGAGGATCTCTCCGAGCTCGTCGCTTCACACAACCGGCGGCCGGCGGATCTCGAGCCGGCCGAGGCGCTCGATCGCGATCTCGAGCTCAAGGGCGCCCGCGAGCGGGGCGAATACTGGCGCCGGCAGTATGAGCAGGCGCTCGGGCGGATCCGACAGCAAGACGAGATCGCCGCGGCGCTCGCCGAACGTCACGCCGATCCGTTGCCGGCGCCGGCGTTCTCGAGCCTGCCGGCGAAGCCGGCGAAAGGCAAACGCCTGCCGAAGCGGGAGGCGATTCTTCAGATCTCCGACTGGCAACTCGGGCAGCTTGTCCGGGACGTCGACACGGGCGGGACGAATGAGTACTCGTGGGCGGTCGCCGAGCGCCGGCTTCAACGGTGGCTCGATGCTGCGATCGGCGAGATCGAAAACAAGCGCCAAGCTTACGACGTCTGGCGCGTCGTGCTCGCGATCTCGGGCGATATGGTCGAGGGTCACGACGTCTTCTCGGGGCAACCCTGGAGTCTCGATCGTGACGCCGCCGTGCAGGCGATCGACGGATCGAGTATCTTCGCCGCGGCGATCTCCGAGCTCGTGCGGGCGCTCGGGCCGAAAACGATCGTCGACGTCTATCTCGTGCCGGGCAATCACGGCAAGCCGGGCGGGCGCAAGGGCGGCGCAACGCCGCCGACGTTCTCATTCGACGTGCTGCTCTATGAGTTCCTGCGGCTTCGCCTCGCGAATCATCCCCTGCACGAGTGGGGGCATGAGCCGGCCGGCCGGCTCCTATTCATGGCCGCCGGCGTGCCGGTGCTCATGACGCACGGCGACGAGGTTCGCGGCTGGGGCGGCTTCCCCTATTACGGGCTCGACAAAGCGCAAGGCCGGCTCCTGCAGGAGCTCGACACGATCTTTCACGTCTGGCTTCTCTCTCACTGGCACCAGGCCGCGGTCCTGCCGAGCGGCCGCGGGCAGCGGATCGTAAACGGGAACGCGGTCGGGCCGAATCGCCTCACAACGGCGGCCGTCCTGGGCGCGACGACTCCCTCTCAGAATCTCATCTACATGAGCCGCGATTTCGGCGTCGGCGAGGTCGCGTTCCTGCAACTCGCGCCCGGCGAGATCCGCCGGCCGCGCCTCTATGGCGAGCACGCCTCATGAGCGCGCTACTCGAGGACACGGCCGCCGCCTTCGCCCGCGTGCAAACGACACTCGAGCGTAAGAATCGCGACTATGCCGGCGAGATCGATCCGTGGCGCTGCTTCCGATCCGCCGAGCTCGTCGGCGTCAATCCTGGTCGCGCGATCCTCGTACGGCTGCTCGACAAGGTGAGCCGCTGCGCGACGCTGCTCGACAGCGATCCGGCCGTCGCCGGCGAGTCGCTCGCCGACTCGGCCGACGATCTCATCGGATACGCGGGCCTTTTCGCCGCCTGGCTCGCCGACGAGCGCGGGCGCCAGGGGTAGCACGTGGTCATGCTCCGCAACGATACGCCGCGCGCAATCCGGGCTTTGCCCGCCGGCCTGCCGCCAGGGCGCTATCCTGCCGGCCGCGTCTGCTCGGGTGACGGGTGCGACACGCTACTGAGCGTGTACAACGCCGGCCGGCTCTGCGCGGCCTGCGAGGCGAAGCACAAGGGGGAAGTCATGCACAACGGCAAGCGCGAAGCGGCGCTCGCGTTCCTGCGCGAGCGTCCCGGCGAGGTCGTCACGTCGGCGACTGTCGGCTCGGCGATCGGCGCCTCGGCCACAACGGCCGGCGCCGTGTTGCGCGAGCTCATGGCCGCCGGCGAGCCGATCGAGTCGCTCCCGCGGCTCGGCTATCGCTTTGGGATCATCACGCCGCGCAAGTCTGGCGAGGCCGAAGAGGCAACGCGAGCCGGCGAAACGCCGGCGGACCCGGCGTCGGCGCCCGCTGGCGCCCGCGCGACGATCGTCGCCGTCGACGAAGTGCCGCTGGCATTCGAGCGCCACTTCTCGACTCGGCCGGATCCCGAGATCCACGCGCTCGGCTCCGTCTGCGACGCGCTCGAGCCGCTCGAGGACGGCTCGCGGGAGCGTGTCATTCGCTACCTGGTCGACCGCTACATCGACCGCGACTAGAAGGGGGCTCACAATGAGCATCGCTGAGATCGTGTCACTCGTCGCGCTCCTGCTCGTCTCGGGCGGCGCCTCGAGCGTGCTCGTTCAACTCGTCAAGCGCGCCGAGTGGGGATCGCGCGCGAAGTTCATCCTCGCGATTGTGCTCTCGGGCGCAGTCGGGCTCGCGACAACCTGGCTCGCTGGCGACGTCGCCGGCCTCATTGGCGCCTGGGGCGAGCTCACGGCCGCGCACGTCTTTGCCGTCATGGGCGCGACGTATGCCGCCGCAACCGGCTTCTATGAACTCTGGTTCAAGGGCGCGATCGCGAAGCGAGCCGGCGAGCCGGCCGGCAAGTAAAGAAGGCCGCGCCTCTCCCCCAAGGCGCGCCTGCCGGGACATATCTCCCGGCGCTTCGAGCCCGTCGCCGGCCTCGCAGCCGCGCGGCGGGCTCGAGGATCTATGGTTCTTGGGTCTGGTTTCCGATACCTACACTGAGAAGATGGGCAGGTACGGCGACGAACGCGATGATCTCCTGACGATCTCCGAGGCTCGCGAGTTCGCGCGCCGGGAGTTCGGTCGGCGCCTTCCGGCTTCTGCGATTCGGGCGATGATCGCCGCCGGCCGCCTGCCGGCGACGAAAGGCGCCGATCGCGTCTGGCGATTCACGCGCTGCGACTTCTGCGGCGCCTTCCTCGAACTCGCGGGACTCCTTTGGCATCGCCTCGATCCGCCGACAACGCTCCCGCGTTATCGCCGCGGCGATCGCCTGCATACTCCCGAAACGTGCGCCGAGCTCATGGCCGATCTCATCGGCGATCGGGCGCCGAGCGCCGACGACTATCGCGCCTGGATCGCCGCCGGCGAGCTCGAGACGGTCGTCGACGAGCACGGCCGCAGGCTCTTTCATCACTGTGATGCGTGCCGGCTGCAGCTGAGAAGGCTTCGCGAAACGTAAAGCGAAGGTGTATCCTGCGGGCGTTGTGGGGCGACGACGGAGGGGGCTCGGGTGGGCCAACAAGGCGCGGACGCGGGCGACCTGCAACTGCTGCGGAGCCAAGAGGCGATCGACTACATTCGCGAGCGATACGGCATAGAGATCACGAAGCCGACGCTTCATCGGTATTGCCGGATCGGCAAGCTCCGCGGCGTACAGCCTGGCGGCGCGCAAAGCTGGTGGCTGATCTCGCGGCGCTCGATCGACGAGCTCTTTCAACCCTGACACCTGACTGAGTGTCGTCACTCCCGGCGACGCTCGTTCCCGCGAGCCGTCGATTCTGCTCGGCCGCCGGTGTAAAGTAAAAGTTGCCGCCGGTCGAGATCAGCACAGGAGAAAGCTAACCGGCGTCGTAAGGTCGAAACGTAAAGCGAGCGAGGGAGCTGCCTTTGATATGACGTTCCGTGATTCCGTCCCTACTCTTTCGGGAGGCGATTTGCCATGCGAAAAGAAGAAGGGCGCCGCTCCGGTCAAAGATACGGCGCCCATAACGCTCCGAGGTTCCGCGAAGAATCCCGTCACGTCTCTTGCGTTGTATCGCCGACGGGTCTAGTAGTCAACTCCTGCCGCTGTGCATTTCGTGTACTTTCCGGCGCGATCTATAGACGTTTCGTCGCCTTTCTGTGCCGCACGCGAAAGCCGAGCACCGGCGCCGCCGAAGAGTTCTTCATCGTCGGGATCTGCGCCGTCGCCGCGATCTATCTCGCCGCGCATGTCCTGGTCGCGCTCGGAGGCTGGCGCGGCGTGGCTCTCGGTGCGGGCCTCGCTCTCGGCTGGCTCGCGCTGCGCCAACTCTGGCGCTCGACGAAGGCCGGCCGGCGGTGAGCGGCTGCGCTGAAGCGCCCGCTCGCTTCGAGGATCTGCCGAGCGTGCTCGACGCCGAGCAACTCGAGGCCGTGCTCCGCTGCAACCGGCGCAAGGTCTATGAGCTCGTGAATACCGGCCGCCTCGGCCGTCTCTCCTACTCGCGAACGCTGCTCGTCGACGCGCGCGAGGTCCGCCGCTTCCTGCGTGAGCAGACGACTTGGGCGGCGTCCGTCGACGGGGGCGACTCATGAGCCCGCGACTCGAGCCGCCGGCAAGGCCGCCGAAGGGCTCCGTCGAGTGGCTCGGGAACGCGGCGCTCTTCGAGCGGCTGCGCTCCGACATGATCACGCACGCCTACAGGGCTGAGGAGCGCGGGGATTCGGCGCGGGCTGCCGAGTGTCGCCGCTCCGCGGCGCATTGGGAGCGCCGGCGCGACCGCGAGCAAGCCGAGGCGATGCGCCGGCAAGTCAATCGCGTGGCGCATCGTCGCCGCTACTTCTAGGGGGAAACCGTGAACCGCTCACAAACGATCGGCGAGCTCGCGGCCGCGCTGGCCGCCTTCCACGCCGAAGCGAAGAATCCGCCGAAGACGAAGACGGCGGACGTGCAGGGCAAGACGTCCGGCGTCCGCTATTCCTACGGCTTCGCCGATCTCGCCGACGTCATCGATAGCGCCCGCGCCGGCCTGGCGAAGCACGGGCTCACGATCACGCAAGAGATCGAGATCGGCGAGGCGATCGGCGCCCGTACTCTGCTCCTGCACACGTCTGGCGAGTTCATCGAGTATGAGCCCGTCTGGATGCCGCGCGGGAGCACGGCGCAAGAGATCGGCTCTGCGGCGACGTACTCACGCCGCTATGGGCTGCTCGCCGCACTCAACCTGGCGGCCGCCGGCGAAGACGACGGCGGCGCCGCTGCGGCGTCGGGCTCGAGCGGCGGCCGGCGTCACGGCCGCGCCGCCGGCGCAAGCGACAAGCAACTCGCAAAGATCCGTGCCGACGTCGAGGCCGCGGGGATCTATGAGGCCGAGCTCGCATCCGTCCTGACGCGGCGCTACGGCGTCGAGCGGCTCGAGGATCTCGACCGCTCGCAAGCGTCCGACTTGATCGACCGGATCGCCGCAAAGGTGAAACACGGCGCCGATCCGGTGACGGGCGAAGTATCGGCGTCCGCGTCCGAAGATCCGCCAGCGAGCGCGCCGGCCGGCGACGGGGGCGAAGCATGAGCCCGAATCGCGTCGAGTTGCTCGCCGAGTATCGCTCGCCGAACGGCAACCGGATCTCGCTCTTTCGTGACGCCGACGGCTCTCACTTCACGTCGAGCACGAAGCCGGGCGATGCCGCCATGCTGAGCGTCCGTTGCCGAGACGCCGAGGGCGCCCGCGAGCACTACGATCTCGCCGCGGTCATCGGCCGAACCTTCGGGGACTTCCGATGATGCGGCCGCAGCACGCGCACGGCACGAATCGCCGCTATGGGGCTGGGTGTAGGTGTGTACCCTGCCGAGCCGCTCATTCGCGCTACGTCTCCGAGCGGCGCCGGGAACACGCGGCCGGGATCCGTCGCCGCGTCCCGGCCGACGAGGCGCGCGAGTACGTCGCGACGCTCGTCGCTCTCGGCGCGTCTCGGGCGGCGATCGCGACGGCCGCCGGCCTTAGCGTCCAGACGGTGAGCGAGATCGCCCGCGGCCGCGTCGCGACGGTGTACGCCTCGACGGCCGATCGGATCCTCGGGGTGACGCTCTCTGATCTCTCGGGGCGTCACGTCATACCGAACACGACGGCGCGCGAGATCCTGCGCGCCTTGCAGGCCGCCGGCTTCACGCGCGCCGAAGTCGCGCGCATGACGGGCCGCGCATATGCAAGTCTCGGGGAAGCGCGCTCGTCGCGGATCCGCGTCTCTACCGAGCGACGCATCGTCGCGCTCTATCGCCTGCTCGCCCGCCAGGGCCGCGTTCCGTACCGCCTCGAGCTAGAGAGGGGGGCCGGCTCATGATGCGCGACTGTGACACGCGCTGCGCGCCTGGCGCCTGTCCTGAGTATCCCTGCGCCGAGCTCATCGGATCGCCTGAGCCGTTCTTCGTGTACGTCGCGGGCCGGCTCTCTGGGGATCCCGGCGAGTACCTGGCGAACGTCTGCGAGCTCTCGAGCGTGAGCCGCGAGCTCGTCGAGGCGCGGTTCTGTCCGATCAATCCGGCCGGCGATCTGCTCGAGGGGCTCATGCGTCCCGAGGCGCTCTCCGTCCGGACGTACCAGGCGCGCTCGCGCGATCTGCTCAAGCTCTGTGCGTTCGCGATCCGCGCCGGCGCCGGCGCCGCGATCTTCGTCGTCTCCGATACGCATCGCGACGGCCGGCCGAGCGGCGGCGTCCGCCGCGAGATCGAGCTCTCGCATGAGCTCGGGATCCCGATCGTCCGAAGCTGGTCGGGCCTCTACGCGCTGCGCGCCTCTCTAGCTGAGTGCCAGGGAGCGGCGAGCCGTGGCTAGGCTGCGGACAATCAAGCCGGGCTTCTTCCTCGACGAAGAGCTCGCCGAGTGCGAGCCGCTCGCGCGTCTGCTCTTCGCCGGCCTCTGGACGATCGCGGACCGCGAAGGGCGCCTCGAGGACCGGCCGCGGCGGATCAAGGCCGAGTGCCTGCCGTATGACGAATGCGACTGTGACGCGCTGCTCGACGAGCTCGCCGGCCGCGGGCTCATCGTGCGCTATGAGGCCGCCGGCCGGCCCTATATCGCCATTCCGTCCTGGCATAAGCACCAACAACCGCATTACAAAGAGGCGCCGAGCGTCATTCCTGCGCCGACGGGCGCGCCGGCGGACTCCTACAGCGCCGAGCCCGTGACGGGCGCGCAACGCGAGCGGATCCTCGAGCGAGACGGCCGCCGGTGCGTCGAGTGTGGGAGTGCTGAGCGGCTCTCCATTGACCATATCGTGCCGAGATCCCGCGGCGGCTCGTCGGCTGATGACAACCTGCAAACGCTGTGCGTTCGCTGCAACTCGGCCAAAGGAAACCGCGACCGCGCCGCGAGCATCGCGCAACCTTGCGCCGACGTTGAATCAACGTCGGGTCAAGGTCGGGCCGTCGTTGCACGTGGTCTTCTGTCTTTGGGGTCTTGTCTTCTGTCTTCGGAAGAAACCCCTTGTGGGAATCCTGCGGATCCCCACAGCGGGGGCGAGGATCTCGAGGAGGCTTTCGAGGGCTGGTGGGTGGCGTATGGCCGCGTCGGCGACAAGGCTCGAGCGCGGGATCTCTATCTCTGGTGGCGCCGCGCGAAGCGGGTCGACGCCGCCGATCTCCTGGCCGCTGCTATCGCGTATCGCGCTCACTGTGAGGCGACCGACTGCAAGTTGAAGCACGCGGCGACGTTTCTCGCAAAGCCGGCGCGAGGCAAGTCGGCGATCTGGCCGGAGTGGGCAACCGGCGAGCCTCACGGCGGCATGGAACCGCGACGCGATCGCGTTCTCTCTGATGTTCTCGCGGCCGGCGCTGAAGCGTTCGGCTTGAATGGGGGTGTCACTCATGACAACCGAACTGTCGAGCCCGGCGGCGGATCCTCGCGACCTGTTGGCGGCCGTCCGGATGATCGCCGCGGCCTTCCCGCGGGCCGCCTGGCGGACTGAGAGCGAAGCGATCTACACGATGGCGCTCGCGCAGGCCGGCGTCTCTGCTGATGTGGCGAAGCGCGCCGCTGCAGCGCTCATCTGCGAAGAGCTCGAGCTCCCGCCGGTGGCGCTCGTCTTGCGCCGCTGCCGCGAGATCTCGGCCGGCGTAGCGATCGCCTCGTTCCGGTGTCCGAAGTGTGGCTCCGAGCGTGTCGCCGGCACGATCGGCGGGCCGGGCGTCTGTTTCGATTGCGACTGGACGGGGGTCTTCTCATGAGGGCCGTCGTCAATGAGAACGCCGGCGGCGCCTGGGCGCGCCGCGCCGGCGAAGAGGTCGAGCTTGTGCACGACGGCGAGCCCGGCTTTGTGCCTGGCAATAACTGCCTGAGCGCGTGCATCCGGCCGGCGAACGCAAAGCCGGTCCGCATTCCCGCGCGTTGGATCGACCATTTCGAGGGGGAATCGCGATGATCTCTCTACTCCTGCATATCGGCGCGCTCGCGGCCGCTTTCGCCGCGGGACTGCTCTTCTGCTCAATGTTCGCCGCCGGCGGCCGCGACGACGCTTTCCGCGCCGGCTACAAGGCCGGCGAGCGCGCCGGCGCTCCAACGCCGGCCGCCTGCGACGGAACGCAAGCCTGCGGCGACTGCGAGCATTTCGACCGTTGCGCCTGGCTCGTGAGAGCGACGCGCGAGCAAGCTGTGTGTGATTGGGATCCGTCGCGGTTCTCGATGCGCGGCGCGCGGCCGTCCGATGGGTGGTCGTCATGAGGGCCTATCTCGTCCGCGACAAGTTCGGCGATCTCGCCGAGATCCGCTTCGCGCTCCGTCCGCCGGCCGCGCTCGACGGGATCTCGATCGCCGAGACGGATCCGAGCGAGGCGCTCATGCATCTGTGCGGCGCCGAGCTCGAGGCGATCGGCAAGCGGCGCGACGCCGAGATCGAGAGGGCCGACGCATGAGGGGCTCCAACTGGCAGCCGCCGAGCCGTCGCCGGCCGCGCAAGCTCGGGGCCTGCGAGATCACGCATCACGCGCTCGACTCCTACTTGAGCAGACACGCCGAGGCGACACGCCAGGGCGGCCGCGAGGCGCTCGAGCGGCTCGCTCGCGAGGCTGTTTTCATCGGGCGCCGGCCGACGGGCGAAGAGGTCTATCGCGCCGACGGGTGTCGGCTGATCGTCCATCGTCCGGCGCGCCGGCCGGCCGTCGTCCTGACTGTGCTTCCGAGGGCTGAATCATGAGCAACGCAACTCCTGCACGGATCTCCTGCGCCCGGCTTCGGCCGGGCGGATCTCTTCACGTCGTCGACGGCTGCGAGACACTGTGCGGCCGCTCGATCGGCTTACTCGGCGAGTATGTCGAGATCGACGCCAACGCCTGGCGCGAGACGTTCGGAGCCTGCTACACGTGCCGGCGGCTTCACGCCGCCGGCGACTCATCGAAAGCGAGGGGGAAGGCATGAGCGGCTCGACGAATCGCGTCGTGCTCGTCGGCAATCTGACGAGAGATCCCGAGCTCCGCGCGACGCCTGGCGGGACGCCGGTCTGCTCGCTGCGGATCGCGGTCAACGAGAATGTGAAAGATCAGCAGTCGGGCGAGTGGCGCGATCGCGCAAACTACTTCAACGTGAGCATCTTCGGATCTCGAGGCGAGGCGCTCGCCGGCTGGCTCACGAAGGGGCGACAAGTCGCGATCGACGGCCGGCTGCGCTGGTCTGAGTGGGACGCGCAAGACGGCAGCAAACGCGAGCGGGTCGACGTCATCGCCGACAACGTGCAGGCGCTCGGGCCGCGCCAGGACGGCGCCGGCGGATCGGGGCACTACTCCGACCAAGGCCGAGCCGCGCCGCGTCCCGAGGCGACACGCGAGGACGTGAAACGCGCGCTCGACGCCGAAGACGACGACATTCCGTTCTGATGGGCGGCGCGAGCATTTCCGAGGGTGGCGCGCTCGCCGCGCTGCTGACAGCGCCGCCGGCGCGCTGTGAGGGCTGTCTCGCGGTGGCCGCGCTCGTGGCCGAGCGGGGCCGGCGCTGTCAATCGTGCAAGTATCCGCCGCGCTCGTGTCCGATCCGGCGGACGCTCATCGATGCCGGTCGTCGGCTGCCGGAGACTTTCTATTGCTCCGAGTGGAAGGCGCCGCGCTGATGGCCGAACTCCGTCTCGCGCTCGATCTCCCGCCGAGCGTCAATCATTCTCACGTGCCGGCGAAGCGGCGCTCACGCCGGACGGGCAAGGTCTACACGGCGCAAGTCCCGTCGCGCGAGCTCAAGATGTGGCGCTCGCGTGCGTGGTGGGCTGTCTTCAAGGCGAAGGTGCGGGAAAACTGGCAAACGATACCCGCCGGCGTGCCGGTCGTCGTCGAGCTCGCCTACTTCTGGCCGGATCGCCGCCGGCGCGACACTCACAACCGGATCAAGGCGACGATGGATCTCCTACAGGCCGCCGGCGTCTTCGCCGATGATCGCCAGGCGCTCGCCGTCGAGACGGGCTTCGCCGTCGACCGCGAGCGGCCGCGCCTCGAGCTCCGGATCTATGCGAAGGGCGCCGCTTGATCGCGGCGCCCGCTTCCGTCGAGACGTGCGCCCGCTGTGGGGCTCGCCTGTCGCGCTTTCGTGCGGCGGGCGAGCCCGAGGGCCTCTGCTCGCCGTGCGCCCGTTCTGCGGCCGCTGAGACGGCCGAGGCGCCGGCGTTCCGAATCCTCGAGCCGGAAGATCTCGTGCTCGCCGTCGCCGGCCTGCTCGCGACGCGGGCGGCGCTCGCGCCGGGCGAGCGGGTACACGTGCAAGCCGAGCTCGAGCGGCTCGGGATCCTGGCGGATCACCTGGACGTGCATAACGCGGTCGACAAGCTGCGCCGGCGCTACGGCTGGCGCGTCGACGCGCTCGAGGGCCTGCCGGGCTACACGCTCCGCTCCTGGCCGTTTCGCTTCACGCGCCGGCGCCGGCCGCCGCAACTGCGGCTCTTCTGACTTCCGGCGCCCGGCAAATACCCGGCAAACTCGCGGCAAACTCTGAACGTGGGCTCGCGAGTAGGCCGCGCGGGGTGACACGAAAAGTACACGGATTGCAGCGGAAAAGACATAGGCGGCATCATGATACAGCGGCCTCGAAAACCGTTAACCGGGTCCTCTCGGTTCGGGGGTTCGAATCCCCCCCTCTCCGCCATCGACGCCGTCAGCGTATGTGCGGGACGACCCGCAAAGGGACGGCGACGTAAGATACAGGGCATGTATCAAGTCCCGCTCGCTTCCGCCCTCGCGTTCGCCCTCGCCGGCACCTTCAGTCCCGGGCCGAACAACGTCATGAGCGGCACGCTCGGTGTCATGCGCGGGTACCGCCGCACGATCCCCTTCATCCTCGGCATCACGATCGGCTTCGGGATCGTCCTGATCGCCTGCGCGCTGGCGTCCTCGACGCTGCTGCGCGCCGTCCCCGGCGTCGAGCCATTCCTGCGCTGGGTCGGCGCTGTCTACATCTGCTGGCTGGCCCTGGTCACCTGGCTCAAGCGAGACCAGCTCGGGGCCGCGGCGGACGGCGACGTTCCGCGGCTGCACGGGTTCATCGGCGGATTCGTCCTCCAGTTCGTCAACGTCAAGAGCGTCATCTACGGCCTGATGATGTACTCGACGTTCCTGGCCGGCCTCTCCGGCGATGCGCTCGCACTGGTCGCGAGCGCCGTCTTCCTCGCGGTTCTCGGCTTCGCTTCGACGACGACATGGGCGCTGGGCGGCATGGCGATCCGCCGCTGGCTGCACACCGCCCGCGACCGTGCCGTCGTCGCCGGCATCCTCGCCCTCACCCTCGCCTCTACGGCGCTCGAACTGGTGGGCATCGAGCGCCTGTTCGGGCTCTGGTGATCCGGGCCGGATGTGCCCTATCCCTCAGCCGAAGCATACGTGGCGAGGACCACGCCTTTCGTCGTCACCCGGCTGTTCACCAACTGCAGCGGTCTCAGCGTGCCGTCGTCCGGGTAGAGGCGCTTGCCGCCGCCCAGGATGAGCGGGTCGATCATCAGGTTGTACTCGTCCACAAGGTTGTGCTCGATCAGCGAGTGCACCAGGTCGGAGCTTCCGATCACCCGCAGGTCCCCGCCGTCCTGCTGCTTGAGCGCCCGCACGGACGCGGCGAGATCCCCCTGTATCAGCGTCGCATTCTGCCACGCGAGCGGCCCGGTCAGCGTTCGGGAAGCGACGTATTTGGGGAGCGTGTTCAGCGGATCGCGGATGACCCCCTCCTCCTCACCGGCCGTCGGCCAATAGGCTGCGAAGATCTGGTAGGTACGGCGGCCGAGCACGAGGCCGCCGGCCGTCACGATGTCGTTCAGCACCCATTCGTTGGCCAGGTCGTCGAAGTACCGCATGTGCCAGCCGCCATGGCTGAAGCCGCCACTGGAATCCTCCTCTGCGCCCCCCGGCCCCTGCACGACGCCATCCAGGCTCATGAACTCACTCACGGTCAGCTTTCGCATGCCACCCGTCCTCTTGTCTGACCAGTCGCGGTGCGCCGGATCAGGCGCCCGTCCTGTCCGCCATTCCCGGTTCCGGACAGGCAAAACGTGGATGGAGAAGCGCGAGGGGCCCCGGCCGCCACACGGCGGCCGGGGCCCCTCGCCGCACCGCTCGCAGCGCGCGCCTACTTCCTGAGGACGGTCTCGAGCACCTTCTCCTTCGCCAGCGGCTTGGTGCAGAAGAACCAGTCGTGGCAGGTGAGGTCGTCTTTCCCCTCCATGCGCTCCTTCGCGACGCCGCAGGAGCCGGCCGGCGGCACGATCACGTCATCGCCGGGCTGCCAGTCTGCCGGGGTGGCCACCTGGAACGCGTCGGCCGTCTGCAGGGCCACCACGACACGGTAGATCTCGTCGAAGTTCCGGCCGAGGCTCAGCGGGTAGTAGATCATCGCGCGGATCATCCCCTTGGGATCTATCACGAACACCGCGCGTACTGCCTTCGTGGCCGCCTCGCCGGGCTGGATCATCCCGTACTTCTTGGCGACTTCCATGGTGATGTCTTCGATCAGGGGGAACTTGACCTCGACGTCGCACATGCCCTTGTACTCGATCTTGTCCTTGATCGTGCGCAGCCAGGCGATATGGCTGTAGAGACCGTCGACCGAGAGACCGACGAGCCTGCAGTTGGCCTCGGCGAACTTGTCCTCGAGCGTGGCGAAGGTCATGAACTCCGAGGTGCAGACGGGCGTGAAGTCGGCCGGATGGCTGAAGAGGATCACCCAGCTCCCCTCGTACTGCTGCGGGAAGTCTATGTCGCCTTGCGTGGTGACGGCCTTGAAGGCCGGGGCGGGATCGCCTATGCGCGGCATCGGCACGTACTCCTGCGCGGTCGTCGTCTCCATGAACAACTCCTCTCGTGGTGAATGGACTCGTCGAGGCGCGTCGCACGGAATGACCGCGGATGCGCCTGGCTTTCTCTCAGGGCAGGCCATGCCCCGAGCAGACGACACAGACCCCGTGCAGCTCGACGCGTACCGACCGCACCTCGCCGACATCGGGAATGGCGTCGGGCGCGAGAACGGTGGCGATCTCCGGCTCGACGTCGCGGAGGTTGCCGCAGCGCGTGCAGACGAAGTGGTAGTGCGGCACAAGGTCCGGGTCAAAGCGTGTGGCGCGCGGCGTCGTGATGCGCTCGACGAGCCCCCGCTCCACGAAGATCGCCAACGTGCGGTAGACAGTGTCCAGAGCGATCGTCGGGACACGCGCCTGTACGCGCCGGAAGAGCTGCTCGGCGTCGGGATGGTCGCGAGCATCGGCGAGCTCGCGGACGATCTCGAGGCGCTGGTGCGTGAGCCGCAGGCCCGCATCCTTGAGCGCCGCGATGAGCGACGCTTCCCGTTCCGCAACCGTCTCGCCGCAGCTTCGCACACGGACTCCATTCTTGCGTATCTGTCCTAGGTACGAAATTTACTCATCAAGATCCGGTCCTGTCAAGTTCAAGCGTCCGCTCGCCGGAAGCGTGTTCAGAACCCGTGAGAACTGGACGCGAGCGACGACTGAGCGCGGCTCGCGACAACAGAGCAGCGCCGGAGGACCGTCAGGAGGGCGCGGCGGCGGGCGCCGAGGGACCGCCGGAGGCGTCAGGCGGTCTTCCTGCCGCGAGCTTCTCGGCGAGCTGCAGCTCGAGCTCGCTCAGCTTCGCCTCGAGCTCGTCTTGTGACGCCCGCGAGGCAGCCGCGAGCTGCTTGAGCTCGGCGAGTGTCGTGGCGGGACCGGCCGCCGTGACGGCGGCCCCCTCCCGCTTGACCAGCCGCTTCTTCCGCCTGTTCGGCGACAGGAAGGCATTCGAGAGGAATCCGGTGAGCGTACCGAAGAGACCCACCCCTGCCGCCATGATGATCATGCCGATGATACGACCCCCGTCAGTCACGGGGTACATGTCGCCGTACCCCACCGTGGTCATGGTCACGTAGGTGTACCAGATGGAGTCGGAGGCTGAGGTGATGTTCGCGCCCGCGGCGCCCTTCTCTGCCGCCACCATAGCCAGCCCGCCAAACTCCAGGAGGAGGAAGAGCAGCAGGAGCACGCTGAGCAGCGCGCTGCTGGCCGGGTTTGCGGTGAACTGCCGGACGATGTTCGTAGGCCCCACGCGCCGCAGCAGACGCACGACCCTGACGAGGCGGAACAGCCTGAGCACCTTGAACTGAGGCATCGGGAGGCACGCGAGCAGATCGGCCCAGCCGAAGCCGCGCAGGAAGTACCCCAGCTTCGACTCGGCCGTGGCAATCCGATAGCCGAAGTCGAGGAGGAACAGAACCGTGAAGAAGCCGTTCATGATGTCCACGACTGCGTCCGCGACCGGATCGCGGATCAGGTACATCAGCCCGATGTTGACGATGGACAGCACCGAGAGCGCGGCCATGAACACCTCGTATGTGGTGTTCTTGAGCTCGTTTGATTGCTCGGCCATCGAGATCGATCCAGGAGTCGGAGTGGTCGCTGACGGTCGTAACCCGTAAGTGCTGAGCACCATTTCGCACCCGGGAGTGGGATTCCTCGTCCGCGCTATCCACGTGGTAACCTTCCGTTGGCGCGAAGCAGCCCGCATGGCGGGCCGGCGCGGTCGGGGCAAAGCCGACGCCTGAAGATCACATCCATCCAGGGGTTGCCACGTGACCGAGACAGATGCGGACCGCGGCGACTCGCTGTGGGGCGACGATGCCGAGGCACCCGAACAGCCAGAGACACCGGCTCAGACGCTCAGACGTCACCGCATAGCCCAGACCGTCGAGGTCTTGGCGGTGGTCGTCCTCTCTCTCGCGACCGTATCGTCGGCCTGGAGCGCCTACGAAGCGACGCGCTGGTCGGGTGAGCAGGCGATCAGCGCCGGTCAGGCGTCGGCGATGCGCACGGAGTCGACCCGGCTCTCGAACAGGGCGAACACCGAGACTGCCGTCGATGTGCAGGTCTTCACGGACTGGGTCACGGCCCTCAGCGAGAAGGACGCGAGGCGTGCCGCGTTCCTTGAGGCCCGCTTCCGTGCGGAGTTCAAGCCCGCCTTCGCGGCATGGCTGGCCAGCGCACCGGCAGGAACCATCCCTGAAGGCACACCCTTCCAGCGCCCTGAGTACAAGCTCGCGGCGAACGCCGAAGCGCAGCGGCTCCTCGCGGAAGCTGAGGATCGCACGCAAGCCAGCCTCCGGGCCAATCAGATCTCGGACAACTTCGTCCTCACGACCGTGCTGTTCGCCACTGTGCTCTTCTTCGCGGGCATCGCCAGCAGGGTCCAGGCAGTGAACGTGAGACGGGCCGTGCTCATCCTCGCCGTGCTCGTGTGGGTGGCGGCGACCGCGGTCATGTTCACACTCCCGCAGAACGTCGGGTTCTGACGGCGCTCAATCCCGGGCGCGGGTGTCCCCCTGTAGACTGGTCCGGCAGCGAACACCCGCCCTGAGGAGTCCCGATCCCATTGCCCAGACTCGGCACGACAGGCGCCGCGAGCGAGCAGACGGCGCTCCTCGTCTCGTTGATCGGAACGCTGACGTTGGGCGTGCTCGGCGTCGTATGGGGCCTCGCCGTGCGCTCGCAACTCGTCCTCTTCGACGGCGTCTACGGCGCGCTCGGCGTCGTACTCTCCGGGCTCTCGCTGCACGCTTCGCGCCTGGTCGCGGCCGGCCCCACGGCGCGCTTTCCGTTTGGCCGCGAGGCGCTGGCGCCCATAGTGGTCGGCGTCCAGGGAGTAGCCCTGGGCGGCATCTGCGCGTACGCCGTCGTCTCCTCGCTCCTGACCATCGTCGACGGAGGGAGCGATGTCATCGCCGGCTGGGCCATGGTCTACGCGGCCCTGACGGTGGCGGCATCGCTGGTCATCTACAGGCTGCTGCGACCCCAGGCGGTACGCTCCGACCTGGTGCGGGCAGAGGCCGTCCAGTGGCTGTCGGGAATCGCGCTCGAGATCGGCATGCTCGTCGCGTTCGGCGCCATGCTCGGACTGCAACGCACGAGCTGGGCTGTCGTCGTTCCCTACATCGATCCCGTGCTCGTCCTCGTCGCCTGCGCCCTCATCCTGCCCGCCCCCGTGCGTATGCTGCGTACGACGATGCGCGAGCTCATGGAGGGGGCCCCGCCGAAGACGATCCAGGCGCCGATCCGCGCGGTGGTCGCCGAGGTCAGCGCCGACGTGGGTCTGCCCGAGCCCCTCGTGCGCATCCAGAAGCTGGGCGCCAAGGTCTATGTCGAGGTCGACTACCTGGTCGAGGCCGGCCGCTGGGACACCGCCGACGTGGACCGCGTGCGGCACGCCCTCTACCGGCGGCTCGCCGAGCTGCCGTACCTCTTCTGGCTCAACGTGGAGCTCACGACGGATCCTGCCTTGATCGACTGAGAGGAGCCGTTATGCACGCTCGATACGACCTCATCGGCCACACCAATGCGGCCCCGGAGCACGTGGGCCCGCCTGCGGTCTGGACTGGTCTGTGAACGGCGTCGAGATCGAGCTTCAGATGGCGCCCGGCGCGGAGGCGCCGGCGGAGTTCACCGTCTGCTTCCGCCAGTTCCGCGCCTTGTGCATGGCCGAGAGCTCGACTTCCTGCCCATCCGGCTCAACGGCGAGCGCGCCGCGGGCGCGAACCTGACGCTTGACCTAGCCGTCACTGACATTGACGAACGTTGTAGGATCGAGGTCCACAGGGGCGTGCTCAACTTCACGCGGGGCCGCTTTGCCGCCAACCCGCGATCGACGGCGGCGCCTCCATGCTCAGCGCTTGTTCAGCGTGCTCGACGACTTCGAGTTCTGGTTCGACAGTGTGACCCCGTAAGCCATGACGCAGCTCGCGCACACCAGGGGAGGTCTAGTGGAACGCCCAATCAGCGCAACCAGGCCGGTCGGCCGCCACGGCATCAGGAGGTTGGCGGCCCGTTCAGGGCTGTCGTTCGCAGCGCTCGGTCTCTGCTCCCTGGCCGTCGTCACCCTCGCCGCGTGCTCGTCCGGCGGATCCAACCCGAGCCCGAGCGGCTCCGCCGGCGCCGGCGCCGGCCTTGAAGGGAAGGTCTGGAAGGCCACGCAGATCGCCGGCGTGAACGAACTGGTTGAGGACGCGCAAGTCAGCGCCGAGTTCAGCGCCGGCACGGTCTCCGGATCCGGCGGCATCAACCGCTACTCCGCGGGTTACACGGTGAGCGATCCCAACGGCATCGCGGTCTCGCAGCCCGCCTCGACGCTGATAGCCGGTCCTCAGAAGGCGATGGACCAGGAGGCCGCCTACTTCGCGGCCCTGATGAAGGCGACGACCTTCTCCGCCACCGACGACTCGCTCACGCTGTCAGACGGTGCCGGCAACGTCCTCGTGCGCTACGCGGTGCTCGAGCCTACGGTCCTCGAGGGCACCGAGTGGCAGGCCCTCGCCTACAACAACGGCAAGGGAGGCCTGCAGTCGCCGGCCGCGGACGGCGAGATGACGGCGGTGTTCGGCACGGACGGGAGTCTCTCTGGCACCGCGAGCGTCAACCGCTACTCGACCACCTTCACGACGGCGGGCGAGGCGATGACGATCGACGAGCAGATCGTCACAACCAAGATGGCTGGACCGGAGAACCTGATGAGACAGGAGGCCGCGTACCTGGCGGCGCTTCCCAAGACCGCCGTGTACTCCATCGAGGGCGACGAGCTCTGGCTGAGGGACGCGGAGGGGGCGGCTCTGGCACACTACCGCGCGAAGTAGGCGGACCCAACGATCGCGTCCTGCCCGGCGAACGCGAGGGGCCGACGTCGCCGAGCCGGCTCCCCGGCCGCCCGGCGGCAACCCGGCCTGCGGCTGGATCATGAGCACGCAAGGCGACCGCCGCGTCGCTGGGGACGAGACCCACGGAGCCACCGCGATGAGTAGTACGGCTCTGTTCCGGGCATCGTGCGGCCATCAACGTCTCTGCTTCGAGAAGGATCGGAAGGACACACGACATGATCAGATTCCTTGCCTCGATTGCTCTTCATCTGCTGGCCAATGCCGCGGGCCTGCTGATAGCTGCCCTGATTCTGGACGGCTTCTCGATCGACGCCTGGACCTTCGTGGCCGTCGTGCTGATCTTCACTGCAATCGAGATCGTCGTGGAGCCTCTGATGACCAAGATCTCGCTCAAGAACGCTCCCGCGCTGCGGGGTGGAGTGGCCCTGGTGACCACCTTGGTCGGGCTCATCCTCGCAGCGTGGCTCAGCGACGGACTGACGATCAGCGGCTTCAGCACGTGGCTCATCGGCGCGCTGATCGTTTGGCTGGGAAGCGTGCTGGCGGCCGTCATCCTCCCGCTCTTCCTCTTTCGGAAGGCCACCGGCAGGTCTCCGAACCGCAGCGTGTAAGTCGGTCCGCGAGCTACCCCTGTCGAGACGGGACGCCGATCGCGTGAACCGGGACGTTACCCGGCCTTACCAGCGGCGTGCTTCACGAACGTCCCGGCGTCAAGCTCGCGCCAGGCCTCGTCAAGTTCCTGGCGCGTGTTCATGACGACGGGACCGCGCCAGGCGATTGGTTCCCGAAGCGGCTTTCCCGCGACGAGCAGGAAGCGCGCCCCGGATGCTCCGGCCGTCGCCAGGACGAGGTCGCCGTCGCCGAAAAGGACGAGACGTCCCGGATCGGCGCTGACGGGCTCCCCCAGCTCGCCGAACCGCGTCTCGCCCTCGAACAGATAGGCGAAGACCGTGTGCCCGGGCGTCGTCGGATGCGTCCACACGACGTTGGGTTCGAGGGCGACGTCCAGGTACTCCGGCTCGATCATGATGTCGCGCACGGGCCCCGCCACATCACCGACCCGGCCCGCGATCACTCGCACGCGCACGCCGGTCGACTCGGCGACGGGTATGTCGCCCGCGTCGATGCCACAGTAGCGCGGATCCATCATCTTCTGCCGGGCCGGCAGGTTCGCCCAAAGCTGGAACCCGCCCATGCGCCCCTGCGTCGTGCCGCGCGGCATCTCCTGATGCACGATGCCGCTGCCGGCCGTCATCCACTGCACGTCGCCGGCGCCGATGGTGCCGTGGTTCCCCATCGAGTCGCCATGGGCCACCTCGCCCTCGAGCACGTACGTGATCGTCTCAATGCCGCGATGGGGATGCCAGGGAAACCCGGCCTCGAACTCCGCCGGATCGTCGCCGCGGAAGTCGTCGAGCATCAGGAACGGGTCGAAGCGAGTCTCCTGGCCGAAGCCGAATGCGCGGCGCAGGCGGACCCCCGCGCCTTCGCGCGTCGGCCGACTCTGGACGGTGACCTCCACTGGACGAATAGTGCTCATGAGAATCTCCCTTCATCCGAACCGCACGCAGCGCATCGACATCGAGGCCATGTCGATACCCTCGTACGGGAACGTGACACCATCGGCTGCATCGCGCATCGCGGCCGGGTACAGCAGCGGCAGGTAGTGATCGGTCGTTGGGACCGACAGCCGGGCGGACGCGCCGGCATGCTCGTAGTCAACCAGCGCGTCCCGGTCGCCGAGACGCAGCGCCTCGGCGACATGGGCGTCGAACTCCCGCGCCCAAGCGTGCGGCACGGCGTCGGGCTCCCAGCTCACGCCGGCGAAGCTGTGCACGATGTTGCCGCTGCCAACCACGAGCACGCCGCCGTCGCGCAGCGGGGCGAGGCGACGGCCCAATCCCCAGTGCACCGACGGCGGCGCCGTCATGTCGAGTGAGAGCTCGAGGGTCGGCACCTCCGCGGCCGGCCACATGTGGCGCAGCACCGTCCAGGCGGCGTGATCGAGACCCCAGGTCCCGTCGGACGCCGCCTCCGGCAGAAGCGCACTCACCTCGTCGGCGACATCCGGCGCGCCCGGCGCCGGATACTCCACCTTGTACAGCGACGGCGAGAAGCCCGTGAAGTCGTGGATGGTGCGCGGTGACGGCGCACTCAGCACGCGCGTGCCGCGCGTGAGCCAGTGCGCCGAGACGACCAGGATCGCCCTCGGACGCGGCAATTCGTCAGCGAGGCGCCGCAGGGCCCGCGTGAACTCGTCGTCGGCCAGGGCGTTCATGGGATTGCCGTGCGCAAGGAAGAGCGCCGGCATGCGTCCGGCTTGTGGCGGCGGCGTCATGCCCGCACTTCCGTGCGCACCGTGTGGCGCAGCTTGAGGAGCGCTCTGAGGAACGCCTCCCGCTCTTCCCCGTCCAGAGGGGCGAAGGCCCGCTCGATCGTGCCCGCGTGAGCGGCAAACGCGGGCTCGATGAGCGCCCGACCCCGATCCGTTAACTCGACCAGTCTCGCGCGGGCGTCGTCCGGCGATGGTGTCCGGCGAACGAGCCCCTTGTCCGCAAGACGGTCGACGGCCGTCGTCATCGATCCGCTGGTGAGCATGACGCTCTCGGCGATGATGTTGACGCGCAGCGGTCCGCGGTGCATCAGCGCCTCCAGCACCGCGAAGTCGGTCAGGCACAAGCCCAGACCGGCGATGTCCGTCTGGGCGAGGCGCTCGATATCGTGCGCTAGGCGCCAGAGAGCGAGCCACAGTGTGACGCCTTGCGGTCCTTCCACGCCGCCCCTTTCCAGGTTTGCCGTCCGTCCCGACCGGCGATGCAGTATTCCCTTTCTATCAAGATACCTATCTTGACGTCAAGGCATATTTCCTTTTCCTGCCTCGGCCTCGTCTTCTCGGTCGCCTCCAGTTCCGCCGCCGACCGATCGCCGCGGGAGAAGACCTGGGCGGAGTCTCACTGTTGTAGCTCGTCGGGTTTCGAGCGTGGGATACTGAGGACGCCATGACGACACTCACTGTGGTGACCCTCAACATCCTCGACGATCTGCTCCACTGGGAGGAGCGGGCGCCGCTCATCCTCCAGGAGCTGCACGACATCCGGCCGGACGTCGTGGCGTTGCAGGAGGTCTCCCTCGCAACATCGCCAGGAGGGCTCGGCGGCGCCCAGAGCAGCGCTCACTGGCTGGCGGAGCGACTCAGCGGGTACGAGGTGCTGCTCGCTCGCGGCACCGAGCACCCGGCCAGCGATTCGCTCGCGGTCCTGACGACGCTGGACATAACGGACTACGACGTGCTGACGTTCAGGGCCCAGGGCAGGCTGGCGCAGCGAGTCTCACTCGGCGGGGACGGCGTCCGCTGGCACTTCGTCAATACGCACCTCTACTGGAATCCGGTGAACGAGTCGCCGCGAGTGCAGCAGGCGGAAGAGCTTCTCGGCTGGATACCCGACGACGCCCCGGCGGTCGTCTGCGGCGACTTCAACGCCTCGCCGGAATCGCGCACCTTGCGCACATTCGCTGAACGTTTCGCGTCGGCCCATCGGCTCAAGCACGGTGCCGAGCCGCTGCTCACGTACCCCACGATGCTGCGCCGGGGCCCCGGCATGCGTCACTGGAGCCGGCACGCCGTGCTCGAGGCAAACGGACTTGTGCGGCTGCACCGGAAAATACGGTACGGAGGAACCGTCGACTACGTCCTCGTCGACGAAGGGATCGACGTGTGCGACTGCAGGGTGCTGTTCGACCGTCCGTCTCCCGACGATCCCCGCATCTTCCCGTCTGACCACCTCGGACTCTTCGCGCACCTCGCGCAGACGGCCAAGTAGGGGGCCGCCTGCGCGAGAGCCGTGTCGGGCAGTCACATCACATCGTACCGACGCTGATGATGTTGCCCTCCGAATCCTTGAACCAGACGACCTTCATCCCGTCGAACTCGGCCACTCCGTTCACCGTCTTGAGCCCGATGTCCGGAAGGTCGTATTCCTCGAACGTCACGCCCTTGCCGCGCAGATCGTCGAGGATCTCGTCGAACCGATCGTCGGGAACCTCAAAGCCGAGCGTCGTGTTCTGCGGCGCCGGCATGCCCGGCCGCTCGTACAGCATGAGTCCCGTCCCTGAGCCAGCCAGAAAAACGCCCTCGCTCGTTGCGCCCGCACGCTCCTGTCTCGCGAGCCCTAGCACGTCCGCATAGAACCTGCGTGCCCGCTCCATGTTCTCCGCCCGCAGCACCGCCGTCACCGGAAACTCGCCTAAGGTCGCCATGCCATTCACATCCTTCGTCGAAGGCGGGTGCCACCCGCCGGGTTACCCGTTCAACCGCTTCTTTCCCGGCGTCAAACAGATTGAGATGGCGCGCGCCCCCTCCGGCGCGTGGCCGCAGCGCCCTCTTCAGTAGACATGAACGAAGACCGCAGCCAAGAGGAGCCCGACAAGGCCCGCAAAGGCGGCCGAGATCGCGGTGGGGACGACGGTACGGCGGAGGATCCGCCCCTCCTGTCCGCTCATGCCGAGGACGGCCGACAGCGCCGCGATGTTGAGCACCGAGATCATGTTTCCGATGCCGCCTCCTGCGTTCTGCAGGGCGACCACGATGGTCCGCGGCACCCCGATTTCCCGGGCCGCGTCCATCTGAAGAACCGTGAACAGGATGTTGGACGAGGTGTTGCTGCCGGTGACGAAGGCGCCGAGCGTCCCGATCCACGGCGCCACGAAGGGCAGCATGCTGCCCGCCCCCGCAGCCAGGACACGCGACAACGCCTCCATCATTCCTGGCAGATCACGCTGATTCGTCGCCGACTGGATCATCACCTGGGCCATCGACACGGCGATCACCAGCGTCACCGTCGGCGCGACGACTTGGCGCAGGGAGCGCTTCCACGCTTGTGCGATCTCGCCCCGGCGCATGCGATGGATGAGGCCGGTGAGGAGCACGACCGGAATGAACGGGATCACCCCCGGGAGGTAGAGCACCCGCAGGGAGTAGGTAAGATCCTGTCCGAGGAGTCTCTGCACATCCAGGCTCACGGCGCGCAGCTGTTCGGCCATGCCGAGGCCAGGCCAGCGCGTCACGAGGAGCACGAGCGCGACGAGCAGGTAAGGCGTCCAGGCGAGCAGTACGGGCATCTCGCGACGGGGCGCCTCGACAGGCAGAGCCGAAGGTTCAAGGCCGCCGAGCCAGGCGGAGGGCCAGTGTTCGGCGGCCTCGAACCGCCACCGCTCCTTCGGCATCATGACGCCGCGCCTGGCCAGCAGGGCCCCGGCGCCAAGGACCACGAAGCCGGCAATGATGTCCGGCAGCTCGGGGCCGAGAAACCAGCCGGCCGCGAACTGGACGCTTCCCGCCAGGAGGCCGATCAGCAGTGCAAACGGCACGACCGGGATCGTCCGCTTGAACGCTCCGGCCAAGTCCCGCTCGCCCGTGTGGCCAGACCACAGCAGCATGAGGAAGACCGCCAGCAGTCCCCAGAAGACCCATGTCAGGCCCGTGATGACGCCTGTCCAGGCCGCGACCCCATCGAGGAAGGCAGGCACGGATGCCTCTTCCCCGAGCATCTGCTCGTCGACCACCGATCCGACGCCCCCGATGATCGGCGTGCCGGCAGCGCCAAAGGGAGGCTGGGAACCGTTGAAGACCAGAGCCAGCACCGCCGCGCCCAGCGGCGGGAACCCCAGGCCTATGAACAGCGGCGCAGCCAGCGCGCCCGGAGTCCCGAAGCCTGCCACCCCCTCGATGACCATCATGAAGCCGGCGCCGATGAGCAGCGCCTGGATGCGATGGTCGTCGACGATGCGTGTGATGTGCCAGCGGATCGTCGACATGGCGCCGCTGCCGGCGAGGTGGTTCATGAGCAGGATGGCGCCGAAGACGATGACGACGATCTCCAGCGCCTGCAGCGCCCCGTAGAGCACGGCAGCCGCGAACCATGTCGTCTCCATCCGCCAGACAGCGAGCCCGAGGACCGCGGCGATGGCCCATCCCACCGCCATCGCCCTCGCCGCCGACCATCGCAGTCCCGCCATGAGGACGAAGACGACGACGATGGGCGCGCCGGCCGCGATGGCGAACGCCGTGAGATCTGACGTCATGAGCGCAGTACCCCCGTCTCGTCCTCCCCTCCCCGTGTACCCTCGTGCCGATACATCAGGACCAGATCCTGTTGGCCCGCGCTCGCCGGCCGTCGTCTCCAGTGGTGAAGTGAGCCGGAAGGAGTTATCATCTTCTGCCGACTTGCGTCGAGGATGACTCGACGCCATGCTTACCGCTTGACATCAGCGCCGTCCCGGCGGAGGGGGCGGCAAGAAAGGAATGCGCATGCCGAGCCCCAAGGTCAAACCGCGAGCCGACAAGAAGCGGGGAAAGCCCTTCGATCCCTCGCGCCGTCGTTTCTGCTACTTCTGCAAAGAGAAGATCGACGAGGTCGACTACAAGGACGTCACCGCCCTGCGCCGCTTCATCAGCGACCGCGGCAAGATCAAGTCGCCGCGCGTCACGGGCACCTGCCGGCGCCACCAGCGCCAGCTCGCCGCCTCGATCAAGCGGGCTCGCGAGATGGCGCTCCTGCCGTACGTCGCCGAAGGCAAGGGATTGGGCGACGGCGGCGGCCGCCGGCGGCCGCGCTGAGCATGTCACCGATTGGACGAGAGAGGCTCGCGGAGGTTGATGTTCGGCGGGACTTTTCTTTTTCTTTGAAGTAGACTACGCGAACGAGGGCTTTCCGGCCCACGTGTTCGCGGGGTGACCTCCCGCATCATTGTTGTCTTGACCTGTGCGGATGGGTGGCGAGTTGGTCACGTCCCCCTGTACTTCTCGCAGGACGGAAGGGTGTCATACATGGCAGAAGGTACCGTAAAGTGGTTCAACGCGGCCAAGGGCTACGGCTTCATCTCTCGTGAGGATGGGGACGATCTCTTCGTCCACTTCCGCGAGATCCAGGAGGAGGGTTTCAAGACCCTGGACGAGGGCCAGAGGGTCACGTTCGATGTCACTCAGGGCCAGAACGGCAAGATGCAGGCGAGCAACGTCCGTAAGGCTTGACGCCCTTCCTCATCTGCTAGTTCACCAGAAGGCGGCCTCAGGGCCGCCTTCTGCTGTTAAGGAGCTGAATCGTGAGGTGGAACCGCAAGCCGGTTGATTCCCTGACGATAGATGGCTTGACGTTCGCCGTCCGCTGGAGCAATCGCCGCCGCACGGTGGGTATTACAGTGACGCGCGAGGGGAGCCTCAGGGTGGCGGCGCCCACCAAGCTCCCGGAGCGCGTCCTCGTCACGGCGGTGCGCGACAAGCTCCCCTGGGTTCGCCGCAAGCTGACGCAGTTCACGGCGCAGGGACCTCCCCCCCCGCCGCGCCGCTTCGACGAGGGCGAACGTCTCCCCTACCTGGGCCGGCGTTACCGGCTGACGCTGGTCGACGTCGAGCATCCGCCGGTTCGCCTGATGCGAGGGCGCCTCGAACTCGCGCGATGCCTGGATGGCGAGGCCCGCGAGGCGCTGCAGCAGTGGTACGTGGAGCGGGGCCAGTCCTATCTGGAGCGCCGCGTGCGGTGTCATGCCGGCCTCGTGGGCGCCTCTCCGGCCCATGTCGTGGTGCGGGACCTCGGCACGCGGCGGTGGGGCACGTGTCACTTCCACACCCGGACAGTCACGTTCCATCGTGATCTCATGACTCTGCCGCCCGCGCTCGTCGACTACGTCGTGGTCCATGAGCTGGCGCATCTGCTCGAGCCGAATCACGGAGCAGGATTCTGGCGGCACGTCGAGCGGGTAGTACCGGATTGGCGGGCCCGACGGCGAGCGCTCTCGGCCGTCCCGCGACACGAGTTGTCCTGATCGGCTGCTCTCCGCGAAGCGAGCGGTCAGTGACATAATGACGGCGGGTCAGGGAGGTCACGATGCAGATGCTTCACGCCCAGACGGACATCGACGCGCCGATCGAACGCGTGTGGTCGATCATCGCCGATTTTGAACGCTATCCGGAATGGAATCCATTCATCGTGAGGGCCTCGGGTGAGATGCGGATCGGGGCGAAGCTGGACGTGACCATCCACGCCCCGGGCATGCGCCCCGTCCACTTCGAGGCGAAGGTTCTGGACTGCCGCCCGGGCAGGCTGATCCGCTGGAAGGGCAGCCTCTGGGTGAGGGGACTGTTCGACGGCCGGCACTCGATGGTCGTCGAGCCGCTCGATCAGACGACGTCACGCTTCACGACTCATGAGGAGGTGACGGGCATCCTCCTGCCCTTCCTCGGCAGGGCGATGAAGGCGTCGCAGCAGGGGTTCGAGGAGATGAGCCGGGCGCTCAAGCGGCGTGCCGAGGCGATGGAGACGTTCTGAAGACGCTTTCGACGCCGCTCACGTCTTCTGGCGCCCGCCTCCAGCCGATCCCCTCCAGGTGACGGCGTCTTCTTTGACCCGGTCTGGATTGATATAGTGCGGCGCATGAAACCCCGCCTCTCCCAGTGGCGCGTCCCCATCTGGCTCGAGCGACTCGGACGCGCCGGGTGGCTCGCCATTGGGCTCATCCTGTTCGTGGGCGCGGGGATTCTCCTGTTCTCGGCCGTGCGCACCATCACACTGCCCTTCATCCTGGCCGCCTTGGGTGCTGCCGTGTGCTTCCCGCTGGTGGACAAGCTCGAGAAGTGGGGCCTGCGTCGGGCGATCGCCGCCCTGATCGTTCTTGTGGCGCTGCTCGGCATCGTGGCCGCCATCAGTGTCCTCGTTCTCGTCCAGGTGGTGCAACAGAGCGGCGAACTCACGGCCCACCTGACCGAGGGGCTCGAGAAGCTCAAGGCGAGCGGTATGGCGCCGCAGATCAAGGAGGCCATCGATCAGGTCGCCACCTCCGTAGCTGACTTCTGGCAGGTGCTTCTCGGCGGCTTCATCCCCATTCTCGCCCAAGGCGTCGGCGCGATCGTCTCCCTTGCTTTCGCCGTCTTCATCGCCATCAACATCTTCTACTACCTCATGGCGGACGGGCGCAGGGTCGGCCGCTGGCTCGGCTCCCACATCGGTCTTCCGGCCGATCTGGGCGTCTCCGTCATCCGCAGCAGCGTCCGTTCACTGCAGGGCTACTTCGCGGGAGCCACCATCGTGGCGGCCTTCAACGGCGTGGCGATCGGCATCACGGCGCTGGCCCTGGGAACGCCAATGGCCGGCGTGGTCGCGATCGTGAACTTCCTGTTCTCGTACATCCCGTACATCGGCGCGATCGTCGGCGGCGCCGTCGCCGTCCTGCTGGCCCTGTCGGAAGGAGGCTGGTCGGACGGCGTGATCATGCTGGTCGTGCTCATCCTCGTGAACAGCGTGTTCCAGGTCATCATCTCGCAGATCGCCTTCGGTGCGACCCTCAAGCTGCACCCGCTGGTCGTGCTCTTGTCCACCACGGCCGGAGGCGTGCTGGCAGGCGCCATCGGCAGCGCCCTGGCGGCGCCCTTCGTGGCCGTGGTCATCGACTCCGTCGGTCGTATCGGCGATGCGGGCATCTTCAGCGACGAGCAGCCAGATGAGCTTGCGACCGACGCATCCCTGGTCGCTGAAGGTGAAAGCGAGGCGCCCGCCGCATCCGCGACGGCGATGCCGGGTGAGGGCGAAGCGTCCTTGTCCCTGCCTGCGCTGCCCTGAAGGGCTTCCATCGGTCAACGCCCGCGTCTCCTCCTTCCGTGCACTCGCGGGACGTTTGGACGTTTCCCGTCGCCCGGGGCTGTGATATCCTCTGCCTCCCGCCGGCGCGCCTTGCGGCCGACCCGGTTTCGGGCGATTAGCTCAGCGGGAGAGCGCCCGCCTCACACGCGGGAGGTCGTTGGTTCAAACCCAACATCGCCCACCATCCCCCCTCCCCGCGACCGCCGACCGACGAATTCGTGCCGCCGGCGCCCGTTGAGCCACCCTCCGCCGATCTCGCGGCGCCACCGACCGAGGCCGGCGCACCGCCTGCCGGGCAGCCCTGGAACAACCAGCCCCGGCGACGCGCTCGAGAGGGGGCGAATCACGCCTTTTTGCAGCGCAATTCCGATCTGACGACAACGGCGCCGGACCATTGCGCAGGTGTTGCGCTGAATGGTAGTCTTGCCCACCTTTACGGCAAGCCGTGATCGCACGGACTCCGCTCCCGCATATGCCGACGGCGGCGGGAGACCTATTCCTACCAGCGTTTCGATACAGGAGGTAACCAGGGTGGCAGACGAGCAGAGCATCTACTATCCATCGGCCGAGGCCTCGAAGAACGCGTACTTCAAGTCGATGGAGGAGTACGAGGCCACCTACAAGCGCTCTGTTGAGGATCCCGAGGGATACTGGGCGGAGCGTGCCGAGGAAGCCCTCACGTGGACGAAGAAGTGGGACACCGTTCTCGAGTGGAGCTGGGACCCCACTCCCGTCATCAAGTGGTTCGAGGGCGGCGAGCTCAACGTCACCTACAACTGTGTCGATCGTCATGTCGAGGCCGGCAAGGGCGACAAGACCGCCATCATTTTCGAGAGCGACCAAGGCGACACCTACAGCTATACCTACAAGGAGCTCCTCGACGAGGTCTCCAAGTTCGCCAACGTCCTCAAGAAGCACGGAGTCCAGAAGGGCGACCGCGTCGCGGTCTATCTCCCGATGATCAAGGAAGTGCCGATCGTCCTGCTGGCCTGCGCCCGCATCGGCGCCGTTCACATGGTCGTCTTCGGCGGCTTCAGCGCCGACTCGCTCCGCGCCCGTATCGACGACTGCGAGGCCAAGGTCCTGGTCTGCGCCGACAAGGGCTACCGCGGCGGCAGGGTCATGCCCTCCAAGACCAACGCGGACGAGGCCGTCAGCGGTGAATCCACCATCGAGACTGTCATCGTGATCAACCGCGTTGACGGCGACGTGCCGATGGAGGAAGGCCGCGACGTCTGGTACGCCGACGAGATGGCCGCCGGCGACATCACCGCCGACTGCCCGTGCGTGCCGTGCGAGTCCGAGCATCCGCTCTTCATCCTCTACACCTCCGGCTCCACCGGCAAGCCCAAGGGCGTGCTCCACACGACCGCCGGCTATCTCCTCTACGTGCACGACACGTCGAAGTACACGTTCAACCTGCACGAGGATGACATCCACTTCTGCGCCGCCGACGTCGGCTGGGTCACCGGTCACAGCTACATCGTGTACGGCCCACTGGCCAACGGCGTCACGTCGGTCGTCTTCGAGAGCATCCCGACCTATCCCGAGCCCGATCGCTACTGGAAGGTCATCGACAAGATCAAGACCACGACCCTCTACACGGCGCCTACCGTCATTCGCAGTCTCGTCGGCATGGGCGCGGACTGGCCGCAGAAGCACCCCATGGAGAGCCTGCGTGTCATCGGCACCGTGGGTGAGCCCATCGATCCCAACAGCTGGAAGTGGTACTACGACAACGTCGGCAAGGACCGCATCCCGGTCGTCGACACGTGGTGGCAGACCGAAACCGGCGGTCACATGATCACGCCGTTGCCCGGGTGCACCCCGCTCAAGCCCGCGTCCGCCGGCCGTCCTTTCTTCGGCATACAGACCCAGGTCCTCAGGGACGACGGCACTGCGTGCGCTCCGGGCGAGCAGGGTCATCTCGTCATCACCCATCCCTGGCCCGCGATGCTGCGAGGCACGTGGGGCGACAAGACGGGCACGCGCTTCAAGGAAGTCTACTTCTCGATGTTCAAGAACAAGTTCTACACCGGCGACGGCTGCGTCATCGACGAGGACGGCGACCACTGGCTCAAGGGCCGCGTCGACGACGTGCTCAATGTCTCGGGTCACCGGATCGGCACCGCCGAAGTCGAGAGCGCGCTCGTCGGTCACCCGGACGTCGCCGAGGCGGCGGTGGTCGGGTACCCGCACGACATCAAGGGCACCGGCATCTATGCCTACGTGACGCTCAACGCCGGCGTCGAGCCCAGCGAGCAGCTTGAAAAGGAGCTCGACCAGCAGGTCCGCAAGGTCCTCGGCGCGATCGCCAAGCCGGACAAGCTCCAGTTCGCTCCGGGCCTGCCCAAAACCCGGTCGGGCAAGATCATGCGCCGCATCCTGCGCAAGATCGCCGAAGGCGAGCTCGACGCGCTGGGTGATACCACGACCCTGGCCGACCCGGCCGTCGTCGAGAACCTCAAGGCGAACCGCAAGTAGCGATCAGCCGTGGCGGCGTCTCGCGAGAGGTGGCGCCGCGCTGAAGGCCAGGAGAGGGCGGGCGGCCACCGGCCGCCCGCCCTCTCTGCGCCCGGCCTCGCGAACCGCGTGCCGCGAGAGGAGGCAGGAGCAGCGGACATGCGAGAACGTAACCTGCAGCGGCTGTTCGATCCGCAGAGCATTGCCGTCGTCGGCGCCTCCGACAACGAGGAGTCGGTCGGCTATGTCCTGCTGCGCAACCTCGTCGCGGGAGGCTTCGGCGGCGACGTCTATCCGGTCAGTCTCTCCGGCCGAACAGTGCAGGGCATGCCTGCATATTCCTCCATGCAACAGATTCGGAAGACGATCGATCTGGCCGTCATAGCCGTGCCCGCGAAGACCGTGCCTCAGATCGTACGCGAGTGCGGCGAGGCGGGCGTGGGTGGCGTCGTCATCGTCTCGGCCGGGTTTCGCGAGACCGGTGAGGCGGGCGCCCGGCTCGAGGAAGAGGTGCGCCTCATCGCCGAGCGCCACAACGTGCGCGTGCTCGGGCCCAACTGCATGGGCTTCATCCGGCCCGCCAGCCGTCTGAACGTCACGTTCGCGCGCGTCTCACCGCAGCCAGGACGCGTGGCCTTCTTCAGCCAGTCGGGAGCACTGGGTACGGCGATCCTCGACTGGGCGACGGCCAACGAGGTCGGGTTCAGCGCCTTCGTCAGCGTCGGCTCGACCGTGGACATCGACTTCGCCGACCTCATCGACTTCTTCGGCGACGATGCGCGCACGACGAGCATCATCCTCTACATCGAGTCCATCGAGGACGCGCGGGCCTTCATGGGCGCCGCCCGCAGGTTCGCGCGCAGCAAGCCGATCATCGCGGTGAAGAGCGGTCGCACGGAGCGAGGCGCGCTGGCGGCTGCCAGCCACACCGGCGCCATCGCGGGCGACGACGCCCTCTATGGCGCCATGTTCCGGCGCGCGGGGGTCGTCCGCGTGAATGAGATCGACGACCTGTTCAACGCCGGCGAGGCCCTGAGCCTGTCCAGCCGCCCCCGCGGACCGCGGCTCGGCATCGTCACCAATGCCGGGGGGCCCGGCGTCATGGCCTGCGACCGCTTGCTTGATCTCGGCGGCCAGCTCTCCGAGCTCACGCCAGAGACGGACGCGAAGCTGAAGGCCTTGCTGCCGGAGTTCAGCAGCCGGAGGAACCCTGTCGACGTGCTCGGCGACGCGGACGCGGCGCACTACGCCGCGGCCGCGCAGGCCCTGATGGACGACCCGAACTGCGACGGCGTCCTGGCCATCCTGGTGCCCCAGGTCATGACCGACGCCGCGGCGACGGCACGGGCTCTCGTCGACGTCTCGCGAACACACCAGCTCAAACCGCTGCTCGCCTCGTTCATGGGAGAGGTCGAGGTGGCGAAGGGACTCAAGATCCTCCAGCGCGCACACGTCCCGACCTTCGACACGCCTGAGCACGCGGTCCGTGCCTATATGTACATGTATGAGTACACCCGCAACTTGGCGAATCTCTACGACACCCCTGCCGAGATCCTGCCCGACTTCCATCCCGATCGCGACACGGTGGCCGGCGTCTTTGCCAAGGTGACGAACGCCGGTCGGTCAACGCTCACTGAAGCCGAGGCCAAGGCGGTACTCTCCGCCTATCAGATCCCGGTCAATCGCACCATGGTCGCGACCAGCGCCGAGGAGTGCGCGAAAGCGGCCCTCAAGATCGGCTTCCCTGTGGCGGTCAAGGTGCTCAGCAACGACATCACATACAAGAGCGACGTGGGCGGCGTGGCCCTCGACGTGCGGTCAGCCGGTGAAGCCGCCGAGCAGTTCGTAACGGTCACAGACAATGCGCGAAAGGCCCTGCCGACCGCGACGATCATCGGGGTCACGGTACAGGCCATGATCCACGGCGGTCACGAGACGATCGTCGGAGCCAGGAAGGACCCAACGTTCGGCCCTGCCGTCATGTTCGGCACCGGCGGGACGGATGTCGAGCTGCAACGCGACGTGACCATCGACTACCCACCGCTGAACGAGGCCCTCGCACGTGCAATGATCGAGCGAACGAGAGTCTCCCGGCTCCTCAAGGGATATCGCGGCAGCGCCACCGTCGACATGCTCGCCCTCGAGCGGACGCTGGTCAAAGTCAGCTCGCTGCTCATCGACTTCCCGCAGATCCTGGAAATGGACGTGAATCCCTTGAAGGCCAGCGCGGACGGCGTTTGCGCCGTGAACGCACGCATCACGGTCGAGTCCGCGACGGCCGGCAAGACCGGCAAGGTTCCCGGCGCGCACCTGATGATCCCCATCTACCCAACCCGGTACCACTGGGACGTGCGGCTGGCCGGCGAAAGAATCCACATCCGGGCCATCAAGCCGGAGGACGAGCCGCTCTGGACGGATATGGTCCGGTCGTTCTCCCATGTCACCGCCGAGCATCGCTTCTTCGGCTCGGTCGGCCGGATCACCAAGACCATGCTGATGCGCTACTGCCATATCGACTACGACCAGGAGATCGCTCTGGTCGCCATCGCCCAGGACGAGGGCGGCAGCGAGACTTCAATGCTCGGCGTCGCCCGGCTGACCCTGGACGCGCCGGACGCGGAGGGGGGTGAATTCGGCATCGTCGTACGCGACGAGTATCAGGGGAAGGGACTGGGACACACGCTGATGGAGGCCCTCATCCAGGCGTCTCGTGAGCGTCAGGTGAGGGAGATCGACGGGTACGTCCTCGCGGGCAATCGTGGCATGCTCCGCTTCGTCGAGAGATTCGGCTTCGCCGTCCTCCCGACCGAGGATCCCGACGTGCGCAAGGTCGTCCTGCGGCTCTGACGGTCGCACTCCGCGGGGCCGGAATGACCAGCGGCCCACAGAGTTCTAAGCTAGGGGGCGAGAGCGGACCACCCCCCGACCCACGGAGCGAGACGCAATGGGCACGCGCAACCTGCAGAAGCTGCTGGACCCCAAGAGCATCGCGGTGATCGGCGCTTCGAACAAGCAGGGATCGGTTGGCTACATCCTGCTGCACAATCTCATCGGTGCAGGATACGATGGCACCGTCTATCCGGTGAGCATCTCGAGTCCCTCCATTCAGGGCATGCCCGCCTACGCGTCGATCGGCCAGATTCCGCACAAGATCGACCTGGCAGTCATCGCGGTGCCGGCCCGCGCCGTCCCCGACACACTGAGGGAGTGTGCCGACGCCGGCGTCATGGCGGCCGTCATCGTCAGCGCAGGCTTCCGCGAAGCGGGCGAGGCAGGCCGGCGGCTGGAGGAGGAGGTCGTCGCCGTCGCCGAGAGTCACGGCATCCGGCTCCTCGGCCCGAACTGCCTCGGCTATGTCCGGCCGGGAAGCCATCTCAACGTCACGTTCGCGCACGTTCTGCCGCCCGCGGGGCGCGTCGCCTTCTTCAGCCAGTCTGGAGCGCTCGGGACGGCGATCCTCGATTGGGCGACGGCCAACGAGGTGGGCTTCAGCGCCTTCGTCAGCGTCGGATCCATGGCCGACGTCGACTTCGGCGACCTCATCGACTACTTCGGCGCCGACCCGAACACGGCCAGCATCATCCTCTACGTCGAATCGATCACCAAGGCGCGCAAGTTCATGAGCGCGGCGCGGCATTTCGCCAAGACGAAACCGATCATCGTGGTGAAGAGCGGCCGCACGGCGCGCAGCGCGCTTGCGGCCGCCAGCCACACCGGCGCCATCGCCGGAGACGACACGCTCTACAGCGCCGTCTTCCGCCGTGCCGGCGTCGTTCGCGTCGACGAGGTCGAGGATCTCTTCGACGCGAGCGAGGCGCTCAGTCTCGTCAACAGCCCGCGCGGTCCGCGCCTAGGCATCATCACCAATGCCGGCGGCCCGGGCGTCATGGCCTGCGACCGCCTGCTCGACCTCGGCGGCGAACTGGCCGAACTCTCCCCTGAGACCGACGCGGCGCTCGAGAAGCTCCTCCCCTCCTTCGGCAGTCGCGGCAACCCCGTAGACGTGCTGGGCGACGCCGGCGCGGAGCGGTACGCTGCCGCCGCACGGGCTCTCATGGACGACCCGAGCTGCGACGGCATCCTCGCGATCCTCACGCCCCAGGCGATGAGCGATCCCGCCGGCACGGCGAAGGCGCTCGTCGAGCTTGCGCACGAGCGGCAGCTCAAGCCGCTCTTGACCTCGTTCATGGGCGAGATCAAGGTGGCCGACGCCCTGCGCGTGCTTCGCGCCGGCCATGTCCCCACCTTCACGACGCCTGAAGACGCCGTACGCGCCTACATGTACATGTGGCAGTACACGAAGAACCTGGTCAACCTGTACGAAACGCCGGCCGACATCCTGCCAGACTTCTGCCCCGACAGGGATGCCGTGAAGGCCCTGTTCGTCGAAGTCGCGCGCACTGGTCGCTCCGTTCTCACGGAGCCGGAGGCCAAGGCAGTGCTCGACGCTTACCGCATCCCCGTCAACCCGACGGTCGTCGCGACCAGCGCGGAGGAGTGCGCGGCGGCAGCGGAAGCCTTCGGCCGCCCGGTGGCCGTCAAGATCCTGAGCCACGACATCACGCACAAGAGCGATGTCGGCGGCATAGCGCTCAACGTCCGCTCGGCACGCGAAGCCGCTTTCCAGTTCGGCAAGATCACCGCGCGCGCGCACAAAGCCATGCCCGATGCGGAGCTCATTGGGGTGACCGTCCAGGCGATGGGCGGCGGCGGCTACGAGACGATCATCGGCGCCAAGAAGGATCGGGCCTTTGGCCCAGCGTTGCTGTTCGGCACGGGCGGGACGGACGTGGAGCTGTACCGCGATGTCGCAGTCGACTTCCCACCCCTCAACCAGGCGCTGGCCCGCTCCATGATTCAGAGCACCAGGGTCTCGCGACTGCTCGAGGGTTACCGCGGCAAGGCGCCTGGCGACATCGGAGCCCTCGAGCAGGCGCTCGTCAAGGCCAGCTACTTGCTGGTCGACTTCCCTGAGATCGTCGAGATGGACGTCAACCCGCTGCTGGTCCGCAGCGACGGGATCAGCGCCCTCGACGCACGCATCGTCATCGAGCCCAGGGACGTGCGCAAGATCATGCTATCGGGCTCGCACCTGATGATCTCCGTCTACCCGACGAAGTACTACTGGGAGATCCCCCTGGAGGGCGAAAAGGCTCACATCCGCGCCATCAGACCCGAAGACGAACCTCTCTGGGCGGAGATGGTCGAATCGTTCTCACCGATGACCGCCGAGTATCGGTTCTTCGGTCCGAAAGGTCCCATCACCAAGTCGATGATGGTGCGGTACTGCCACATCGACTACGACCGGGAGATCGCGCTCGTCGCCGTCAGGGAGAGCAACGGCACCGAAGAGGCCATGCTCGGCGTCGCGCGGCTCGCCATCGAGACCGGCAACCCCGAGCAGGGCGAATTCGCGATCGCCGTGCGGGACCAGTATCACCGTCATGGCATCGGTACTCAGCTGATGGAGGCGCTCATCGAGGCCGCCCGCGACCGCCACGTGCGCGAGATCAGGGGCTGGGTGACGGCCGTCAACCCAGGGATGATCCGCTTCGCCGAGAATCTCGGATTCGAGAGCTCGGTGAGCGAGTGGCCGGAGTTTCGGCGGCTGGTTCTCCGGCTCTGACAGGGCCGGCATGCCGTGTCCTCATCGATGGGCAGCTCGCTGCCGAGATTGTCCCCAACGGCACAAGCGGGGATGAACCGAACGGTTCGGCAGCGTAGAGTACAGACCAGTTGGGCCGATCTGCGGAGGCGACACGACATGTGGAGCAAGGGCCATGGGCACACGTAATCTCAAGAGACTGTTCGACCCCAAGAGCATTGCGGTCATCGGCGCTTCCAACAGGAAGGGCTCTGTCGGGTACATCCTGCTTCACAACCTGATCAGCGCCGAGTACGAGGGCGTCGTGTATCCCGTCAGCATGTCGTCGCAGGCCATCCAGGGCATCCACGCCTACTCCTCAATAGCCCAGGTTCCGCGCAAGGTCGACCTGGCCGTCATCGCCGTGCCCGCAAAGAACGTGCCGGACGCCATGCGGGAGTGCGGCGAAGCCGGCGTGGGCGGCGCGGTCATCGTCAGCTCCGGCTTTCGCGAAGCGGGCGAGGCAGGCCGCCGCCTCGAGCAGGAGGTCTGTGAGATCGCCAAAGCCTACGGGGTACGCATCCTGGGCCCCAACTGCCTCGGCTATATCCGGCCGGCCTATCACCTCAACGTGACCTTTTCGGATGTGATCCCGCCGGCCGGGCGAGTCGCCTTCTTCAGCCAGTCCGGGGCGCTCGGCACCGCCATCCTCGATTGGGCCGCGGCCAACGACGTCGGCTTCAGCGCCTTCGTCAGCGTCGGCTCCATGGCCGACGTCGACTTCGGCGACCTCATCGACTTCTTCGGCGCGGACCAGTACACGTCGAGCATCATCCTCTACATCGAGTCAATCACGGACGCCCGCAAGTTCATGAGCGCCGCCCGCCACTTCGCCAAGAGCAAACCGATCATTGTGGTGAAGAGCGGGCGCACGGCGCGCAGCGCGCTTGCGGCCGCCAGCCACACCGGCGCCATCGCCGGCGACGACACGCTCTACAGCGCCGTCTTCCGCCGCGCCGGGGTCGTGCGCGTCGACAAGGTCGAGGATCTCTTCGACGCGAGCGAGGCGCTCAGCCGCGTGAGCAGCCCGCGCGGTCCACGGCTCGGCATCGTGACGAACGCGGGCGGCCCAGGCGTCATGGCCTGCGACCGGCTGTTCCACTTGGGGGGGGAGCTCGCCGAGCTGACGCCCGAGACCGATGAGAAGCTCAAGGCGTTGCTGCCGGACTACACCGCGCGTTCCAATCCTGTCGACATCGCCGGAGACGCCGACGCGGCGCGCTTCGCCAACGCCACGCAAGCCGTGATCGACGATCCCAATTGCGACGGCGTCCTCGCCATCCTCACGCCACAGGCCATGAGCCAGCCCACCGCAACCGCCGAAGCGCTGGTACGCGTCGCGCAGTCGCACCAGTTGAAGCCGTTGCTGACGTCGTTCATGGGGCAGACGAAGGTCGAGGACGCCATCAAGATCCTCCACAGCGCCCGCATTCCCTGCTTCAATGCTCCCGAGGATGCGGTGAACGCCTACCTGTACATGTGGCAGTACACGAAGAACCTCGCGAACCTGTACGAGACCCCGGCCGACATCCTGCCGCAGTTCGAACCAGATCGCGACACCGTCAAGAAGACGTTCCTTGAAGTCGCCCGGCAAGACCGCAGTGTACTGACGGAGCCCGAGGCCGACAGCGTCATCCAGGCTTACCAGATCCCCGTCGTGCGGACGATGGTCGCGACGACGGAGGAGGAGTGCGTGGCAGCCGCCGAGGAAATCGGCTTCCCAGTGGCCGTCAAAATCCTGAGCCCGGACATCAGTCACAAGGTGGACGTGGCCGGGGTAGCGCTGAACGTGGCCACTGGCGCCGACGCCGCGTCACAGTACAAGGAGGTCACAGAGCGCGCCCGGCGGGCCAGGCCGAAGTCCAGAATCCTGGGTTGCGTGGTCCAGCCGATGCGCAGCTCCGGACACGAGGTCATCATTGGCTCCAAGAAGGATCCGGTCTTCGGCCCCGCCCTCATCTTCGGGATGGGCGGGACGAGCGTCGAGTTCCACCGCGACGTCGCCGTCGACTTCCCGCCGCTCAACCAGGCGCTGGCCAGGTCCATGATCCAGAGCACGAAGGTGAGCCAGCTCCTCGGCGGCTACCGCGGCGCCGAACCGGTCGACATGGTGGCGCTCGAACAGGCAATGGTCAAAGTGAGTTACCTGCTGGTCGACTTCCCCGAGATCCTGGAGATGGACATCAACCCCCTGCTCGTCAGCTCGAGCGGGATCCTCGCCCTCAACTCCCGCATCGTGATCGACCCCAAGGCTGTCCGCAAGATCACGCTGCCCGGCGCCCATCTCATGATCTCGATGTATCCCAGCAAGTACCAGTGGTCCATGGCGCTGGACGGCAGCCAAGTGCGTATTCGCGCGATCCGGCCCGAGGACGAGCCTCTCTGGACCGACATGATCGAGTCATTGTCGCCGGAGACGACGCAGTACCGCTTCTTCGGCCCTCTGCGCGAGATCGACAAGGCGATGCTCATCCGCTACTGCCACATCGACTACGACCGCGAGATCGCCCTCGTCGCCATTCTGAAGGGGAAGGACGGCGCGGCCGACATGATGCTGGGCGTCGTTCGTCTGACGATCGACTCCGCCAACCCGTCCGAGGGCGAGTTCGCGATTCTGGTCCGGGATGCGTGGCAGCGGAAGGGCGTCGGCAGCAAGCTGATGGAGGCGCTGATCCAAGCGGCTCGCGACAGGTACGTGCTGCAGATCAACGGCCATGTGTTGACTGTCAACATCGGGATGACGCGCTTCGTGGAGAACCTCGGATTCGACGTGCAGCCGAGCGAGGAGCACGACGTCCACCGGCTCTCCTTGCGACTGTAGAAGCCAGAGTCACTCGGTTCCGCAGCGGCCTCTGAGGCAAACGCCACAGCGACTGCACGCCGCGTCCCGCGGGTAGTCCTCCCCTCGTGGCGGCCAGGCGAGGAGAGCAGTGCGCGAGCAGGGAGATCTAGGCGAGCGGGGGATTCCGGGGGATGAGTGCGCACGTTCGGGGCCACAGGCGAAGGATGCCCTCGATCTCGCGGAGCACATCACGGACGGGAACCGGCGGAATGCAGGAGGGCCGGTTCCACGGCGCTTTGACGCAGGCGTCTCGCAGGCAATGGTCCCCGGAGTCGAACGGGTCCCGCGCGGGCGCCACTGCGCGATGCAGTGCGGTGTCGAGAGCGCCCCAGCGGAGGGGATCCGAGGCGGAGAAGACGACGACGCTCGGCGTCCGCAGCGCCGCCGCCAGGTGGGCGATGCCGGTGTCGTTACAAACGACGAGGCGGGCGTCGGCGACGAGGGCGGCGAGCGAACCGAGGTCGGTCTCGCCCGTGAGGTCCGTCACCATCTCGCCGGCCGCCCCGGCGATGCGCGCGTTCATCGGCCGCTCGCCGGCCGTCCCCGTGAGCACGACGGGGATTCCCCGAGCGGTGAGGTCGGAGGCCACGGCGGCGAACCGCTCGAGGGGCCAGCACCGCCGCGGGTCCTTGGCTCCGGCATGCATGACCGCGAACTCAAACCGGCGCAAGCGGCTGCCGGTGACCTCGTGCAGCCGGCGCCGGTCACTGATGGTCACCGGGAACTCGAGGTGGTCTCCGAGGAGCGGAGCTCCGATGTGGGCGACCACCTCGAGCAGCCGGTGGATCTCATGGCGTTCCGCGGAGTACCGGACGAACAGCCCGGGCTCAGGGCAGAACTGCGCCGGCAGATAGAACCCAGCGGTGTGAGCGGCGCCGAGCAGGACGGCGAATTGATTGGTGCAGGCGCCGCTCCCATGGAGCTGCAGCGCCAGATCGTAGCGCCAGCTCTGTTGCTCGAGAAAGAAGGCCGCGATTCTGCCGGGATCGACCGGGACCTCGGGCAAGCCGGGGAAACCCGGGAAGTCCAGTGTTTCGTCCACGAGGCGCGGGTAACGCGCCAGGAGCGGAGCCGTCTCCGGCATCGTCAGGAACGTGATCCTCGCGCCGGGCAGCGCGCCGCGAAGCGCGCGCAACGCGGGGATGCAGCACAGCTGATCGCCCAAGCCGGGGAGCGCCCGCAGGATGACGACATGACGGGGCCCGAGCCGCCGGAGGGCAGCTGGGCGGCCCTCGTCGACGTCCTGATCCCCACGTGCAACCGCCCGGCGGCGCTGGCTGTGACGCTCACGAGTGTCATGGCCCAGAGCCTGCGCGGCATACGCGTCATCGTGTCTGACCAGTCCACCAATCCGGGTACGCTGAGCGAGTCGCGGGAGCTCGCCGCCGTCCTGCGCGTCATGCGTGCGCGAGGGACCCGCGTCGACGTGGCGCGCCACATGCCCCGCCGCGGCCTGGCCGAGCAAAGGGACTTCCTGCTCAGCCGCGCGACCGCGCCTTACGTGCTCTTCCTCGACGACGACATCATTCTCGAGCCCGATCTCGTCGAACGCCTCCTGCGGGCGATCCGCCGGCAGGGCTGTGGCTTCATCGGCAGCGCCGTCATCGGCATGAGCCACGAGAAGGACCTGCGACCTCACCAGCAGACCATCGAGTTCTGGGATGGTCCCGTGACGCCTGAGACGATCACTCCAGGAGGTCCGGCATGGCGGCGCCACGAGGTGCACAACGCCGCCAACCTGCACCATGTCGCCTCCCGTCTGGGCCTCACCACGGCACGCGAACGTCTCTATCGCGTCGCCTGGGTCGGGGGCTGCGTGCTCTACGACCGCCTCAGCCTCGAGGCAGTGGGAGGATTCGGCTTCTGGGTCGATCTGCCGGCCGCGCACGCGGCCGAGGACGTCGTCGCCCAGCTCCGCGTCATGGCGCGCTTCGGCGGCGCCGGCCTCGTTCCGTCCGGAGCATTCCATCAGGAGTTGCCCACGACCGTCGCCGACCGGTTGGTTGACGCACCATGGGCGGTCTGAGCGGTCTCCGCCTCGTACAGCTCAAGCGCGTCTGTCAGAACGTCTTCAAGCGGCACGTCGGCGACGAAGGAAACCCGATGCTCGCAGTTGCCTCTGAGGCAGTCGACGCCGCAGACGGGACAGTCGACTCGCCACGATGCGATGGCGCGATGCCGGCGACGCGTCATGGGCGACGCGTTCAGCATGTTCGCGCACCAGTACACGCCGACCGTCGCCGTTCCCACCGCTCGCGCAAGGTGCAGCGGGCCTGAATCGTCCCCGATGAAGAGAGAGCAGCGGGCAAGCAGACCGACCAGCGCCGTGAGCGACAGTCGGCCGGCCAGGTCGAGAGGGGAATGTCGCATGGCCGCCGCACACCTCCCGGTCGCCTCCGCTTCATCCCGCCCGCCGACGAGCACGATCGTTGCTCCCTTGGCGGCGAGCTCGTCGGCCAGGGCGGCAAAGCGTCGCGGCGGCCAGCGCCGGCGAGGATCGCTCGCGCCAGGATGGATCGCGACGAGCGGCTGCACGGCTTCGGGCATCACACGGAAGGCGGCCGCGATGTCGGCTTCGGTGACGGCCAGCTCCGGCTCAACCGACGTCGGCCGGGCCCCGACCATGGCGACGACCTCGAGGTAACGCAGCACTTCATGCTGCAGGTATACGTAGGGCAGGACGAGGTCCAGCGGCGCCGCGTCCGTCGTCTTCATGCCCGCCGTTACCCGAGCTCCGAGACGCAGCAGAAACGGGTTGGAGAACCTCCCCCCGCCGTGAAGCTGCAGGGCGAGGTCGAAGCGCTCCTCGCGCATCTCCGCGAAGAATCGTTCGAGCTGAGGGATGTCGTCAGTCGCCAGCTCATTTCCGTTCACCCCCCGGCTCCGGGGTACCGCGAGGACGCGATCCAGAGGGGACGGACGACCGAGCAGCAGCTCGCGGTGCATCTCCCTGGCCAGCAGCACGATCTCGGCGGAAGGGTATGCACCGCGCAGCGCGGCGAACGCCGGCAGCGCGAACATAAGATCGCCGAGGCCGTTCGCACGGAGCACGGCGATCTTCGAGACGCCGTCGACGACGGGCGCCGGCTCGTGCGACGGAACGATGGCCATGCGATCAGGAGCGGCAGGAGGCCGGCAGGAGGGAGTGCGCCGCCGCCAGCACGCGCTCAGGCTCCACCAGCCGCAGGCACTCGTGGTGCCCCTCCGGACAGATGCTGCGATAGCAGAACTTGCAGGGAACGTCGTGCGACAACACCCTGCTGGTCGCGTTCCACGGCGTATGCTGAGGGTTGGTGAGGGCGTACAGGTCGACGACCGGTGTCCCCATCGCACACGCGATGTGCACCGGCGCCGTGTTGTTGCTGATGAGCAGGGCCGCTCCCTCGATCAGGGCCGAGAGTTCGGCCAGGTCGAGACACCCGGCCAGCGAGAGCGGCCGGCGTGCGGCAGCGGCGGCGATGGACGCCGCAAGGCCCCGCTCGCCGGCATCGCCGGTGAGCACCAGGTGGCATCCCTCCTCGGCGAGGCCGCGCGCCACGTCCATGAACCCCTCCGGCTCCCAGCGGCGGGACGGCGCGCTGGCCCCGGGATGCATGACGATGTAGGCATCTCCGTCCTCAATGCCGTTGTCGGCGAGGAGGCGGCGCACGACGGCACGTGCCCTTTCCGGGACGACGAGGGACAGCGACTCGTCGCCGTTGACGGCGTCGATGGCCGCGACGAGGTCGAGCTGACGCCGTACCTCGTGCCTGATCCCGGTTTGAGGCTCCGGCTCCGCAACCCAGTCCGTCAGGAGCTGATAGGGGTTCTCACGGCAGTGGGCGAGGCGCAGAGGCACGTTCCCGAGGTGCAGGAGCAGAGCCGCAGGCAGAGGGCTCTGCGAGTAGGTCGTGAAGATCACGGCGGCGTCGAAGCGGCGCCGGCGCAGCAGTTCACACATGGCGAGGTCGACCGCGTATGTGGCGCCCTCCGGTGTGGCCTTCATCCACGGCACGTCGTAGACGATGACATCGCCGACTTCCGGGATGAGCGGCGCGACGGACGAGCCACGCGACGAGGTCATGAGCGTGATGACGCGATCATCGACTGATTCCTTGAGGGCGCGCATCGCCGGCGTCATCATGAGGACGTCCCCGATCGTGTCGAGCCGGACGCAGAGGACGTTTCGCGCCGCCTGCCATCCTTGCCCGGTCACCCTGTTCCCTCCGCAAGCGAGTGCAGGCGGGGCTGTGCCTCGGGGCTCGATCTGATGCTGGCGATGATGTCGCTGGTCGAGCGTTCCGGAATGAGCGGCAGAATGCGAACCTCGCCACCGAGCGTCTCGACGAGCGACGCCTCCGGCAGCATCTCGCGCGTGTAGTCGCCGCCCTTGACGAAAAGGTCTGGCTTGACCAAGCGCACCAGCTCGACGGGCGAATCCTCGTCAAAGGCGACGATGTGGTCGACCGAGCTGAGGGCCGCCAGCACCTCGATACGATCCTGAAGGTTCACGATCGGGCGGCTTGGTCCCTTGAGGCGCCGAATGCTGTCGTCCGTATTCACTCCGACGATGAGGACGTCACCCAGCATCTTCGCCCCGTTCAGATAGGCGACGTGGCCGGGATGCAGCAGATCAAAGCAGCCGTTGGTGAAGACGATCCTCTTGCCCTGGCGGCGCAGATACTCGACACGTTCCTCGACGCGCTCGCTATCGGCCAGCACCTTGTCGCCACTGAAGAGGCGCTGGCGCAGCTCGAACGCTTCGCAGCGCCCGGTCACGTCTTTGGAGACGACCACCGCGGCGGCCGCGGACGCCAGCTCGACGGCCACTGCGGTTGAGGCGTCGCTCGCCAGTGACAGCGCCAAGGCGACGGCGAACGTGTCGCCGGCGCCAGTCGTGCGCGTGCGCCGCTCCGGCCGCGCGTACGTTCGATACGGCGCCTTGCCGTGCTCGAATGCCAGGGCCCCGTCCGAATCCAGCGTCAGCGCCACGATCTGAGCCCCGGTCACGTCGAGCAGCTTCCGTCCCTGGCCGGCCATCTGCCGGACCCGTTCGCTCGCGGCGGCGTGGCCCAGCTTCAGCCATGCCACGGCCTGCTCGTAGTTGGGCTTCACGGCCGTCGCGCCCAAGCCCTTGCAGCGCGAGATGTCCTTCGCATCGACCACGAGGACCCTCGCGTGTCTGCGCTGAAGCGACGCCGCTCGCTCGAGGAGACGAGGGGTCACAGACCCGTAGCCATAATCCGAGATGATGACGACGTCGCAGTGCCGGTAGGCGCTCTCCAGCCGCCGAATGAGCGCCGCTTCGCTCCCTTCGTCGATCCTCCTCGTGTCGCCGTTGTCCAGACGCAGCATGATCTGGTCGTCGGCGACGATGCGCTGCTTCGTCAGGGTTCGCCGCCCGTACTCGATCATCATCCCCGCCACGTCCACACCGGTACGATCCAGGGCCTGGCGTAGCCGAAGGCCCTCTTCGTCGCCGCCGACGACGGCGAGCAATTCGACGGAAGCTCCGAGGCTGCGGGCATTGGCTGCGGTATTGGCAGCGCCGCCGGGCTCATCCCGCCGCCCCTCGATGTCGACGGCCGGAACAGGCGCCTCGCGACACAGCCGGTGGCTCGATCCCGTCAGAAACACGTCCAGCATCGCATCGCCTACGACGACGACCTTGAGGCGAGGGAACGTCCGAATCAGGGTTGTCAGGTTCGACGTCACGAAATCGTCCGCTCAGACTTCGTAGAGGGTCGAGGGAGCGCCAGACCTGGATACGTTCACGATGTAATTCGCGGCCTCGAGGAAGCTGTCCGTCACTCTATCCGGCACCCTGTCCGGAGCGAAATACCACTCGGTCTCGTTGCCCTGATCGATCAGGACGGTCCTGCATCCCGCGCGGTTGCCCGCCTCGATGTCGTCGAGGATGTCGCCGACCATCCAGGAGCGTTCGAGCATCAGGTTCAGCTCGCTGGCCGCCCGCTGGATCAGTCCGGGACGCGGTTTGCGGCACGTGCACTCCAGCGCGTACGGCGCGACGATGCCCTCGGGGTGATGCGGGCAGTAGAAGAAGCCATCGAGCGCCGCATCCGCAGAGCTCAGCAGGCACTCCAGGGCGTCGGCGGCGGCGAGCAGCTCCTCTTCCGTGAACCGTCCCCGCGCCACGCCCGACTGATTCGAGACCACGACCAGCTTGTAGCCCGCGCCCTTGAGGATCCTCAGGCCCTCGGACACGCCCGGGAGCAGGCGGATGCGCGCCGGATTGACGTTGTATGCGAGGTTCTCGACCAGCGTGCCGTCCTTGTCAAGAAGGACGGCGGGAGTCTCGCGGTTCATGGCCACGAGGTCTCCGTCATAGGGATGACCATCACTTCCGGAATGACGCACTCCACCGGCTGCTGCAGCACGAAGAGCACGGTGGCGGCGACGTTGGCGGGGTCCTGCAGCGTGGTCTGGTCGATGTCGGAGAAACGATCGAGCAGGAACGGCGTCGTCATGCCGCCACTGATCACAGCGGTCACCTTCACGCCGTGTGGCCTGCCCTCGACATGCAGGCCATGGCTGAATCCCATGAGGCCCCACTTGCTCGCGTGATACGCCGAGGCGTTCGCCCACGCTCGGCGCGCTGCAGTCGAGGCAATGTTGACGATGTTCCCGCCGCCGCTCTGTTTCATGAGGGCGAGAGCGCGGCGCGAGGTGAAGAAGGCGCCGAAGAGATTGACCTCGACCTCACGCACCCACAACTCTGGATCGATCTCGTCGACCGGCTCAGCGAAGTCGACGGCGGCGTTGTTGACGAGGATGTCCGGCGCCATTCCCCGGCGTTCCATCTCGGCAAATGCGTCTCCCACGCTGCCGTCGTCACTCACATCCACGTGGAGCGGGAAGGCAGTACCTCCCTCTGCGGCGATCGCGGCGACCGTACGCGCCGCTCCCGCATCGTTGAGGTCCGCCACCGCCACCTCGACGCCACCGCGGGCAAGTGCGGTGCAGATGGCGGCCCCGAGCCCGCTGCCGCCGCCGGTGACCATCGCCGTCCTTCCAGCCAATCCGGTCATTCGTCCTCCCCTGCTCACGCGCCCCCGGCCTTGGCGACCTTCGGCTCGTCGTCCTGCATCTGGCCGGCCAGCATTCTGAGCTCGGCCCTCATCGGCGCTTGCAGCTGGGCCTCGACCAGCTCGCAGATCATGTGAATGGGGACCAGGTGCATCTCCTGCACGCGTCGCGTGTCGGACGACGGCACGAGGAGCGTCCTGCTCGCCAGCCAGCGAGCCTCCCCTCCCCCCCGCCCCAGCATGGCGAGGGTGTCCATGCCCATGCTGCGCGCCATCTGCACGGCCTGCAGCAGATTGGGAGAACGACCGCTCGTGCTCAAAACGAGGAGTACGTCGCCACGGCGGCCGAGCGCCGCGACCTGACGGGCGAAGACATCCTCGAACCCGTGGTCGTTCGACCATGCTGTGAGGATGGAACTGTCTGCGGTCAAGGCGATGGCGGGCAAGGGCTGGCGCTCGTCACGGAACCGCCCGACGAGCTCCGCCGCGAGGTGCTGCGCCTCGGCGGCGCTGCCGCCGTTGCCGCAGATGAGAAGCTTGCCGCCGTTCAAGAACGCGGTCGCGATGACCTCAGCCAAGTCGACGATCGCGCCGGCGATACGCCTTCTGGACTCTTCGAATGTCGTCAGCACCGCATCGAAGCCCTTGTCGACGAGCGTGAAGTGATCGGCGGTCTGGCGGGTGATGGGTTGCCGGCGCAGGAGCAGGTCGTCGTAGACGTCGGCCAGGGCGCTGGCGACCTTGCGCCATGTGAACAGATCGTTGGCGCGCTGCACCGCCTGCTGCCCCAGCGTGCTCATCAGCGCCGGATTGGCGTACATGTCTGCCAGGCGATCGCCGACCGCATCGCTGCCGTGCGGCGGCACGAGGTAGCCGGTCTCGCCGTCACGCACGGTGAACTTGATGCCTCCGACGCTGGAGCCCAGAACCGGCGTCCCGCAGGCCATGGCCTCCACCGGGGTGATGCCGAAGGGCTCGTACCATGGCGTCGTCACGAAGACGTCGGCGGCGCTGTAGTACCACTTCAGCGTCTCGCGGCCGCGCGGGCCCTCGAAGTGGACCCGGTCTAAGACGCCGCATTCCTGCGCAATGCACCGCAGCCGCTCGAGCTCCGGGGTCACGCCGTTCTTGGCCGACTGAGAGGGTTCGCCGCCCACGATCAGCATGCGGGCATCCACCCCGTGCGTGTTCACAAGCCTCGCGAATCCCCGAATGGCCGTGTCGACTCCTTTTCGGGGGACCACGCGGCCGAGCTGCAGGACCACGTGAGCCGACGGCTGCAGCCCCAGCGCTGTGCGGGCAAGCTCCTTGCGTATCGGGCTGAACTCGCCAGGGTCGAACCCGGCCGGCACGATCGTCACGCGCTGCGGAGAGGCGCTGTAGTGGCGGATGAGGTCTTCGCGGTCCTGCGGACATTCCGCGATGACCCGATCCGCCTCGGCCACGACCCTGTCTTCGATCTCGAAGCGGCTGTCCGGGAACCCGTCATTCGGCCCCTGGTGCATCCTGCGGATCCGTCCCAGGGCGTGGAAGGTCACCACGAACGGGATGTTCAGGAGTCGCTTCAGTTCGGCCGCGACCAATCCCGACATCCAGAAGTTGGCGTGCAGCAGGTCGTAGTGATTGCCGCGCCGGTAGAAGTCCACCATGAACTCCGTGAACGGCGCCATCAGGGGCAGCATGTCCTCCTTGCGCACGAACCGTGCCGGACCTGCCGGGGCGTGTACGACACGGACGCCGTCGAACCACTCCACGATCTCGGGCAGCAGATCGGAGTCGCGACGGGTGAAGATGTCGACCTGGTAGCCCAGCGTCGCCAGCTGCCTGGCCACCTCCCCCACGTAGACGTTCTGTCCGCCGGCGTCAACGCCGCCGAGTGTCGCCAGAGGAGATGCATGCTCACTGATCATCGCGATTCGCCTGGTCATGCCGCCCTCCCTTGGCATTAGTACTGGTCTCGACGCTCCCCCTGGCGAGTCGTCGGCAAACCGTTTCCCTGCGAAAAAGATGCCTACGAGCAGCAGAAAACGGCGTGCGGCGCGGCGGACGAGGGAATAGAAGCCGACGTCACGGGCGAGAGGAGTCACGAACATGGGACCGCGAGGCAAACGAATCCTGACCTGGCACGTGCACGGCGGCTATCTTCTCTATCTCGTGCAGAGCCCCCACACCTTCTTCGTCCCCGTGTTGGGCGACGGGACGCCGGGGTACGGCGGCCGTGCCGGCGACTTCCCGTGGCCGGACAACCTTGTCGAAGTGCCGGCTGCGGAGGTCGCGAATCTGGACCTCGACTGTGTCATCTACCAGTCGCGCCGGAACTGGGAGGAGGATCAGTACGACATCCTCTCGCCCAAGCAGCGGCGCTTGCCGCGCATCTACATCGAGCACGATCCTCCACGAGAACACCCGACCGACACGCGCCACTGGGTCGACGATCCGGGGGTGCTCCTGGTCCAGGTCACGCCGTTCAACCACCTCATGTGGGACACGGGGCGCACGCCGACGATCGTGGTCGATCACGGCGTCTTCGTCCCCGATGACGTCTGCTACAGCGGTGAGCTGGAGCGCGGCATCGTCGTCGTCAATAACCTCGCCGGACGCGGCCGACGGCTGGGAGCGGACATCTTCGATCGTGTGCGCGAACGAATTCCCCTCGACCTCGTGGGCATGGGGTCGAGAGAACTTGGAGGCCTGGGCGAGGTTCCTATGACTCAACTCCCCTCTTTCATGGCCCGCTACCGCTTCTTCTTCAACCCCATCCGCTACACGAGCATGGGACTCGCCGTCTGCGAGGCGATGACGATCGGCATGCCGATCATCGGCCTGGCCACAACCGAGATGTCGACCGCGATCGAGAACGGCGTGTCCGGTTATGTGGATACACGAGTCGACACGCTGGTCGAACGCATGCGGCGGCTGCTGAAGGATCCGGAGGAGGCGCGCCGGCTCGGGGACGGGGCGCGCCGCAGGGCGCAGGAGCGGTTCGGACTGGACCGGTTCACGCGCGAGTGGGACGGCGTGATCCGGCGAGCGACCAGCGCCGGCGCGATTGCCGCCTGATCCCTCCACATCAAGTGCCTGGCTTGCGCATCCCGTTTGCGCTTGCAGGCTGCGGGAACACGCCCAGTATGCGGTTCCTGTAGAGAGGAGGTCACAGTGGGAATCGGAACGAGCATCTTCCTGATCGCTCTCGGCGCGATCCTGCGCTTCGCCGTAACAGCCGAGATTTCCGGGGTCGACATTCAGGTCATCGGCACCATTCTCATGGTGGTCGGCGCCATCGGCGCCGTCCTGTCCCTCATCTTCTGGTCGTCCTGGGGCTGGGGCTTCGGACGCAGCCGCACCACCAGGGTCGAGCGCCGCGATGGCACGTCGACGTATCGCGACGACGACATCGATCGAGCTGCGTGATGCGGTCAACGTCCGGACCACCGAGGTGAAGTACCGCACAGACGGGCCTGAAGACGACGCTGCGCCGCCGCCCCCCGGGCAGGTGACGCAGTCGTCGTCTTCCTCGTTGTAACAACGCCGTCCATGCGGGGCCGTGGCGTCGAATGCGTCTCATCCCTCCCGTTCTTCGTTTGCTTCGCGGCCCCGTGGGGCTTACTATCAAAGACCGGTCGCGCTAGGCGGGGAGCTAGCGGTGCCCTGTACCCGCAATCCGCTACAGCGGGGCTTAATCCCCGCCCGAGGGACCGTTCTGCGAGGCAGTCAGTCGGTGTGCGGCGTTGAAGGTCGGGTCCTACGCAATGGAACCCTGCGAACTCCGTCAGGTCCGGGAGGAAGCAGCGGTAAGCAGGCCATTCCATGTGCCGTAGGGTCGCCTGACCCGAGCTTGCGCCCGGCAGGGACGCTCGGAGAACGTGTTTCGACGGCGGGTGCGCGGCCGGATCTCTGTCATCCTCACGGAAGACGCGCGCGCCGACTATGAAACGTTCTCTCTACAGGGAGTACCGTCCCCAGGCGTTCACAGAGCTCATCGGCCAGGACCATGTCGCGCGCACGCTGCACAACGCCGTCGAAACCGATGCCGTCGCCCATGCATACGTGTTCGCGGGACCCCGTGGCACCGGCAAGACCAGCACGGCGAGGATCCTCGCCAAGGCGCTCAACTGTACCGGGACGCTGACCGCGCCCGTCGAACGGCCGACCTCCACCCCCTGCGGCGTCTGCCGGCACTGTGTGGCGATCGCCGACGGCTTCTCGCTCGACGTGGTCGAGATGGACGCCGCCTCAAATCGCAGCATCGACGACATTCGCGACCTGCGGGACAAGATCGCCTTTGCCCCGGTTCAAGGCCGCTTCAAGATCTACATCGTCGACGAAGTCCACATGCTCACGCGTGAGGCGTTCAACGCCTTGCTCAAGACCCTGGAAGAACCTCCTGCCGATGTCGTCTTCGTGCTCGCGACCACGGAGCCGCACAGGATCCCCGAGACCATATTGTCGCGCTGCCAGCGCTTCGACTTCCGTCGCCCGCAGGTGCGCGATATAGCCAGGCTGCTGGCGAGCATCATCGAGCGGGAGAACGCCCGCCCTGACGCAGAGCGCGGCGGACCTTCGATCGAGATCCAGGACTCGGCACTGGCAGAGATCGCCCGCCATTCGCAGGGCGGCTTCCGCGACGCGATCGGGACGCTCGAGAAGCTCATAACGTACTCAGAAGGCGTGATCAAGCCGTCGGATGTCCTCGAGGCGCTCGGCGTCACCAGTGCAGACCTGCTCTTCGAGCTCACGGACATCATCATCGAACGCAGCCCGGCGGAGGCACTCCAGTTCGTGCAGCGGCTGGCGCATGACGGCATCGACTACTCCCAGTTCATTCGCGACCTGCTCCGCCACCTGCGGCAGGTGTTTCTCCTGCAGCACCTCGAAGACGCAGCGCGCGACGAAGCCGCCCTCCGCGTCCTCGTGCAGACCGTCGAGCTGGACGAGCAACGGCTCAGCCGCCTGCTGCCGCAGGCCAACAACCTCCACCCCCGCGGAGTCGTCCACCTGATCGAGACGCTCGGTGACGCGCAGCGCGAGATCCGCGACGGCCTGGACCCGCGCCTGCAGCTCGAGCTCGCGCTGGTCAAAGCGACACGGCCACAACTGGACCATACGGCGGCCGCCCTCGAGGAGCGCCTGCGGCGCCTCGAGGCCGACGCTGCCGCCGGTGTGCTCCGTACGGCAGCATCCGGCGACAGAGTCGCGACGAGAGCGGCGTCGAATCGGCCCGTCACCGCAGAGCCGGCAGAGACTGCATCGCAGACCGGGTGCGGCGACGATGGGCTCGCGGGACCAGCGAGAGAGGAGCATCAGACCGGCCCTGCCGCACCAGAGCCACGGGCAACGGAACCGCGCGAGGCGGAGTGCACGCCTCACGCGCCGGTCGAAGTCACCCTCGAGCGGGTCAAGCGTGCCTGGGACCTCATCCTGCAACGGGTACAGACGAGCAGTGTCAGCCTCTATGCGATGCTGCGCGAGGCGCGGCCGACCGGCCTTGAGGGCAGCGTGCTCACCGTCACACTGCCCTCCAACTTCGCTCTCACGAGAGCGAAAGAGCCGGGCAACACTGAGCTGCTGGCCACGGCCATCGAGACCGCTCTGGGTGTCCGGTTCACGGCCGTCTTCGTGCCGGGTGAGACCGCGACGGGTACGATTGCCCCGGCAGTCGTTCAACCGGTGGTGGCACACGAGGTGTACGACTTCACCGAGCAGATCCGCCGAGCCCAACAGAAGCTGGACGCAGAGCTCTTGCCAGACGAGCCGTAAGGAGACCATCGATGGCGAACAACCCGCAGTACAACAAGATGATGAAGCAAGTGCAGGAGATGCAGGCGCAGATGGCGCGCGCCCAGGAAGAGCTCGCCAACGAGACCGTCGAGGCCAGCGCAGGCGGTGGAATGGTCACCGTGCTCATGACGGGGCAACTCGAGGTGCGGGAAGTGCGCATCAAGCCCGAGGCCGTTGATCCGGACGACGTCGAGATGCTGCAGGATCTCGTGACCGCCGCGGTCAACGAGGCGCTTCGCTCAGCCCAGGATCTCGCGTCGCGGAAGCTCGGTGGCGCCACCGGCGGTCTCGACCTGCCCAACATCCCCGGTCTCTTCTGAGACCAGCGTCCTCCGCCATCTCTACCCACGTGTACTCGCCGGCCGTTGAGCATCTGATCGTCGAGCTCGCCAAGCTGCCGGGCATCGGTCCTCGTACGGCGCAGAGGCTCGCGTTCCACATGCTGCGCCTGCCTCCCGCAGAGGTCCTGCCGCTGGCGGAGGCGATCACCGAGGTCAAGGAGAGGATCGGGTTCTGCCGCCGCTGCTTCAATCTGGCCGAGGACGAGCTCTGCGGGATCTGTGCGGACACCCGCAGGGATCCCACGGTTCTCTGCGTCGTCGAGCAGCCGTTCGACATCGTGACCATCGAGCGGACGCGTGAGTACCGCGGTCTCTATCACGTCCTGGGGGGGGCGCTCAGCCCGATCGACGGCGTCGAGCCCGATCACCTCCGCATCGCCGAGCTCATCGGCCGGGCCGGTGTGGACGTCGAGGAAGTGATCCTCGCGACCAACCCGACGATGACGGGCGAGGCGACGGCGATGTACATCGCCGAGATGCTCCCGCGGCGGGTGACGGTGACCCGCCTGGCGAGCGGCCTCCCGGTCGGCGGGGATCTCGAGTACGCGGACGAGTTGACCCTGGGGCGCGCTCTCTCGGGCCGGCGCAGCGTTCGTCGGGACGACGAGGAGCGGTAAACCCAACGCCACCCCTGGTCCGGGAATGGCTCCGGGCTATACTGAGCCTGGCTACCAGCTGAGCGTACCGAGGGCCGGCGGGACTCCCATCCCGCCGGCCCTCGGTCTTCCTCCCCCCTCTTCTCACGGGGCCGAAGCATGGATCCGAGGGAGCGTCAGCACGCACTCACCCGCCCTCCTGCCTGAGGTCGTACACCCTTACGATGGTGTATTTCTCGCTTCTCTCGGTCGCCCTCGGCGCCTTGTCGAGATGAGTGAGGTAGACCGTCTCGAGATCGGGAGCGCCGACAGTGCCACTCCACCACTCGTTGTCCTCGGGACTGCCTGACTCGAGGATCAGACTCGTCATGTCGCTCAGACGCAGCGCGCGCACCTCTCGCGTCTCCCCCTCCCCCGGCGCCCCCGAGCGACACGTCTGGTAGAACAGGTAGCCGCCGGCGAAGCAGGGATCGACGGCAAAGCCTCCGTCGGCGTACGTGTGCCCGTCCGTGTCGCGCAGGTAGAGCAGGGGGTACGTGGCCTCGGCCGCAGGAAACGGCGACCAGGCCAGCCAGCCCTCTCGCCAAGCAGGCCAGTGAGAGAGCGCATACTCATTGCCGGCGCCGAAACCGGCTCTCGCCTCACCGCTCTCCTGATCGAGCACCACGATGCTGACCCCCGGCTCGTCCTGCCGAGGCTTCTCGCTCACGACGATGAGACCGTCCTTGAAACTCACCGTCTCGACCACGCCGCGCGTGGTACGCAGGACGCGCTGCGTCTCGGCGTCAAGATCCCGAAGGACCACTCGTGACCGGGCCATGGTCCCCGCCCCGGTCCAGGCCGTGCTCGACCACACCAGCCGCGACCCGTCAAGGTCGAACAGGGGACGGGTCGCCCTGACGTTGGAGGCGGAAGCGACGAGCGACCGCGTTCCGACTGCACGTGCGTTCGGGCGCAGCGGAGCCGCATAGAGCCGCCAATCGACCTGCTCGGCAAGATCGTCGCCGGGACCCACCTCTTCCCACACCAACCATGAGTCCGACACTTGGACGGTGCCGATCCAGTAGCCGGGGCTATCAAAGGTGGCGCGGGCAAAGATGAGGCCGCGTCTGCCGGTGGCGAGATCCATCAGGAAGAGCCGCTGGTGCTCGCCCGCGTTCTCGGTGAGAGCGGCAGTGTGTTCCGAGTAGTCGTCGACATCGACGGAACCCGGATAGCGGTACTCGCGACGGGGGAGTGTGAGCCGCTCCGCAGAGCGAGAGAACGACGTGACGTCACGCGTCGACAGCGGCACAAGCGCCTCCGCCGCCGGTTCGCGCGAGGCGCCTGCCGACGGCGCCGCCGGCGCGGGTGACGCCGAGGGCGCCTCGCCGCACGCGGCAACGCTCATACAGGCGCTCAGCGCCAACATGCAGGCAAGGAGATTGCGCGCCCCGCGCGCCCAGAGTGATTGCTGCGATCTCATGCCTTGGCCTCCCCAGGATCGGCTAATACACCACTTGCCGGCTGGCGCTGTCGAGCACGCCACCCACCACAACATTCTTCGCGTACGTCTTCTGGCCATACGTGTCGCCGCCGGCGCCCCCGTAGCCGAGCGGAGGCGGGGCGTTCTCAGGGTAAGGGTCGTCGATGTAGATGCGACCGGTCAGGCGCCAGTCGAAGCCCCGCCCGCACAGGATGTGGCCCTGGTGATCGATTCTGTAGTTCGGCCACTCGTCATGGTCGATCCTCACGCCATAGGCGACGGGACGGCCCTTGCCCAGGATGGCGTACTCGGTGCGATCGCAGACTGATGTGGCGGTATTGTCGCTGGAGTACGCGTACCCAGCGCCGGTGACGGACTTGAGGCCCATGGCCATGACCCACATGTTGCCGCCGCCCGCGTCGGTCCACAGGGGCACTCCGCCGTAGCGATAGGCGGCCCACTGGTTCTGCGTCCAGTGGTTGCTCGCGCCACGCAGGAAGTGGTCGATGATGGTGGTCGTGGCCGGAACGCAATAATCGTTGCGCGCCTGCTTGTGACTGGTCGTGGCGAGCGTGCGGTACGGCGCCGGCAGGACACGCGAGACGGCTTGCGGCCGGCGCCTGTCGTCGAGCCAGCCCCGATACTCGGCTTCGCGCTGCATGAAGTACGCCTTTGCGATCGCGGGGAGTCTTCCGGCGACCTTGGGATCGTCCACCAGGTCTCGGGACGCGGCGACGCCGGGCAGGCAGAGCGCGACGACGACGCCGGCCAGCACGAGTGGCACTCTTCGTTTGACTTTCACGGATGCTCCTTGCTCGGATTGACGGTCTCTTCGTGCTTGCCGCCAGTTCCGATGCGCCCCTTCGTCGCTTCGCTGCCCGCATATGCGGCAGCGAAGCGCGGGAGGGGCGCGTACGAGAAACGCCTCGGCCTCGCCGGGCCACAATACCTGCGGTCAACGAGGGGGCGTCAAGGAGCAAGCGGTAGACAAACCAGCGCCTGCGGCGGCACAACTGGGCCGGTCGTCAGAGGGTAGACTCGCCGGGGGAAGGGCGCGCCGGCAGACAGCGCCGGTGCGGCGCGGAGGGCAGGGACGAGCATGGCGATGACCGCTGGCGGGTGGCTCCTGTGTCTCGTGGCCGGGCTTCTCCTGCAGCGCCTGCTGCGTCACCCGCAACGCGTTTCGCACACGCTCTTCCTCGTCACCTATTGGGGGACGACCCCGCTGGTCGTGTTCTTCGCGTACACCTCGGTGGCTGTGGATGCCGTCCTGTTCCGGAGCATGGCCGTGGTCGTCGCCTGCTCGTGGCTGGTACTCGGCATAGGATTCCTGTGGAGCCGCGCCGCAGGACGCACGACCCCGGAACGTGCGTCACTCATCCTCGGCACGGCGCTCGGCAATACCAGCATCGTCGGCTACCCGCTGGCCATGCTGGTCTTCGGACCCGGGGGTCTGGCGCTCGCCGTCGTCTACGCCGAGTTCCAGTTTCTGATTCCGCCACTGGCCGTGTCCGTCGGCGTCGCACGGCGATTCGCCGGCGGCAGGGCACACCGGGCGGCGGCGCCCGGCCCGCTCGCGCTCCTGCGCACATGGCTCGTCAATCCGCCCGTCGTGGCCGGCCTCGCGGCAGTCTCTCTGCGCCTCGCGGGCGTGGATCTGCGCGACGCCGTCGCTCCGATCGGTCCGGCAGCCGGCTTGGCCATCGGCCTTCTGGGCTTCCTGCAGATCGGGCTGGCGACGCCGATGACGCGTCTGAGGCACACCACAGGCGATCTCTGGCGGGTCGCGGGCACGCTCGTGTTGCGTTGCATGGCGGCGCCGGCCATCCTGCTGGCCGCCGCCGTGATCGCCGGCGTCTCGATGCCGCCCGTGTTCCTGCTCCTCGCGGCGACGCCGGTGGCCTTTCACACCATGGTGCTCGCCCGGGTGTATGCCCTGGACCTGCCCCTGCAGCGGCTGCTGATCCTCGTGTCGACGTCGATCGTCATCGCCGTCGTGCTCGTCGGGCACGCCCTCCTGTCGTGATGTGACCGGCGTCGCCCAGGGCGCGCGTACCCCGTCAGGCCGCCTGCCGGCGCAGCCTGTCGAGCCGCCGCTCCTCCTTCTCCTCGAACGGCTCGACCATCGCCGCGAGCACGTCCGCGGCGATACCGGCTCGCGCGGCCGGGACCATCTCATCTTCCTCTTCGTCGAGGTGATGGACGACGACCTCCTCGAGCACTCTCACCTTCGCCGCCGGCCGCACCGTGCGGGGCGCATCCCTGAGGTGAGCCAGGTAGGCGTTGATCACCCTGTGCTCCTCCCAGGCCTCTTCAGCGATCTCCCTGGTGGCGTCGTTGCGGACGAGCTGCGTGAAGACCACCTCTTCCTCCGTCTGATGGTGCGCGATCAGGAGGTCGGACTGCTGCCTGAACAGGGCCTCCTCCTTCCCGGCGTCGCCCCGCCCCGCCACCTCCCGCATCTCGGCAAAGCGGCGGCGGATGTCCTCGTGGTCCTGCAGGATGCGGTCAAACACGTCCATTGGATCTCCTTTCCCTTGTCACTAGGCTCGTCTTTCCCGGAAGGGGATTGCCGCGCCGCGGGCCTCAGTTGCGTAGGCCCCCCGAGGATCAAGATGATTCGAACAACGTCAGTTCGGGCTGAGCGGCCTCTTGAGAGGCGTCGGGGCGCCGCCCGTCCAGGTTGAGCGCCGCGCAGCTCGGCGGCCGCCACAGGATGGAATTCCGTGCAGCCGGCCCAGCAGCCAGGGCATGCAGAAAGGCGGGAATGTCGGTGCGGCTGACCGTGATGACACGTGGGTGATCGGCCATGTCTCATGACAGCGCCCGACAGGCGGCGCCGAGCGCGAAGCACGGCACCGCCTGAATCAGGCGTCTTCTCGGTGGGGGTTGTTGAAGCGGAAGAAGTTGCTCGTGTTCCCGTTCTTGAGGTGCTCCTGGAACATGAAGATAAGGTCGCGGTCGTCGAAGGCACTGAACCACTGATCCCAGGGGATCTCCTGTAGTCGGCCCGCCGTATAGCCGGGGAACTCGAAGCGGAGCACTCCCGGATGACCGTCGTGCTCAGTGCCGGGCACCGTGGCCGGCTTTGCGCCGCGCTCCTCCGCCCAGCGCCTCATGATCTCGTGCTCCCGGGTGAGGAGCGTTTGTCCGGGGCGCTCCTCACGCTCGTCCAATGCCGCGACCCATCTGCCCCTCGGCAGCTTGTCCCTGTACGTCTCGCGGTACTTCTCGTCGCTCATTCGCTTCTTTGCCATGCCCATCGCCTTCTCTCTGATGGTTGTGCCGTGCTCAGGCCTGACGCGCTGTGTCCGGAGCGTTCCCGCTGACGGGGACGGCACACCGTTGCCGCCTTCAGCGCCCGTCGAGCTCCCCGCGCTCATTCATGACCTCGATCCCGGCGTGCGCGCCCTTTCCCTCGAACACCGTCACCGCGCGGAATCCGCGCAACTCGCGCAGGCGGACCCACACCGACCCTCCGAGCGCTTCGTCCGCGCGCCCCTCCATCGCGCCGAGGACCGGCGCCCTGAGCATTCCGGTCGCGCCGCCGGCGCCATGCACCTCGAGCTCCCGGTTTCGATCCCGGATCACCGTCCGGAACGAGCCGGAGCCCGTTTCCAGGCCCGCCAGCCACGCGCCCGTATACGTGGCGAAACGGACGAGACGGCCATCGACGAGCAGGCCGGCGATGTGGCCCACGAAGCTGCCGGAGACCCATGGGATCTTCGCCACGGAGACGGTGAGGGACACGCCGAACCGCGAGAAGTGGTTCGATTGAGCCCAGACCCAGGAGCTCGGGAAGCTCCTGCCCCAGTCCTTCTCGACGTACCCGCGCCCGCCGTGCAGATTGACCTGCTCTCCGTCCACACTCAGGCCGCCGGTGAGGCTGTGGTCCATCGACAGCACCGCGTGATAGCACTCCATGCGGGGCACGTACCGGTACCAGCCCATGATGCCGGGGGCGCCGATGGTGACGGGCCACGGCGACCAGGAGCCGAAGCCGACGGAGCCGTGGATCTCCCCTGCTTCGCCGATCAGGTCCAGACTCATGGCCTGTTCGCTGAACGTGCTGCCGGCGACCGAGATCTGGAAGGGGGGGCGCCGCGAGAAGCGGAACGCGTCCGCGGAATACGAGAAGAAGCGCGTGCGGCCGCCCTCGCTGATCACCTGGACGAACGACTGGGACCGGCGTCCGTCCTCCGAGAAGGAAACGCCGGGGATGACGGCGAGGGCGCGGCGCTCCTCGGCGTCCACGACCTTGAAGTACCACCCCTCGAAGTACCGCCGGCGTCTGTCGCCGCCCTGGTAGAGGGCGGGGTTGCGCAGCTGTGCAAGCGCCTCCAGGACCATCGTCACTCCCTCCTCGTCGCCGCCTTCGCACACAACTATTCCCCACTTCCCGCCGCCTTCGACCTCGGGGCGAGATCGCGTCTTCGCACCAGACGCCCGCCGGCGCCGGTGGACCTCTCGAGGGTCGCTTGATACCGTGCTCATACCTGCATTCGTAGGAGAGTCGTGGACCCCGAGGCGAGCAATGAGCGGAACGTGAGCGGAGCCCCGAGCGGCTCGACCCAACCCATGTCCGGCGGCAGCAGCGAGACCGTCGTCGCCGAGGATTCTTCCCACTCCGCGTCCCACCACGGTGCGGCGCTCCCGTTCTCTGGCCTGACGACCGAGGAAGCCGCGCGACGGCGCGCGGCCGGGCAGGGCAACGACGCGCAGATCCGTACCGGCCGCACGTACGGGCAGATCGTCCGCGAGAACGTCTTCAACTTCATCAACAACCTCTTCTATGTGATGGGCGCCCTGCTGCTCATCCTCGGCAAGCCGCTCGACGCCCTCGTCGTCGTGTCGGTCATCACCGCCAACACGGTCATCAGCCTCTTCCAGGAGATCCGCGCCAAGCGCGTGATGGACCGCATCGCCATCCTCATGCGGCCCAAAGCGACGGTGCTGCGCGACGGCGTCCTGACCGACCTCGACCCCTCCCAGGTGGTGCTCGGCGACGTCCTCTACCTCCATCCCGGTGATCAGGTCGTCGTGGACGGCCCGACTCTCGGGCCGGGGCGCATGGAGGTGGACGAATCGCTGCTGACGGGCGAGTCGGATCTGGTCCCCAAGAACCCGGGGGACGCGCTGCTCTCGGGCAGCTTCTGCGTCACCGGTGGCGGCTACTATCAGGCGGAGCAGGTCGGCTTGGCGAGCTTCGCCAACAAGCTGATGGCCAAGGCGACGGCGTTCACGCGCGAGCTCACCCCCCTCCAGCGCCAGATCTCGAAGATCGTTCGCGTCCTGCTGCTCGTCGTCGTCGTCTTCGAGATCCTCGTGTGGATCCGCAACATCGCCGGCGGCATCCCGTTCGTGGAGAGCGTACGCATGAGCACGGTCATTCTGGCGCTGATCCCCAATGGTCTCGTCCTGTCGATCGCGCTGACATACGCGCTGGGAGCAGTCCGGCTGCTGGGCCAGAACATCCTCGTGCAGCGGTTCAACGCAATCGAGTCCTTGAGCAACGTGGACGTCCTGTGCACGGACAAGACAGGGACGCTGACCTCAGGCGTCATCAAGCTGGAGGAGGTCGTTCCGCTGGCCGCCGATCGGGCTCGCGTCGAACGGGTGCTCGCGGCCTTCGCGGCCAGCACCAGCGACGCCAACAAGACGATCGGCGCCATCCAGGATGCCCTGCCGTCGCCGCAGCTGGCCGTTGCGCACGAGGCCCTCTTCAGCTCGGCGCGCAAGTGGAGCGGCCTCGCCTTCCCGGGTGAGGACGATCCGGAGATTCGCGGTACGTACGTCTTCGGCGCTCCGGAGATGGTGGCGCCGGCGCTCGCCGCCGGCTCCGGCGCCTGGCAGACCCAGGCCGACGAATGGGCTGTTCGGGGTCTGCGGGTGCTCATCCTCGCGGGCACGGCCGAGCCGATGGCGTTCGGTGCGGGAGATGAGCAGCCGGTCCTTCCGGCAGGGCTCGAGGCGCTCGGACTGATCAGCTTCAGCGACGAGCTGCGCGAAGGCGTGCGCGCCACGCTCGACGGCTTCACGGACGCCGGCATCGAGATCAAGATCATCTCCGGCGACAACCCGAAGACGGTGAGCGCCCTGGCAGCCCAGGCCGGCGTGCGCTCTGCTGCCCGCGCCGCCGCCGACGCCCGGACGAACGCCCGGCCGCCGGACGGCACGGACGGCTCGCCGGCCAGCGGAACCGGTCGGACCGCCCCGCCGATCGTCGCGATCAGCGGCCCTGAACTCGAGGCCCTCTCACCGGAAGAGCTGGCCGACGCGGCGGAGGACGCGACCGTCTTCGGCCGCGTCACCCCCGAACAGAAGGAAGACCTCGTGCGGGGGCTGCGGCAGCGCGGCCGCTATGTGGCCATGATCGGCGACGGGGTCAACGACGTGATCGCCCTCAAGCAGGCGAACGTCGCCATCGGCATGCAGGGCGGCAGCCAGGCGGCGCGCGGCGTCTCCGACCTCATCCTCCTCAACGACACCTTCGCACCGCTGCCGTTTGCCTTCAAGGAAGGCCAGCGCATCATCAACGGCATGAACGACATCCTTCACATCTTCATGGTGCGCATCCTCTACAAGGCGTTGATCATCGCCTCGATCGCCGCGCTCGGGGGCTTCCCGTACGCGCCTCGCCAGGCGGCGCTCGTCTCGTTCGTCAGCGCGGGCGTGCCCGCCTTCGCGCTCGCCGTGTGGGCGCGTTCCGGGCCGACGCCGAAAGTGGGTCTCTTCAAGCTGCTGGCACGCTTCGTGCTGCCGACGGCGCTGCTGATGCTCATCACATCGGTCGCCGTCTATCTCGCGTTCGCCATCCCGGCGAAGGAGGCCTATCTCGCCGTTCATCCGGGAGCAAGCGACACCGACTTGCTGGCCAACGCCTATCCGGTGGCCCAGACCGCCCTCACCCTCTTCTCGTGCTTCTGCAGCATCATCCTGATCCTCTTCGCGGTGCCTCCCGTCAAATGGTTCGCCGGGGGCGCCAAGGTGCGCGGAGACTGGCGCTTCGTCGGGGTCGTCGCCGCCCTGTTCGCCTGGATGGCGGCCGTCGTCACCATTCCGTTCGGCCGCTACCTCTTCGAGCTGCAGGAACTGGCGGTATGGCAGTACTTCGCCATCTTCGGCATGTCCGTGGTGTGGGCGGCGCTGGTCCATCTCGTGTGGCGCAGCCGTATCCTCGACCCCTGGCTCGGAACCGTCGAGGATCCCGGCAACATGCAGGCGAAGGCGCGCAAGGCCGAGAAGGCGGCCCGGCTCGCCGGAGCCGGGGCGGGCGAAGCCTGACGCAGTCTGGTCCGGCTCGGACTCACACCAGCCCGGCGCAGGGACACAGGCGTGCCAGCGGGCACTCGTCACACCGAGGACGGCGAGCGCGACAGATGCGTCGTCCGTGGCGGACGAATCCGACGTGCGCGGCGTGGATCTGCTCGGCGTCGTGCCCGCCGGCCATCTCGGTGAGCACCCTGTGCGCCTGTGCGGCATTCATGGCCGCAGGGATGAGCCCGAGCCGGCGCGCGACACGGTGCACGTGCGTGTCGACCGGCATCACGGGACGCCCGAGCGAGAACAGCAGGACGCAGGCGGCCGTCTTCAGCCCGACGCCGGGCAGCGCCGTCAGAAAGCGGACCGCCTCCTCGTCGTCCATCGTGTCGAGAACAGCCAGAGCCGGTTCACCGCCGGCGCCGCTCAGGGCCTGCAGGATGGCCTTGATGCGCGGCGCTTTGGTGTGAGCGAGGCCGCCCATCGCTATCGCCTCCTCGATGGCCTTCGCATCTGCGTCGCGGACCGCGCTCCAGTCGCGAAACCGCGACTTGAGCGCGGCGAACGAGCGCTCGGTGTTGACGTCGGCGGTGTTCTGCGAGAGCACCGTGAACACGAGCTCGTCCACCGGCGGATAGCGCGGTTCGAGCACCGGGCGGCCGTACGCGTCGTCGAGAATCGCGACGATGCGTCGCAGCCGCCGCTGTTGCGTCGTCATCATGCCGGCAGCGTACCACGGCGGTTCGGCACCCTCACGGGCGGGCATAGTACGATCAAGCCACGAGACAGGGGGGTGAACATCATGAAGGGCATTCTTGTACTGAGCGCGTCAGGACCGATCCTGCTTCTGAGCTCCTACCCGGCAATTGACGACCCCGAGCTCCTCATGAAGCTCGAGGCAAAGGGGCACGACAAGTTCCTGGCTTGGGAGGTACCGCTCGAGCGCTGTCGCGACCTGTACGGATTCGCCTACCGGGACGACGCGCAGGACCTCGAGAAGCACCGCGGCATTCACGTCCTCGACACCGACGGGCAGCGGATCTTCCTCAACTTCTCACTGAGGGAGCTGAGCGGAGGAATGATATACGAGCAGGGAATGGCCTCATCAGTCTGCTGAACCTCGTCCGTCCGCTGCTCGTCGAGCGGCGGGCCGCAACCAGTTCGTGCCGCAGCGGCTTGTCGCAGCAGTGATCTTGTCAATACCATATATGGCGTCACGCGAGTATCTCACTGGAGGAGAGTATGTATCGCTCAGCATTGGTTGCGCTCAACGTGGAGGGCGGCAACGAGCCCGTCGTCCAGGCAGCCATCGACCTCGCCGCGCGCCATCAGTTCTTCCTGATGGGAGTGGCCGTGGTGGATGCGTCCAGCGTCAGGCCGACCGAGTCAGTGCCGGTCATGGGCGACTCCTTCCGTGTACGACGCAACGACGCGTTGATGACCCAAGCCCACGAGCGGGCGCAGATGGAGGTGGCGGACTTCGCCCGCCGCTGTGCCGAGCGGGATATCCCCTGCGACACGGAGGTTCGGGATGGTTCGCTGGGCGAAGAGGTTTCGATGGCTGTGCGCGCCACAGACCTCCTCATCGTGGGACACGGCGGGGACTCGGAGTCGTGCTCTCCCGCGCGTGAAGATGTCTCCCAGCTGGACGCCATGCTGAAGGACAGCGTTCAACCGGGCCTGGTCATCCCTTGCTCCTCTCCCATTCCGGAGCTCGTGGTCGTCGCTTATGACGGGAGTGCGCAGGCAGGGCGGGCCCTCCACGAGTTCGGCATCAGCGGCCTGTGGCAGGACAGCCGCGTCGAGGTTCTCTCCATCGGTTCCGACGTCTCCGAGGTGAACGAGACGGCGAACCGCGCAGCCGCCTACCTCCGCCTGCACGGGTACGCGGCCGATGCCAAGCCGATCGTCGCCAAGTACGACACGGTCAACCTCATCCTCGACTACATCAACGACTCAGGTGCCGGAGCGCTCGTGATGGGCTCGTACGGCAAGCCCCGCTGGCGCGAATTCGTCTTCGGGACGGTGACGAAGGGCATTCTTCGGGCGGCAATGGTCCCCATCTTCCTCGCGCAGTAGCAGCTCGCTCTCGTCCCTCTGCCGTGGCATCTCGGCAGCCCCCGCCGAGCTCACGGCAGAGGGACGAGGCCTCACCCCTCTGGCGGCCTGACGACATGCCACCGGCCGCCACGCTCCGCGCCATCCCCTCGTCATGAACGGCTGGCGCTTCTGGATCGATCGCGGTGGCACCTTCACAGACGTGGTGGCCCGCCGCCCGGACGGCACGCTCGCGCTGCGCAAGCTTCTCTCCGAAGATCCCGCGCGTTACGAGGACGCGGCCGTAGAGGCGGTGCGCGAGCTGCTCGCCCTGCAAGACCCGGCACGACCGGCGATCGACGGAGTCGAAGAGATTCGCATGGGGACGACGGTCGCGACCAATGCCCTGCTCGAGCGGCGCGGCGAGCCCACGCTGCTCGCCGTCACGCGCGGCTTCGGCGAAGCGCTGCGAATCGGGTATCAGAACCGGCCGGACATCTTCGCCCTCGACATCAGACTCCCGGAACCGCTCTACTCGCGCGTGCTCGAGGTGGACGAACGGCTCTCGGCCGCCGGGGAGATCATCATCGAACTGGATGAGGAGGGCGTCAGGCGCGGCCTTCGTGAGGCCCGCCGCGCCGGATTCGAGTCCGTCGCCGTCGCGATGCTGCACGGGTACCGCTAACCAGAGCATGAGCGACGGGTGGCCGCCCTGCGCGTCCCCGACGGCTTCTCCCAGGTGTCCACGTCGCATGAGGTGAGCGCCCTCGCCAAGCTGGTGAGCCGCGGCGAGACGACCGTCGTCGACGCCTACCTCTCCCCCATCCTGCGGCGCTACATCGCTCGCGTGGCGATGCAGTTGACAGGCGAACGCGGCCTGCTCAGTGAGCAGAAGGACGCGCCCTCTCCCCGACTGCGCTTCATGCAATCGCACGGCGGCCTCACCGATGCCACCCTCTTTCGCGGCAAGGACAGCATCTTGTCGGGACCCGCGGGCGGCATAGTGGGCGCGGTCGGCACGGCGCGGCGCGCGGGCTTCCGGAAGATGATCACATTCGACATGGGAGGCACGTCGACCGACGTCTCTCACTATGCCGGTGAGTACGAGCGCAGCGAGGAGTCCCTGGTGGCCGGCGTCCGCCTCCGCTCGCCGATGTTACACATCCACACGGTGGCCGCCGGCGGAGGCTCCGTGTGCTCCTTCCGGGACGGCCGGTACAGGGTGGGTCCGGGCAGCGCGGGAGCGGCTCCGGGGCCAGCGTGCTACGGCAACGGGGGGCCACTCACGGTCACCGACTGCAACGTCGTCCTGGGCAAGCTGCAACCCGGCTTCTTCCCCGCGTTCTTCGGGTTGATGATGGGCGACGTCGGCTACGGCCTGGTGCTCGCTGGCGTCTCGGTGCTGCTGCGCTTCAAGTCGAAGCCGGGCACGGCGCTGCGCTCGGTCTCGGTCATCGGCACGGCGTGCTCGATCTTCGCGATCATCTTCGGTGTCCTCTTCGGCGAGCTCTTCGGCAACCTGGGCCACTTCGTCGGCATGAGGCCGCTGTGGTTCAACCGTGAGGACGCGATCGTGCCGTTCCTCGCGCTCTCGGTCGCGATCGGGGTCGTGCACATCACCCT
>CAZHMG010000001.1:0-92922 GCA_964533575.1 uncultured Thermoleophilia bacterium | reverse complement strand
TCGAGAGCAGCGTCGACAACTTCCGCAAGCTGCAGAACATCTTCGACGTGCACACCATGCCCGTGCCGGCCGCCGTGGTGCTGCCGGCCGACACCGCCCAGGTCGCCGAAATCCTCAGCTGGGCGGACCAGAACGGCGTCAACGTCATCCCGCGGACGGGCGGCACGGCGACCGAGGGCGGGCTGGAGAGCGCCGTGCCCGACTCGGTGATCGTCGACGGGTCGATGATGGACCGGGTCGTCAGCGTCGACCCGTACAACATGCAGGCCACCTGCCAGTGCGGCGTGCCGCTGCAGGCGCTGGAGGACCAGGCGCGCGCGCTGGGGCTCACGACCGGCCACTCGCCGCAGTCCAAGCCGGTCGCGCACCTCGGCGGCCTGGTCGCGACGCGCAGCATCGGCCAGTTCTCGACCCTGTACGGCGGCATCGAGGACATGGTCGTCGGCCTCGAGGCCGTGTTCCCGGGGGGCCGGATCGCGCGGATCAAGAACGTCCCGCGCCGCGCCGCCGGCCCCGACATCCGCCACGTCGTCATCGGCAACGAGGGCGCCCTCTGCTTCATCACCGAGGTGACCGTCAAGCTCTTCCCGTACTTCCCCGAGCACAACACGTTCCTCGGGTGGACGCTCAAGGACATGAAGCCCGGCTTCGAGGCGCTGCGCGAGGTCATGGTGAGCGGCTACAAGCCGTCCGTCGCCCGCCTCTACGACCCCGGCGACGCCAACCTGCACTTCTCGCACTTCATCGAGGAGGACGACTGCGTCCTGCTCTTCATGGCTGAGGGGCCGGAGAGCATCGCGAGGGCGACGGCGGACGGCATCGCCGCGACCGTCGCCCGTCACCCCGAGTGCAGGCCAGTCGACCCCGCCTACATCGAGCCCTGGTTCAACGGCCTCTGCTGGGGCCCGGAGAAGATCACGGCCGAGGATGAGCGCATCCGCCAGACGCGGAACGTCAACCGCACGACGGAGATCTCGGCCGACTGGGCCTCGATCAACGACATCTACCAGGCGGCCCGGGCGCGCATCATCGCCGAGATCCCCGACATCACGATGATGGGCGGCCACTCCTCGCACAGCTACATCAACGGCACCAACATGTACTTCAACTACTTCTTCAACGTGGTGGGTGTCGGGCCGGAGGAAGAGACGACCAAGTACTACCTGCCGATCATCAGCATCATCTGCGAGGAGACGCTGAAGCGCGGCGGCAGCATCGTCCACCATCACGGGATGGGCAAGGCGCGGGCGCCGTGGGTCAAGGACGAGTACGGCTCGTCGTACTTCCTCCTCGAGACGCTCAAGCAGGCCTTCGATCCCAACGGCGTGATGAACAAGGGGACGATCATCCCGCTGTGAGCGCGGCGAGCGGCATGCGCATCCTGGTCTCGTTCAAGGTGACGCCCGACTACGAGGCGCTGCCGGAGACGAGCTGGAGCGAGGCGGCAGGGAAGCGGAGCGCCGGCAGCCCAGGTATGACGGCGGGTGGCGCGGGAGAGGAGCAGGACGCTCTGCGGGAGCTCACCCGCTACGTGCGCCGCGTCCTGAACTGCTTCGACGAGAGCGCCCTCGAGCTGGCGCTGCGCCTGCGCGAGGCCCTGGAGGCGCGCGGCGAGGCCGGGGAGCTGGCGGCGCTGTCCGTCGGCGGGCGCGACGCCGAGCCCTACTTCAAGACGCTGCTGGCGCTCGGCTACGAGCGCGCCACGATCGTGACGCTCGAGGGTGAGGCTGGAGGTGAGGCTGAGAGTGAGGCCGCCGCGGATGGCTTCTCCCTCGATTTCGCGCCCGCGGCTACGGCGGCGCTCATCGCCGCCTTCGCCCGGCAGGTCGATCACAGCGACCTGTTGCTGCTCGGCTGCCGCAGCGGCCCCGGCGACAGCGGGATCGTCCCGTTTCTGGTCGCCGAGGCGCTCGGCTGGCCATGCCTGTCGCAGGTCGTCGGGGTCGAGCCTGCGGGCGGCGGCCGGCTGCGGGTGACCATGACCGCCGATGGGGGGCTGCTGCGCGCGACGGTGCGCACGCCCTGCGTGCTGGCGATCGGCAACGCCGTCGTGTCTCGGCTGCGCGTGCCGGCGCTCAAGGATCGTCTGGCCCTGGGGAAGCGCGGCGCCGACGTGATGCGGGCGGGAGAGCTCGGCGTCTGGCCCGCCGACCCAGAGAGAGCCGTGGGCGAGCAGCGGGGACCGGGGGGCGCGCTCATCGGCCTGGAGGCGATCGATCGCTCGCGGGGGGGTGTTGTCCTGACGGGCAACACGCCGCGCGACAAGGCACAGGCACTCTTCGACGGCTACCTGAAGGCACGCCTCCAGACACTGCGGCGCGGCAGCGGGCAGCCGTGAGCGTCGTCGCCGTCATCGACGGGACGATGGGCGCGGGCGGCGCCGCCCTGCGGCAGGCCCGCGCCATCGCCGCCTTTCTCCGCGACGGCCTGACCGGCGAAGCCTCCGGGCAGGCTCCTCACGGCGCCGGCCAGACCCTGATCTTCTACAGCGGCGACGGCGACAGGGCGGGGCTCCTGCGGCTGGCCCCGACCCGGGCCGTCCGGCTCGTCAAGGTCGCCGCTCACGCTCCCGGCCAGACGGCCGGGATCCTCGCGGCGCGGGCCGGCGACGATGCTCCCCGCGGCCGGCCCCTGCTGTTCCTCTTCGCCGGCCCGTCCGGCGTGGAGGCGGCGGCGCGGCTGGCCGGCCGGGCCCACGGCTCCGTGCTGACCGGCGTCCTCAGCGCCGAACTGAGCCGGGACGAGCTGCTCGCGCGCATGACGATCTGCTCAGGCCATCTGATCGGCCGGTTCGCGCTGACCGCGACGCCGTGGTGCCTCTGCCTCGACGCGAGCTGGGACGCTTCGGCCGTCGCCCTCCCCGCCGAGCACGAGGTGCTCCCGGATGAGGACGCAACCGGGCGGCCCGGGTCGTCCCCACTGGAGGACGTCGAGTTCGTCCCGCTGCCCTCGGCCGGCGATCTGGCCGCGAGCGGGTTCCTTGTCGCGGCCGGGCAGGGCGCCGGCAGCCGGGAGCGCATCGAGAGGCTCACGCAGGCGGCCCGGCGCATGGGCGCGAGCTTCGGCGTGAGCCGGCCGGTCGCCATGAACGCGTGGGCGCCGATGGACGCGCTGCTCGGCGTCTCGGGCGCACGCACCGCGCCTGAGGTCTGCCTCGTGGCCGGCGCGTCCGGCGCCCCTGCCTTCGCCTGGGGGATCGAGCAGGCGGCGTTCATCGCCGCCGTCACCACGGATGCTCAGGCGCCCATCGCCGGCGACGCCGACGTCGTGCTCCTGGACGACGCGGTCGCCGTGATCGAGGCGCTGGCCGACATCGTCGAGGCCCACAAGGACGTCCCGTGACCGGAGAGCTCATCCGCTCGCTCGACGAGCGGTACCAGACGTACCTTCACGACGAGTCGGGCCTGCGCGGCGAGGCCGACAGCATCTCGTTCCCGCTGAATGAGGCCGAGGCGGCGGCGATAGTGGCGGCGATGCGCGATGCCGGCACGCCGGTCACGGCGCAGGGCGGCCACACCGGCCTCGCGGGGGCCGCCGTCCCGCTGCGCGGGCATGTCATGAATCTCTCGCGCATGAACCGGATCGGCCAGCCCTCGCGCCTGGAGGACGGTACGTGGGTCGTGACCGCCGAACCGGGCGCCACGCTCGGGGAGCTCAGAACGGCCCTCGCGGGCGCCAGGGCCGGCGCCGCCCTGTTCTGGCCGCCGGATCCTACCGAAACGACGGCCACGATCGGCGGCGTCGTCTCCTGCGGCGCGCGCGGGCTCACGTCGATGCTCTACGGGGACACGCTGAGCCACGTCGAGAGCCTTCGGTTGCTCCTCCGCGACGGCTCGGTCCGCGACGTCAGCCGAGGCGGCGGCGCCTGCTGCGCGGGGTGCTCCCTCGGCATGCTCGATGTCGTGGCCGGCGGGGAGGGGATGGTCGGGGTGATCACACAGCTCACGCTGCGACTGGCGCCGAAACCGCGGGTCGTCTGGGGGATCTGCTTCTTCTGCCCCGATCGCCAGAGCACAGGCGCGGTCGCGGATCGCCTGGCGGCAACCGAATCCGGCGCAGGCGACGCCTCCATCGCCTGCCTCGAGTACCTCGACCGCCGGTCTGTCGCGCTCGTGGAGGAGCGCACATCCGGCGTCGCCGCTCTCCGGCATCTCCCCGACGTCGATCCGTCGATGGCCGCGGCATTCTTCGTTGAGTTGCACGGCGACGATGAGGACGCGGTCGTGGCGCTCGCCGGGCGCCTCATGGATGCCGTCACGGAGTGCGGCGGCGACCCCGACGCCTGGGTGATGTTCGGCGAGGCGGAGGTCGAGCGCCTGCGCGCCATGCGGCACGCCGCCCCCGAATCGGCCAACATGCTCGTCGAGCAGGTCCGCCGGTCCGACCCGTCGATCCTCACGCTGACCACCGACATGGCGCTGCCGGGACTGCCGTTCGCCGCCGCCCTCGACTTCTACGAGGGCGGCCTGCGGCAGAAGGGCCTCGACGCCTGTCTCTACGGCCCGGTCCGCGACAACCGGCTGTACGTCACGCTGCTGCCGCGGACCCGGGATGAGTTCGTCCGCGGCCGCCGCCTCGTCGGGCAGTGGGCCGTCCGCGCCGTCGAGCTCGGCGGCCGGCCGGTCAACGAACACGGCGCCGGCAAGCTGAAGCAGAGCCTGCTGGCGGCGTGTCCGGACAGCCCGCGGCGGCGCGATCTGCGGCGCTGCAAAGACGCGCTCGACCCCGGCTGGTTCTGGAACCCCGGCACGATGTTCTAGACGCTTTCGGCCGCCGCCGTCCCGCAGCCGGCCCAGTCGCCGTCCGGCGGCCCACACCCTTCCTTCGGCCCGTCCTCGTCAGAACATCCCTGCAATCGGGGTTATTTCTGCAGCCTGATCGGGCACCCTCTTCTGATCCGAAGGCGGGAGAAAGGGATGCCGTGGACGACCGCAGCGCGTTCGTGAGAAGCCGCAGGACCCTGATGCTGTTCGGACTGGCCGCCGCCGCCATCTTCTGCGCGACCGGCGCGACCGCCGGAGCTGCCGTCAGGCCGATGACGCCGGTCGCCAAGGGCCATGCCGCCGCCGGCCACTTCATCACGCGTTCGGGGGCGGCGAGGGTCATGCCGGGCGATGCGACCGCGTTGCCTGAGCCGGCAACAGTGAGCGCGAGGTTGCCATGGCGCAACGCCGTTGCACGTCGTAGAATGCGCGCCACGAGGGGGAGCGCGGCGAGGGCGATCGGCAAGCCGTGGCGCAGCGGGACCCGAGCGGATTCGTCTGCCGGAGGTCCCAAGTCTGCGAGACAATGCCGGGTCTTCCCGGCCATCTGACCGAGACGCCGGCGCCGCCTCCCTCTTGTCCACTTGCCGCATCTCCCACCTTCCTCTCTTTTCGCGCGTCCGCGGAGTGGGCTGCCCCTGGCAATTCCGTTCGCGACCAGCCGCAGTATGATCGGACCCAGAAGGCGCGAGCAGACCAGGACGAAGGGGGACGAGCAGTGAGCGTCAGCGAGAACGAGGGTGCCTCAGCCAAGCCGGTGCGCATCGCGGGACTCGCGGGGCCGGTGACGTCCGCGTGGCCGCTGATCCCGCACCCCGACGCGGAGGGCGCGTCCACTCAGTACGGCGTGCCCCTGCGCGTCGAGATCGGCGGCGAGGCGCTGATGCGCACGGAGGAGCGCATGAATCAAGCAGCCGTCAGGCTCGCCGTCCTGCTCGAAGCCACGCCCGGGTCAGTGGACGTCCAGGCCGTCTCCGTCCGCTTCGCCGAGGAGTACGGGGTGCCGTTCACGCATCGCCTGCACATCACCGGCGAGCAGTGGCAGGGTCCCGCCGACTGGGGCGTGCAGGTCGAAGCCGCGGGCGGGACCACGTGCGGACCGGAGCCGGGCGAGGGCGCGCGGCACTGACGCGCGCGGCAGGCAGGCCGCGCCGATGTGCCTGATCGTCCTGCAGGGGGAACCATCAACGCACGAACTGATGCCCCACGGACGAAAGGGGACGATGATGGACGCCGTCCGTAACGAGAGCAACCCGCAGGAACCCGTCTACATCGCGCCGCTCGAGGGCGCCGTCAAGTCCGCGTGGCCCCTGGTGCCGCATCCCGGGAAGGAGGGGGCCATCGAGTATGGCGTCCCGCTCCGGGCCGAGATCGGCGACGAGTCGTGGATGCGCACGACCAGGACCATGAAAGACCTTGCGCCGGTCCTCGGGAGGCTGGTGAACTCGACGCCGGGGGTGAAGGTGGAGGTCGAGCCGATGGCCTTCGGCGACGCGTACGGCATGCCGTTCGCCTACCGGCTGCACATCAGCGGCAAGAACTGGCACGCCCCCGCGGATTGGGGCGTGGAGGTGGAGTCCTGGATGACCCTGGCGGCGTAGCCGCCACGGTGCAGACGCGGCGGGGCGGGGGGCTATCGGCTGCCCGCCCCGCCTGTCCATCCGCTGATCCCTCAGTCGTTCGTCCCTTGCCCCGGCTCGTCGAACGACCCCTGCGTGTACAGCTCCTCGCCCGTCACCCGGTCACGATAGACGTCGATGCCGCCCGGCTCGTGGCGCACGAACTCGAGGCGCTCGTCCAGGTCCTCGTCGGCGATGAAGCGGGCGTTGGCGCTCAGTGACGTCTTGTAGCTCCAGCCCTCGGGGACGACGACCTCGAGCTCCATGGAATGCGTGTGCGGCATGTCGGGGAACTCGGGTTCCTGCCAGTACCAGCACACCGCGATTTCGTGCCCCTGGCCGTCGAAGTCGACGCGGGCGAACTCGAGCCAGGTGGTCTCGGTGAGCAGGCCCTCGAACATGTCGACGACGGCGACGTCCGGCACCGTGTCGTCCTCGCCGAAGCTGAGCCCGGCGTCGGCCAGCTCCTCGCAGTAGGCCTCGGCCTCGTCCGGCGTCTCGAAGCCGACGCTGGCGAGGTCCTTGTCGGCGGCGAAGAGCCACGTCGGCACGTTCGCCACGAACTGCGGCCAGCCGCCCTGGTAGCGCAGATCGACGGCCATTCGCAGGACGACGACCGAGTAGCCTTCAATCAGTACTGCCATCTGTGTGCATCTCCTCGGCGTCGTGGTGGGAAGGGCGGGCGTCAGGGCGATGATAGTGCACGCCCACATCTTCTGGTTTGCCCACGAAGGGCCTCGGGCTCACGCACTCTGCCTTTCATGGTCTTGTTCTCTTCGTACCCCTAAGGGTATAGTTGTCCCTGCTCGGCGCTCATCAATCGAAGATAGAAGGGGGGTACCCATGGGAAGCAGAACGCTGTGGGTCATTCTGTCGCTGCTCAGCGGCATCCTCATGGTGGTCCTCGGTATCGTCTTTCTGGCGCAGCCCGGCGCGAGTCTGGCGACAGTCCTGCTGCTGATCGGCCTGTTCACGCTCGCCTATGGCGTCGTCCTCATCATCAGCGGTCTTCTGGGCCGCACCGAGAGCCGCGGCTGGACGATCGCCTCGGGAGCGATTGCCGCTATCTTCGGCATCGTCGTGCTCGTCTGGCCCGGGGCCACGGCGCTCAGCCTGCTGTACCTGATCGCCGGCTGGATGCTCGTCACCGGCGCCATCGAGATCTGGGCGGCCATCCGCGACAGGGCCGGCAGCCACAGGATCTGGCACGGCATCTCCGGCGCGCTGTCGCTCATCGTCGGCATCTGGTTCTTCGTCGCGCCCGGCGCCGGCGCGCTGACTCTGCTCTGGCTGATCGGCGCGTACCTGATCGCCTTGGGCATCCTGCGGATCCTCGGCGCCTTCATGGAGCCTCCGCAGGCCGAGGGCAACGCCGGCCGGCCGCGGGCGGCGTAGCAAGGGCCACGCAGATTCAAGCCGCTCGAGGGGGGCGGGGCCGGCGCCTTTGCGCCGGCCCCGCCCCCCTCTCTTAATGCCTCGGCCCCGCCACCGCGACCCTCGGCCGCAGCGCCCAACGGACGGGCGACAGCGGCCAACGGCGGCCGCGCAGGGCTCGCCGTTGCGGGGTATGTTGGTCGGCGAGCGTGAGCGGTCGTGCAGCGTCTCCCGGCATCGAGGGAGCGAGACCTGTGAGCACGCGGGGCGGCTCGCCCCCCGTTCATCAGGCGCGACCCGTCGGGCAGAGCTCCCGCGGAAAGGGGGTGATCCGCTGCAGCATTGATCCTGAGACTCGCCACCCTTCATCGTGAACAGGGGAATCTTCCATGAGAAAGGTACTGCTGTCTCTCGCGGTCGTGCTCGCGTGCGTCATGATCGTCGCGCCGGCCTCCGCCAACGAACTGACGCAGGGCGACTTCACCGGAGCCACCATCACCTCGAACTCCTTCAGCCCGGGCGGCGCGACTCCCGCGACCGACCAGTGGCTGGGGATCAACCAATGGCAGATCGTCACCGACACGAACGGCTACAACAGCCCCGCGTCGAACACGTACGCAAAGCATCTCTCCAACAGCAAGGTGCGCCTGTTCCAGGGCATCGACGCATCGTCGCTGAGCCTCGGCGAGTATCGCTTCAGCTTCCGCTACATCTACGAGAACGGATTCGCGACGGCTGAGGATCCGTACGCCTGGGTGCTGGGCGTGAACGCCTCGGATGCCGCCATCAGCCCGTTCCCCGGCGATACGGACGGCTTCCCCAGCGGCGGTACGCCGAGCCCGATCAGCAACTGGGATGTGCTCTACCAGCAGAAGCTGGCCGGTACTTCCCCGTTCGTCGGGACTGCGAACGGTCCCTCGCTGCCCGTGCCGTGGACGCTCGTGGATGCGACGTTCGACCTCACCGCGTCCTACGACTACCTCGTCGTCGTGTTCACGTACGGTGCGTTCGGCAGCACCGCGACGGGCTTGAGGGCGATCGACAACGTGGTGCTGGAGCGGAGCGTCGTCGAGGTGGACGTCGACGTGAAGCCGGGGAGCAACACCAACCCGCTCAACGTGACGAGCAAGGGCGTCGTGCCGGCGGCGATCCTCGGCAGTTCGAGCTTCGACGTGACGACGATTGATCCGGCCACCGTGAAGCTCGAGGGGGTGAGCGCTCTGCGCTGGTCGGTGCAGGACGTCGCGCCGTACGACGGCTACCCCGACCTCGTGCTGCACTTCGACACCCAGGCGCTCGTGGCGGCGCTCGGCACCGTCGCGGACGGCGACCACGTGACGCTGACGGTCACCGGCAACCTCAAGGCGGGGTCGGGCGGCACGCCGATCCAGGGCGAGGACAGCGTCGTGATCATCAACAAGGTCACAAGCTGATTCCAGGAGTGAACTGATGGAGGCGGCGGGCAGGGCTCTGCGCCCTGCCCGCCGCACTGCGGATGCGGCGCTCACCGCTTGCCCGACGCCGGAGCGACCGCGCAGTTCACAGAGGAGCGAGCGTGAGCGTCGCTGTATGAACGTTCTGCCATTTGGCTTCTGGTCCGAAGAAGATCTTGACCTTGCCTTCCGCATCGACAGTCACATTGATGCTGACCTTGGCCTCGCTCAACTGGAATGCCGGAGCGCTCACGGAGGCCTCACGCACCGCTGCCTTGACGACGCGAATGCCTTCCTTCAGCTCCTCGTCCACGCCCTTCATCAGCTCTACCGCACCCGCTTGCGGCTTCAGGGAGATGCATATGGTCTGCACCTGCTCGCGAGAGACGCTTGCGCCGAGCTCAACGAGTTTCAGGACTGTGGCCGACCCTCCGACTCCCGCGTCGAATGAAGTCTTCAGCTCCAAGTCGACCTGTGTCACCGCCATGGGGTAGGCATCCTCGTCGGCTGCCGCGATGGCTGCCTTGACCGCTCTCACCAACTCGATCACATGTTCATCCAGGTTCATCCTGAACTCCATTCAGTCCGCCACGACGACACTGACTCCCCTGTAGCCGCCGTAGAATAGATGTGCACTGTAGGTCACCATCTGGTCGTCCCAGACTGGGCCGAGTTCGGCGTCGAGATGAGCAACGCGTTCCCGCGCCGCTTCGTCAAGGGAGTTCGGTCCGAAGAGCGACACCCATCGTGAAGGCGTCAGAGTGCCGAGGAAGTGCCCGATGAGGTCGTCCGAGACAAAGCCTGCGCCCACCTCGGAAGGCTCGCGCCCCGGGACAGGCCGAGCGGCCAGTTCGAGCGCGCGCTTCACGGTCGCAGGATCGGCGCGCGGCTCGCAGTCCAGGCACAGTGTGCTGAGGCTCGAGCTGAAGCGGGCGAGCCACTCGTGTTCGCGCCGCGTGCGAGTCGTGACGACCTCTACGGCATTCGCGTCCCGGAAGTAGCGTTGGGTCGAGGAACGGCCGCGCTCGTAGAGCGTGGTGTCCGCCTTGGTGTCGGCGAACCCAAGCACAGGCAGTTTGACGGGCTCGCCGAAGTCCGAGAAGTCGCCGCCCGCTGCCGCCTGGCTGCCGGCAAGCAGATGGAACGAGCCCTTCAGCCAGCACGCGAGCGCGGATACCCGGGGAGTCGCCCAACTGGTCGATGGGGGGTACGGCGGAGCTACCGTATCGGTGCCGTCGCAGACGACCGTGGGGCAAGGGCCTCCGGGCATGCCTCGGCCCGAGCAGTCGAGCAGCGATCCTTCCGTAGTGGTCGCTCCGACGCCGATCGCCCACGGGGCCCGCGCGAGCGCGGAGAGTGAGTTGGGCCGCGGACCATGATTGCCGGCCGCGGCCACCACGACGATGCCCTGATGCGTCAATTCCCTCGTCGCCATCTGCAGCGGCTCCATGGGGTCCACCACAGATGCGGGCGGCCCCAGGCTCAGATTGAGGACATCGACGCCGCTCACAGCTATCTCGTCGAGTCCCCGGAGGATCCGCAGGCGATCGTCCGGGTAGGACTCGAGCCGCCTGATCGGGTTCGTGCCCCGGGATGCGTCGGCCCCTTTCGGAACCGCCATGAAGGGAAGCCGCCTGAAGGCGTACGCGTGGGGCGTGTCGCTCTCGCTCTCCGCAGGAGGCTGGGAACGAAGGACGAGGAGGTCCAACTGTGCCTACATCCAGGTTTCGATGATCTGAGGTTCGGCCGGGTCCTGCCCGCCGATCTGAACCGAGCCTGCCGGAAGTCGCCGGTGTGCTTCGTCGAGGGTGCTTGCCGGCCATCCTTCTCCGGCCACTGGCTGGTCTCCCGAGAGAAGCCACTCGCGGACGACGAAGCCCGTGGGGTAGTCCTCCGGATGGTCGTAGATCGCATACATCTTCAGCTGCTGCGTGTTGTTGCCCATACGCGCCTCCCTCAGTTCGCACCAGATGAGTCAAGCAGTGTGAAGATGGACGTCTTCTGCTGTTGAGAGTATCGGCCGAGACGCGTTGATGCTGGAGGGGAGCGGGCCGCGGCGCTGTGGCCTTCGGCCACTCGCCGCCCCTCCGCCGGCTTCGCGTTACTCAGCTGGCTCGCTCAGCCAGTACAGCTGCACGGCGAACTCCATCATGGCGACCGCCTCCGGGTGCCGCAGTTGCGTCGGATCGGTGGTGTCCCACCAGCCGAGACGCACGCGGTCGAGGGCGTCGGCGTCCTTGAGAAGCCAGAGGATGCGGAGGGCGCGCTCCGGCTCCGCCAGGCGGCGCGCCTCGTGCCACTCGGCAACCTCCTGTCGCGCGTGCTCGTCCGAGCGGCTGTGGAGGGCGATGGCGAAGCTGACAAGCGCGGCTTCCTCGGGTGCGAGCGGCTGCAGGAAGCCCAGCTCCCGCGTCCGCTCGACGCTTCGCGCGCCGTGCTCCGGCTCGACGCCGTCGTGCGTGCGCCCGATGTCGTGCCAGAGCGCGGTCGAGAGGGCGAGTCGGCTGTCGGTGTCGTCCCAGCGCAGCTCCCGCACGAGCCGCTGCGCGTGGATGTGCACCCGCTGCGTGTGGCGCGCGCCGTGCAGGTGCGAGCGGTGCGCGAACCAGTGCTTCGGCACTTTCGGCGCCTGCGCGAGCCAGTCGGCCGGAGTCGCCGCTGTGGGATCGTCGGGATCCATCGTCTCCACCGTCATTCTCAGGCTTCCGTTCTGCCGCTGCGATAGTCTGCTCGCTACCAGCAGGATCGTACATCGCTGCTGACTACGTCCGGGCCACTCGCTATCCTGATGGTCACAATGGCGGGTGTACCCGCACACATCGTACTCGGGGGTAGTGGTGGTCGACATCGAAGTCTTCAATCCCATGCATGACGGCTTCATGGGACGCGGCCTCAGTGAGTGGATGATGAGACAGTTACTGGACGCCGATGGACTGCTCCGTCCCGTGCTCGACGCGGTACTCACAGACCCGGACAAGGCCCTCCAGCTTGAGATCAGACGTCACTACGTGAACATCTACTACCGCGGCGCCAACCTCATGGAGATCAGGCAGCCCAACGTGCGCTCTCGCAAGCTGACAGGCCGTTTCGACAAGGGCTGGATTCAAGAGTACGCAGAGACGCGGTGGCCGGAGCCGGCGACTGCTGATGAGCTGGCGGTGCACGAGTGGCTCGACAAGCACGAAATGCTCGGACTGCGCACGCTCACCGACCGGGACACCGTCGAACGTCACGTCGCCTCCTTTGAGTCTCGTAAGGCAGCCATGGACGCGAACATGAAACGGCGTCCTAAGCCGGAGCGCGAGGCACAGCAGAGGATGGTGTTGGCCAATAGCTCCGCGGTGAGCGAGTACATCGTCTGCGACATCGAGTGTTCGTTCGTACATCAGCGACGGGACGCAACGGGGAAGAACAAGACGAGTCGCCTCGACGCCGTGGCCGTCCACTTTCCTGACGGCCGCAAGGGCGATGCGACTTCTCACTTGACGCTGATCGAGCTTAAGCACGGCGAGCACGCCATCGATGGGGTGGCGGGTCTGCGTGACCACGTGCGCGATATCGGCCGCCGCCTCGAGGAACAGGGCAGCCTAGACGCGATCTGCGCCGACATCATCCGCATCACTCAGCAGAAACATCGGCTGGGCATCTTGTCTGCACCCATCGAGACAGTCGAAACAGACGGAGAGGTTGACTACGTCATCGCTGTTGCGGAGCACAACCCCCAATCCCAGGTGCTTTGCGATGCTCTGCTCGGGCGAAAGGGCTTGGGTGATGGCCGCCTCGTGACGCCGTCGGGCCTCAGCGTCAAGATCGCCCTCCTCGACGAAAGCCGCGTGCTGCGACACGACGAACTCATGCCGATCGAGGCGATCACTGACGACAACATCCCTGCCGAGGTCTTCTGTCGCGAGCGAAAGGACCGGCGCTGGCGCAAAGGCGAGCTGCCGAGAGCAGACGCGCTTGACCCCGCCTCCACTCAGTCAATGCCGATCTGAGACGAAGGGCGGAAGGGGGACGGCGTGAGGTACGACATCCATCGCGGTCGCGACGAGATCGGCGGCATGTGCATCGAGGTTGCCGCCGACGACGGCACGCGCATCCTCCTCGACCTCGGCATGCCGCTCTACGACGAGCAGGGCCGGGACTACCCCTTCGAAACGCCGCGCTTGTCGACCGAGGAACTGCTCGAGCGCGGCGTCCTGCGGGACGTCCCCGGCCTCTACCCGAGCGATCCGACGGCGCCGGACTTCGCGGCCCTCATCCTCACGCACGCCCACCTCGATCACTACGGGCTCGTGCACCACGCTCATCCGGCGATCCCGGTCTACGGCAGCCGCGGCACGCTCGCCATCCTCGAGCTGGGCAGGGTGTTCTTCCCCGATGCGGGCCTGCCCGGCGACCTGCGCCTGCTGCCCGACGATGAGTCGCTCAGCGTCGGCTCGCTCACGGTCACCGGCGTTCCCGTCGACCACTCGGCGCCCGACTCGCGTGCCCTCCTGATCGAGGGCGACGGGCAGAAGCTCATCTACTCCGGCGATCTGCGCGCTCACGGACGCACTGGCTTCCGCTTCGAGAAGATGCTCACCGATCCGCGCCTCAAGGAGGCCGACTGGCTGCTGCTGGAGGGTACGACGCTCGGCGCGGGAGGAGACAGCCACGGGCTGCGCAGCGAGCAGCAAGTCGAAGAGGAGTTGGTCGCTCTCGCGGCGGCGTCCCCCCAGAAGCTCGTCGCCGTCATCGCCTCCGGTCAGAACCTGGATCGCCTCGTCTCCTGCTACCGGGCGGCTCGGCGTTCGAGCCGGCTGCTCGTCATCGACCCCTACCAAGCGTTCGTCCAGCGGCGGTTGGCGCCGCTTTCGAGCTCACTGCCCCAGTCCGACTGGGAGGGCGTGCGGGTGAGCTTCGCTCCCCATCAGGTGGAGAAGCTCAAGGATGCCGGCCTGATGGACCTCGTCTACGAGATGGCCGGCAGCAGGGTGAGTTCCGATGCGCTGGCGGCCAAGCCCGGTAAGTACCTGCTCTGCGCCCGTGGCAGCTACGGCACGACCAAGCTGCTCTCGCACGTCAGCTCGGACTCAGTCGAGCTCGTCTGGTCGCTGTGGAGTGGCTACTGGAAGCGCGACGGCTGCGCGATGCACGCATGGGCCGAGCGCGAGGACGTGCAGGCACACTTCATCCACAGCGGCGGGCACGCCTGGCCGGACGATCTGGAGCGACTTGAGGGCGCGTTGCGGCCGCGCGATTGCAGGATAGTCCATTCAGCGAGGCCATAGGCCGGATGACGAATCCAGCACCCATGCCGAGCGGACTCGGCGAATCAGGCGTCATGCCAGAGAGGGGTTTGGCGCATTTGAGTCCCACAGTTCACCTGGCACGGCCCTTTTGCGCCTTGCGGCACACGCACTACGACTCGTGCCCGTCTTGTCGGGGGCCTCGAACCGCACGACACGGTCTTTCCCTGGATCATCGCCAGCTCTCGCTCTCCGTCGTACTCCTTTTGTAGACTCCGCAGTGTGTCAACCTTGGGGCGGAGCAGCCGACGGGCCAGGGCTAAGTGCCCGAGCGTTCCTCGCGACTCTGTCATTCAGCAGCGGGCAGGTGGAACCTAGCCGCCGAGAGCGGGATACGGAGTTGTCGTCTGAGCGTGATGATCACTGACTTCCACGCCAAGTACTTCGCGTACGAGCTCACCAAGCGCTGCTCCTCAGACAGCGTTGAGAAGCTCACGGCCGTTCTCGCCGACGCCCAAGTCGATCTCAACCCTCATCAGGTAGAAGCGGCGCTCTTCGCCTTTCGCAGTCCATTCTCCAAAGGCGCCATCCTCGCCGACGAGGTGGGCTTGGGAAAGACGATCGAGGCCGGGCTGCTGCTGGCGCAGAGGTGGGCCGAGCGCAAGCGCCGGCTGCTCGTGATCGTGCCGGCCAACCTGCGCAAGCAATGGGCGCAAGAACTCGCCGACAAGTTCTACCTGCCATCCGCGATCCTCGAGGCGCGCAGCTTCAACGCCGCCGTGCGCTCGGGCAACCTCAACCCATTCGAGCAGGACGCGATCGTGGTGTGCTCCTACCAGTTCGCGCGTAGCAGGGACGCCTACGTCCGGCAGACTGCCTGGGACCTTGTCGTGATCGACGAGGCGCATCGCCTGCGCAACGTCTACAAGACCGGCAGCAAGGTCGCCCTCACGATCAAGGAGGCGGTGGCGCCCTTCCCCAAGGTGCTCCTCACAGCCACACCGCTTCAGAACAGCCTGCTGGAACTGTACGGCCTGGTGAGCATCATCGACGACTACGCCTTCGGCGACCTCAAGAGCTACCGAGCGCAATTCGCGCGACCCAACCGCGATGATGTCTTCGCCGAACTCAAGGCGCGTCTGCAGCCTCTCTGCAAGCGCACTCTGCGTCGTCAGGTGCTCGAGTACGTGAAGTACACTAACCGCCACGCGCTGGTGGAAGAGTTCGTACCATCACCCAACGAGCAGCGCTTGTATGACCTCGTGTCGGACTACCTCCAGCGCCCCACGCTGTACGCGCTCCCGGCGAGTCAGCGTCAGCTGGTGACTCTCATCCTGCGCAAGCTTCTCGCGTCTTCCACGTATGCCATCTCCGGGACGCTCGAGGGCCTTGCCAACCGGCTTGAAGCCGCCGAAGCCGCAGCGTCATCGGCGGCAGACACGCTTGAGGACGACCTCGCGACCGACTGGGAAGACATCGAGGAGCTGGCCGACGAGTGGGAGGGCGACACCGCCGAGCCGGCGACGGACTCCCCATCGCGCCTCTCGCCCGCGCAGCTCGCCGAGCTCCGGCGCGAGAAGGAGCAGCTCCGGGACTTCTGCGCCTTGGCGAAATCGATCACGCAGAACTCGAAGGGCGAGGCGCTCCTCAAGGCGTTGCGCCGCGGGTTTGAGGCGGCTGCGGACGCCCAGTGCAGCAGCGGCGGCGCCACGCTGCAGCAGAAGGCCGTCATCTTCACCGAGTCGCGGCGGACGCAGGACTATTTGCTCAACGTGCTGGAGCAGACCGAGTTCGCCGGGAAGGTCGTGCTCTTCAATGGCACCAACACCGGCTCGCTAGCGAAGGGCATCTACCAAGACTGGTGCAAGCAGCACGCCGACACCGACCGCATCTCAGGCTCGCCCAGCGCCGACATACGCGCTGCACTCGTCGAGTACTTCCGTGACCATGGCGCCATCCTCATCGCGACCGAGGCCGCGGCCGAAGGCATCAACCTCCAGTTCTGCAACCTCGTCGTGAACTACGATCTGCCCTGGAATCCGCAACGCATCGAGCAACGCATCGGTCGCTGCCATCGTTACGGTCAGAAGTACGACGTCGTGGTCGTCAACTTTCTCAACAAGAAGAACGCCGCAGACCTCCGTGTGTATCAGCTCCTTGATGAGAAGTTCCGGCTCTTCGACGGCGTGTTCGGGGCGAGCGACGAGGTGCTCGGCGCCGTGGAGTCCGGCGTCAACTTCGAGAAGCGCATCGCCGAGATCTACCAGCAGTGCCGCACCACAGAGCAGATTCAGTTCGAGTTCGACCAGCTCCAGCTGGACCTCGAAGGACAGATCGCCATGGGCCAGCGCGATGCCCGCGAGAAGCTCCTCGACAACTTCGACCAGGAAGTCGTGGAGAGAGTACGGATCGACAGCCACGGGATGCTCGACCGCTTCAATGATCAGCTCTGGCGACTGACGCGACATGTGCTCGCGGATCACGCCAGCTTCAGCGACGACGGCTTCAGCTTCATGCTGCACACCAACCCCTTCCCGGGCGAGACGATCAACCGGGGGCCATACCGCATGGCGAAAGGCGTGGAAGATGCGAACACCTATCGCATCGGGCACCCGCTGGCGCAGCGCGTCCTCGCGCGTGCCCAGGAGCTCGACGTGGAGCCGGCAGAGGTGGTCTTCGACTACGCCGGCAGCGGCAAGAGCATCGCGATCCTCGAGCCACTGCGCGGTTGCTCAGGCTGGCTCACCTGCGCGCACGTGCGCTTGAGCGCCATCGAGAGCGAAGACCAACTGCTTGCTGCGGGCCTCACCGACGACGGCGAGCCAATGAGCCCGGCACAGTGCCGCCGCCTCTTCGACCTGCCAGGAGAACGCGTCGCGCGTCTCTTGGTGCCTAGTGCTGTAGCAGAGGACCTGCGTGTGCTGGTGCAGACGCAACGTCAGTCGCTGCTCGCCGAGATGACCGCCCGCGACGGTCACTGGTTCGACGCAGAGATGGACAAGCTGGACCGATGGGCGGAGGACCGACGCGCAGGGTTGAAGGCCGAGCTCGCGGACATGGACGAGGCGCTCAAAGAGGCCAAGAAGCAGGCGCGTTTCGCGCCCACAGTCCCCGAGAAGCTCGAACTTCAGCGTTCAGCGCGCAAGCTTGAGGAGAACCGCGACGAGGCGTGGCGTACGTACGACGCGGCCAGCCGCGACATTGACCGGCAGAAGGATGAGCTGCTCGATGAGATCGGGCGCCGGTTGGAGCAGAGCGTCGATCAGACGCCGCTGTTCACGATGCGGTGGCACGTCCGGTGACTGTCCGGTGGGGGGGTGACTGGTGAGAGTCGAGTCAATTCGAATTGAGAACTTCCGCGGATTCAAAGACGAGACGATCCACCTAGGGTCCTATTCGTGCCTGGTCGGGCCGAACGGTGCGGGCAAGTCAACAGTGCTGGCGGCGCTCAATGTCTTCTTCCTCGAGCAGGCGTCGTCCCCCACCCCCACCGGCAGTCTCATCGACGAGGACTACTTTCTCAAGAAGGTTGCTGAGCCTGTTCGGATCACGGTGGTGTTCTCCGACCTCAATCAGAGCGCCAGAGATGAGTTGTCTGACTATGTGCGACAAGACACACTCGTGGTCACTGCCGAGGCCGTCTTCGACGTCGGCTCGGCCACTGGTCAGGTACGGCACTGTGGTCATCGGCTGGGCATGGATCCGTTTCGTCGGTTCTTCGAAGCTCGCAAGTCCTCTGCGAAGGCGGACGAATTGAAGACGATCTTCGGGGAGCTGCGCGACGAGTTCCCGGATCTGCCAAACGCTTCGTCGACGGAAGCAAGGGCCAAGGCGCTTCAGGACTACGAGTCGGAGCACTCAGATCAGTGCGAGCTGATCGAGAGCGAAGACACCTTCTACGGAGTGGGCGGAAAGGGAAAGCTCGCGAAGCACGTACAGTGGGTCTTCGTCCCAGCGGTGAAGGACGCGCGCGAGGAGGGACAAGAATCCAAGAACAGTGCGTTTGAGAGACTGATCTCGCGAGCGGTCGAGGCGCGCGAGGACTTCGATGACCAGTTCAAGGCACTCAAGGACGAAACCAACGAGAAGTACTGCCGGCTCCTTGAGGAGCGAAAGAGCTCGCTGGACGACGTTTCGACGGCTCTGCAGACGCGCCTCCGGGAATGGGCACACTCGGATGCTCGCCTCGATATGGACTGGCTGTACGACCCGAACAAGTCAGTCTCCATCCAGAAACCCACGGTCGGCGTCAGTACTGGAGAAGGGGGCTTCCAGGGTGGCCTCGCTAGGATGGGTCACGGTCTGCAGCGGTCCTACCTCCTCGCGCTGCTGCAGGAGATCGCGAGTTGCGAGGCTCCGACTGCTCCCACCCTGCTGCTCGGCTGTGAGGAACCGGAGTTGTATCAGCATCCCCCGCAGGCAAGGCACTTGGCTGACGTCCTGCAGCAGCTAGCGAACGGAAATGCTCAAGTGGTTGTGACAACACACTCTCCGCTCTTCGTCAGCGGCGAAGGCTTCGAGAACGTGCGCCTCGTGCGCCGCGCGAAGCCAATGGCCACCGCAACCGTTCGTGCCCTTACACACATTGATCTATGCGAGCGCATTCGCTACGCGAAGGGAGAGGATCCTGAGCAGCGTACCGAGGGCCTTGTCGCCAAGATTCACCAGGCACTCCAGCCCGGCATCGCAGAGATGGTCTTTGCGAGGGTCCCCGTCCTCGTTGAGGGGCTAGAGGACGTCTCGTACCTGACGACAGCTCTGCACCTTGCCGGCCATTGGTCGGACTTCAGACGTCTCGGCTGCCATCTGATACCGGTGAACGGCAAAGACAAGCTGATCAATCCCCTGGCGATGGCCCGTGGGCTCAGCATTACCCCCTTCGTTGTGTTCGATGCAGACGGCGACGAGCGCAGAGAGGGTCGACGCTCGAAGCACGAGAAGGACAATCGGGCTCTCATGTCGTTGCTGGGAGTGAGTGGGGAGCCATTTCCCAAGGACGCCGTCTGGGGCCGCGACCACACGATCTGGCCGACCAAGCTAGGTGACATCGTGAAGAACGACTTTGGGACCAACCACACACGTCTGATGGAAGCGGCTCGCTTGCGTTACGCGCAGGAGGGCAACCTCGAGAAGAACGACCTGTTCATTGCCGACTGGCTGACTGCGGCTCAAGACGAGGGTCTCGAGTCTCCGACCTTGAACAAGCTGTGTAGGGCGATCCTAGACTACGCTCAAGACGTGGAGTGATGATGACTGACGATTCCGACAAGCTGGACCTGCGCTCCCTGGACATCGCCGAGGAGCGGCGGCAGGAGCTGCTGCGCCTCTTCCCCGAGGTGCGCAACGAGGGCGGCAAGCTCGACTTCGATCGCCTCAAACTGGCGCTCGGCGAGGCGGTCGACGTGGGCAAGGAGCGCTACGGCATGAGCTGGCCGGGCAAGGCCGACTGCTTTCGCACCATCCAGGCGCCCAGCCTCGGCACCCTACGGCCGTCGCCGGACGAGAGCGTCGCCTTCGACACCACGGAGAACCTCATCATCGAGGGCGATAACCTCGAGGTCCTCAAGCTGCTGCAGAAGTCGTACCTGGGCAAGGTCAAGATGATCTACATTGACCCGCCCTACAACACCGGCAACGACTTCATCTACCCCGATAACTACACCGAGAGCCTTCAGACCTATTTAGAGTACACCGGGCAGGTTGACGACCAGGGCCACCGCTTCGGCACCAACACCGACACCGACGGCCGCTTCCACTCCAAGTGGCTGAACATGATGTACCCGCGGCTATACCTCGCGCGGAATCTGCTGTGCGAGGACGGCGTGATCTTCATCAGCATCGATGACAACGAGGTCGCAAGCTTGAGAAGGGTGTGCGACGACGTCTTCGGCGAGGAGAACTTCGTTGCCACGGTGGTCTGGCAGAAGGTGTTCTCTCCAAAGAACACAGCCGCATTCTTCTCTGAAGACCACGACTACATCCTAGTGTACTGTCGTCAAAAGGAGACTTGGCAGCCGACACTCCTCCCCAGATCATCGGAGACAGAATCACGATACACAAATCCGGATAGTGATGATCGAGGTCCATGGATGTCTGGAGCTATCCAGGCACGCAACTACTACAGCAAGGGTCAATACGAAGTGACCAGCCCAAGCGGTGCGACGTACTCGAATCCGAAAGGCACCTATTGGCGGTTCTCGAGAGAACGTTTCGAGGATCTCGATAGGGATAACCGCATCTATTGGGGCGAGAATGGATCGAACGTACCTAGGATCAAGCGCTTCCTGACCGACGTCCGAGCAGGCGTAGTGCCTCAGACGTTATGGCTTCATACCCAGGTTGGCCATACGCAAGAGGCGAAGGAGGAACTGCTCGCGTTCGTGGATTTCCAGAATACTGAGAATGTCCTGAATTCGGTCAAGCCCACTCGACTGCTTCGTCATGCTCTCCGCATTGGCACGACACCAGACGCCGGTGACGTTGTGCTTGACTTCTTCGCAGGAAGTGCGCCTTGTGCCCATGCGGTCCTGGCCCAGAACGCCGAGGATGGCGGGAATAGACGCTTTGTCGCAATTCAGCTGCCCGAACCCCTTCCCGTTCCAGAGGACAGCCTAGTGACCATCGCCGACATGGCCAAGAGCCGCGTACGGAAGGTCATCGCCAAGCTGAACGACGAGGACGCGGGCAAGCTCGACTTGGACGGCGGCGCGACGGCCGACCGCGGCTTCCGCGTGTTCAAGCTGGCAGAGTCCAACTTCAAGCCGTGGAACGCCCAGGTCGCGCACGACGGGCAGGCGCTCGAGGAGCAGCTCGACATGCACGTCGACCACGTGAGGGGAGGCCGCTCCAACGAGGATCTGCTCTACGAGATCCTCCTCAAGAGCGGCTTCCCGCTTACCACAGCGGTGGACACCGTCTCCATGGCCGGCAAGACGGTGTACGCCGTGGCCGGGGGCGCGCTCTTCATCTGCCTCGAGCGCGAGCTCACGCTTGCTCTCATCCGCACGATGGCCGGCAGCAAGCCCGAGCGCGTGGTGTGCCTGGACGAGGGCTTCGCCGGCAACGACCAGCTCAAGGCCAATGCCGTGCAGATCTTCAAGACCAAGGGCGTCACAAGCTTCAAGACGGTGTGAGGGGCCGCATGTCGAACCATCCCATCCCTGTCGAAGGCGCCGGCGAGCTCATCCTCTACACGACTGAGGACGGTGCGGCGGCCGTCCAGCTGCGCGTAAGTCAGGGCACGGTGTGGCTCACGCAGATGGCGTTGGCCGAGCTCTTCCAGACGAGCAAACAGAACATCAGCGTGCACGCGCGCAACATCTTGGCAGAGGGAGAGCTAGAGGCCGCGGCAGTTGTCAAAGAATCTTTGACAACTGCCGCTGACGGCAAGGCTTACCGCGTTCGGTTCTACAACCTCGACATGATCCTTGCCATCGGCTATCGCGTGCGCAGTCCCCGCGGGACCCAGTTTCGGCAATGGGCGACCACAAGTCTTCGCGAGTACCTGATCAAGGGCTTCGTCATGGACGATGCCCGCCTCAAGGAGCCCGGCGGCTGGGACTACTTCGATGAGTGGCTGGCGCGCATCCGCGAGATTCGAGCCTCGGAAAAGCGCTTCTATCAGAAGGTGCGTGACCTCTACGCAACGGCGGTCGACTACGACTCGCGCAGCGAGGTCGCCCAGCTCTTCTTCAAGAAGGTCCAGAACAAGATGCTGTGGGCAGTCACTGGGCAGACCGCGGCAGAGATCGTCGTGGAGCGAGCCGACGCCGCAAAGCCCAACATGGGCCTGCAATCGTGGGCGGCCGGTCGGGTGCGGCGACAGGATGTGGCCGTCGCGAAGAACTACCTGCAGGCGGACGAGCTCGAGGAGCTCGACCGCATCGTTGTCATGTACTTGGACTACGCTGAGGATCAGGCACGCAGGCGCAAGACGATGACCATGCGCGACTGGGAGAACCGGCTCGACGTCTTCCTGACTTTCAATGAACGCGAGCTACTCACCCACGCAGGTCAGGTCAGCGCCGCGGTGGCAGAGGAGCTGGCCGCTCAGCGCTACGCCGAGTTCGATGCTGGCCGCCGACAGCTGGAGCGCGAGGCTGCGGATTCCGAGGACCAAAGGGCGATCGACGCGCTTCGCCGTCATCTGCCGGACGGCGCCGATGGTGGCGCATCGTGAAGCTCAAGTTCGACGCCAGCCAGCAGTTTCAACTCGACGCCGTGGCGGCGATCACGGATCTCTTCGACGGCCAGCCGCAGGGCGCGCCGGAGTTCGCGGTGGTGAACGTCGGCGACCTTGGCGGCATGTTCGCCGGTCAAGAGCGCACTGAACTCGGCGCCGGTAATCGCCTGCTGGTCGCCGACGACAAGCTGCTGGGGAATGCCAGAGCGATCCAGCTGCGAAACGACATCGAAGCGGCAGACCCGGGGGCGCCGCTCGAGGCCTGGGACGTCTTCGACGTCCCCGCCGACCAGGCGCGCCGCTGCCCGCACTTCTCCATCGAGATGGAGACGGGCACAGGCAAGACGTACGTGTACCTGCGTACCATCCTCGAGCTCTCCCAGCGCTACGGCTTCCAGAAGTTCGTCATCGTGGTGCCCAGCGTGGCCATCCGCGAGGGCGTGCTCAAGAACATCGAGATCACGGCCGAGCACTTCCGGGCGCTCTACAACAACCTGCCGTTTGAGCACTTCGTCTACGACGCCAAGCGGGTCAACAGGCTGCGCCAGTTCGCCACCAGCACGACACTGCAGATCCTGATCATCAACATCGATGCCTTCCGCAAGAACTTCACCGGCACCGACGAGGAGCGCAAGAGCAATGTGATCTACAAGGAGAGCGACCGGCTCTCGGGCCGCCAGCCCATCGAGTTCGTGCAGGCGGCGCGGCCCGTCGTCATCATCGACGAGCCGCAGAGCGTCGACTCGACCGACAAGGCCCAAGAGGCCATCCGGGCGCTCAACCCGCTCTGCACCCTGCGCTACTCGGCCACGCACCGCGACCCGTACAACCTTGTGTACCGGCTCGACCCCGTGCGCGCCTTCGAGCTTAAGCTCGTCAAGCAGATCGTCGTCGCCAGCGCCGTGGCCGAGGGCGCCGCCAACGACGCCTTCGTGCGCGTCGAGCGCATCGACTACCAGAAACGCATCAGGGCCAAACTGCGCATCCACGTGCAGTCGGTCGGTGGCCCCAAGGAGAAGTCGGTGACGGTCAAGACCGGCGCCGACCTGTACGCGCTCTCCAACGAACGCGCTGTGTACCGCAACGGATACGAGGTCGCCGAGATCAACGCCGACCCCGGCGCCGAGTACGTGCGCTTCAGCAGTGGCCGCACGCTTCGTCTGGGCGAGGAGGCCGGCGGTCTGCGCGACGACGTCTGGCGCGCCCAGATCCGGCACACAATCCGCCGGCACCTGGAGAAAGAGCTCGAGGTACGCGAGCGCGGGGTCAAGGTGCTCTCGCTGTTCTTCATCGACCGCGTCGCCAACTACCGCGACTACGACGAGGGCGGTCAGCCGGTAGGCGGCAAGTTCGCCGAAGCGTTTGAGGCCGAGCTGGCTGCGCTGATACGCGACGAGAGATACGCAGCGCTCCCATGGCTCAAGGAGCCGGTCGAGCGCCTTCACAACGGCTACTTCGCGCAAGACAAGAAGGGCGTCGTCAAGGACTCGCACGAGGGCCGCGACACCGCGGCGGACGACGACGCCTACGGCCTCATTATGCGCGAGAAGGAGCGGCTGCTCTCTCTCGACGAGCCACTCCGCTTCATCTTTAGTCACTCGGCGCTGCGTGAGGGTTGGGACAACCCCAACGTCTTTCAGATCTGCACGCTCAACGAGACGCGCAGCCAGATGAAGAAGCGCCAGGAGATCGGCCGCGGCCTGCGTTTGCCGGTCGATCAGAACGGCGATCGTGTGTTCGACGAGTCGGTCAACCGGCTCTACGTGATGGCCAACGAGAGCTACGAGGACTTCGCCCGCGCGCTGCAGATCGAGTACGAGACCGAGTGTGGCGTGACCTTCGGCAAGGTACCGCTCACGGCCTTTGCCAAGCTGAGCCGAGTGGTGGACGGCAGCGAGCAGCCTCTCGGCCGCGCCGCCGCGGAGGAGGTGCGTGCGGCGCTCGTCAAGCAAGGGCTGCTCGACGCGGACGGCCGCATCCAGCCGGCATTCGACCCTCGCCGCGCCGGCTTCGCCCTCGAGTTGCCGCCGGCTCACCAAGACCTCGCGCCGGCGGTCGTCGATCTCCTCGCCGGCTACCAGATTGAGCGGCACATCCGGCGGGCGCGCGACGTGGGCGCAAACAAGCTGCGCCGAGATATCACGTTGAGCGCCGACTTCAAGGCGCTCTGGGACCGCATCAAACCGAAGACGACCTATCGCGTGGAGTTCAGCACAGACGAGCTCGTGCGGCGCGCGGTCCTGAACATCAAGGGCATGCCGAGCATCGAGCGGCCGCTCATTCGCGTCAGCGCCGGCCGCCTGAAGGTCGACAAGGCGGGCGTCACCTCTGCCGCTTCGAGCGTCGCCGAAGAACGCGTGGACTTGGCCGACCTGCCGATCCCAGACGTGCTCGCCTACCTGCAGAACGAGACCGAGCTCACGCGCTCCACGCTGGTACGCATCCTCACCGAGTCGGGACGCTTGGGTGATCTCTTCCTTAACCCGCAGCAGTTCCTCGACGCGGTCGCCGGCATCCTCAAGGCCGAGTTACGGCGACTGCTCGTAGACGGCATCAAGTACGAGCGCATCGAAGGCGCCGGACCCGCGACCGAGTGGGAGATGCTGCTCTTCAAGAACGAGGAGCTGATCGACTACTTGAGCGCCCTACAAGTGCAGTGCTCGGTGTATGACTACGTGCCCTACGAGTCCGAGATCGAGCGCGAGTTCGCCCGCCGTCTCGACGAGCGCGACGACATCAAGCTCTTTGTCAAGCTCCCGCATTGGTTCGTGATCGACACGCCGGTCGGCAGCTACAACCCCGACTGGGCCATCCTGAAGCAGAACGGCGAGGCGCTCTACATGGTGCGCGAGACGAAGAGCACCCGCGACTTCATGAAGCTGCGCAATTCGGAGGCGGACAAGGTCCGTTGCGGGAAGCGGCATTTCGAGGCGCTCGACGTGCCGTTTGCCGTGGCCGTGACGGCAGACGAAGTGTAGTACTCGACTGGAGAATCATCACCGGCCTCGCTGTCTGTTCGCGTATGCCGAGTTGAATGGGGGGGTTCTGCGCTGATCGACGTAGTCTTCGGGAAGACAGCGCAAGATCGCGAGACGGTCTTGCGCAAGACTCAACCATGAATGGTCAGGTCCACAGGTTTCGTCGGCGCGGGCGCGCGTATGTCGCAGGTGACTGCTGATGGCGATATGGCGACAAGCTGCGGGCGGTTATGAGCGCTTAGAGTCTGCAGGCTTTCCGAATGAACGAGAACTGCATCAGCTAGTTGCCTCGACGCCTGAGCTCCTGCCGCTTGCCGGTTCTCCAGAGATGATCGTTCTGGGTAGCGAGGTCACCCTCGGCAACGGCACGGCCGATGTCTTGGCTCTTGAGCGTACTGGCCGCTTCGTCCTCATCGAGGTCAAGCTGGCGAGCAACTCGGAGGCACGTCGAGCCGTCGTTGCACAGCTGCTCTCGTATGCATCATTCCTGCGTGGTGTTTCTCTGGGCGGATTCGAGGTGGGTACACTGGCGCGGCATCTGCACGATCGTGGGGCCGCGACGATCGCGGGGTTGGCCTCGCGCGAGTTCCAGGATGCTGAGCTGGACGGCGCTGTGTTTCGCGGAGCGATGCAGGAGAGTCTCAACGGCGGGGCCTTTCGGCTCGTCTGGGTGCTGGACGATGCTCCACCTGAGTTGGTGAGTCTGGTCGGCTACCTTGAAGACATCGCTGCGGGCGTCGTCATTGATCTCGTCACGGTGGCACAGTACGAGGTCGGCGGAGCGCGAGTGATTGTGCCCCAGCGCGTGGAGCCCGAACGCGTCGAGCCTCAGAGCGCAGATGCCGCGAATGCTGGCGGCCCCGGCCCGGTCACGACACGGGGTGCTGATGACTTCATCTCTGCAATTGAACTTGCGCCGGCGTCCGAGCGCCCCCTTCTGAAGAAGCTGGCTGACTGGGCTGTGAGCCTGCAGCGCGAGGGGATCGCCAGTCTGACGACCACGACGGGCGTGACTGGTCGCAAGGTGCTTCGCCCCGCAGTCCTCGGAGACGATGTCGGATTGGTGACGATCTGGAACGAGAATGGCCGGGCGTCGTTGAGTCTTTGGCGCAGCGTATTCGAGCGACGCGCCCCGAGTTCGATCGAGCCGGTTGAGGCGGCGACGGGCATCGAGGTGAGCGTCGGACGCGCTGCTCCTTTCGTCGATGACAAGGTTCTCGCGATCCTGAGTGATGCCTATCGCGAGGCGGCTAAGCTCAAGGAGGAGCGAATCGATGACCCTGCTGCACAGATGTGATGGCATCCGAGGGCTGTCTCCGGCGGCTGCGGTTCTGGCTAGCCGTGTCATGTGATCACTTGTCAGACGACGGTGGCTGGCGCGCCACGGGGATTTACACCTGGACACCTGGTGTGGATTGCCGTCTCGTCGTGCTGCTACTCTGCTGCTCGCAGTCGCAGACGTTGATAGGGGGAGGCTTCCTGCTCGATGACGAATCGATGGTGCGATGACGCCTGCTAGTGAAGCGCTCGATGCGTTCGGCGTGAGCGGTATGTGGATTGCGGCCAGGGACTGGCCGGGCAGGCTCGAGGGACTCGACCAGCCCGGCCTGTACGCTTGGCGGGTTGATGTCGAAGGCGCTGACCATCTCAGTTGCGGCCTGGGCATCGAACTGCCGGCGGGACTCATCTACGTGGGCCAGGCCGGGGCAGCCTCATCGAAGGCGCACACGCCAAGTGCATCCACTCTCGGATCGCGCATCGGCGGGAATCACCTGCGGGGCCGCGTGCGGGGTTCGACCTTGCGACGAACCCTCGCATCGATCCTGCTCGGACCGCTTGCGCTCGACGTCGTAGGACCCAGAAAGCTCGAGCAGTCGTCGGAGGCAAGGCTCGGCGAATGGATGCGGGAGCATCTGTGCGTCGCCGTCCATCCTGTGCATTCCGGCGAGCACTTGGCGGAGCTTGAGGAAGAGGTGGTGGTCGCCCGGCAGCCGCCACTGAACCTTGACCATCTGCCCAGTAACGATCTGTCGCGGCGACTGCGCGACCTGCGAGCCATCGTCATGCACTGCATCGACGATCTCTGGCGGCCTCCGGCTCCCTCGCTCACCGACTGGCGCCTGATCCTTGCCGAGTACGGTCAGGCATTCGATGGCTACCGCTATGCCGCGGCGGTTCGTCGGAAGTGTCCCGGCATCGCTGAGGATGTGTGGCAACGCTTTCGTGAGGGCGGATGCTTCGAGAGCTCGTTCGCCGAGCTGCGCTGCGCGCTCTTCTGGTTGCAGCGATGCGTTCGCAACGACGAGCAGACGCCGGGTTGGACCGCAAACATTGGACTTCAGACCGACGTCCAGCTCCTCTACAGCGCGATTCAGGAGACTTGGCTTAGGCAGTGGGGGAGAGCGGTGCGGTCAGAGGCGACCTTTGCGCAGAGAGGTGACGTGTGACGACACTGCTGCTCGGCATCGACTGCGCGACGCAGCCGAACAAGACCGGCCTCGCACTGGGTGTCCTCGATGAAGGGCGCGTTTGCGTCAAGCAGTGCACCGTCGCGAGTCCATCGCGGCCTGCCGCCGCAATTGCCGCGGAATGGCTTCGCGATGCCGACGATGTGCTCATCGCCCTCGACGCACCTCTCGGGTGGCCGCGACCGTTGGCCGAATCGCTGGCCGGCCACCGCGCCGGGCAGGTGGTGCCCGCCCAATCCAACGCGCTGTTCACGCGCGACACCGAGCGCGCCATACGCGCCCGTCTCGGAAAGCAGCCGCTCGAGGTCGGCGCCAATTTGATCGCTCGTACTGCCGTCGCTGCCTTGGCGCTATTGGATGAGCTTCGTGACCGTACCGGTAGCCCGTTGCCGCTGGCCTGGCAGGTAGACGAGGCCGAGCCGTGGCGGGCGATCGAGGTGTACCCGGCCGCCACGCGCATCGCCCATGGGGCGCCGGACCGTGGCGGCTGCCTGGAGGGCTTGTCCGATGTGCTCGACTGCTCTTGCCTTGGACAGGCGCAGCTCGCGAATGCCGATGCGGTCGACGCCTGCGTCTGCGTGCTGGCCGCGGCCGACTTCCTCCTGGGATGTGCTGTGCCGCCGGACGACCTCGAGACCGCTCGCATCGAGGGCTGGATCTGGGCGCCGACGGCTGGGCTGCGCCTCACCCCGAAGCCTGAGCAGCGGCCCGGCGTCGGTGCAGAGGACCGCGGCAGCGAACAGGGGCAGCAGGACTCCATCGATGCCGAACGCGTGGCGGCTTTCATCGCCGGCCTTCCCGACTTCGAGATGGTCGAGGACCTCGCGCTGCCCTACAACCACATGGGCGCGACAATCACGGACGCGGTCCTGCAGTCCGGACTTCGCTACGAGACGGTCGTCTGGCCGCGGGTGCAGCACGTCATGGCGACGTTCCCTGAGGCGGCCACGACCTCGGGCTTCCTCACGCTGTTGCATGAGCGCGGTGGGGAAGAGGTCGTGCGCTGGACGCACCCGGAGAAGCTGGGCCGCATGCAGGCGGTGGCCGAGCTGTTCATCGCCGAAGGTGTCGAGACCGAGGCGGACCTGCGACGCTGGCTCTGCAGCGAGGGGACGGAGTGCCGCGCCAACGCCGACAAGCTGGCCGGCGTGCGCGGCATCGGACCGAAGACCATCGACTACTTCAAGATCCTCTGCGGCGAGCAGGACACGGCCGCAGTCGACGTCCATCTGCTGCGCTTCCTCGAGCGAGCCGGAGTCCAGGCGCGCGACTACGAGGAGGCTCGCGCGACGATCACGCAAGCCGCGAGCCTCCTCGGCGTCTCCGCCTCCCGGCTTGACCACAGCATCTGGACGTACATGAGCAGGGCGGGGCGGACGTGGTGAGGCCGGGCGCGGGGCTGCGTCGTAGCGGGGGCGCCGAGGAACACGCGCGTACTCAGAGGATCAGGACATGCCGTGGTGCCGCGCTGCCACCATGCCTGAGTCGCGTGTCATCGAAGTCGCACTGACAACCCTGTGCGTCCTGATTGATCCGCCTGCACGCGTCGGTGCTGCAAGGGCTGACGTTCTTGATCTTGCGCCGGAAGTCGTGATCCACGCTTCGCAGGGAGTAGTGCTTGACGATCGTGTCTCCATCAGGTGGGTCGAGCAGAACCAGAGTCATACGGTCGACGGCTATGTCGCGGACATACCATCGCCGGTCATCGCCCAGGTCGATGACGTCGCCAACGAAGATGAGTGGCGGCGACCACCATGCAGAGACGGCCTTGCCGTGGTTCGACACATACTCTGATGGCGACGCGATGATGATGCCGATGATGGCGGGAACGATGCCGACGAGAATGGCGAACAGCTTGTTGTCCTCGGCGATGCTCGCAAGGGAAAGCACGATGTTAGCGCCGCCAGCCACGGCAACAATCGCCGAGACAACACCGACCAGCCAAGCTACGCTTCGGTGCATGTACCAGCGTCTCGTCACGCTCTGCCAGCGTCGATTTCTCACCTCGTCAGACTCACGCGATGAGTGAATACACGGCGGGTAGCAGACGATTCCGTCGACGCGAGTTCTCGTGTAGTACCAGTCGACCAAGCTTGAGAGGTACGCGATGGTGTCCATGACCGCCAGTGCAGTGACGATGACCGCGAACGACCAGTCGTCGAGCTTGGGAGCGGCGAGAAGCGTGGTAGCCGCGTAGAGAGCCATTGGCACGCCCACGACCGTCGCGGTTTGCACGGTAACCACGCGATCGAGCCGCTCGCGTCTGTCCGATCGCGTCGAGGCTCCCAAGGATAGGGCGTAATGGATGTCGAGGTAGAGCCACGAGAGAAGAGCCACGAGAGGGAACAGGAAGGCGATTGATCGGGCGTGGGAGCAGCAGACAAGCGCCACGAGCAGAACCATGAGTCCCGCCTGAGCACGCATGCCGCCGGTTGGGTTCACGTAACCCCTTTCAGTCACTTGAGGTCACACGGGTAGGACCACGACGTGCGGAGCACGATACTGCACTCTGCTAAGAGCATCAAACATCGAGTAACTGATCATGCCAACCGCGATGTAGATGAGGGTCTCGATTCCGAGAGAAAGAGTCGGTGATCTGGCATACGGCGGCGACAGAGGCTGTGAGTCGTCGTCCGCTGAGTTCGATGCCCTCACGGTGCCGACGAGGAGTACGATGCGTTCTGCGTCGCTTCGGGCTGCCGTACGAGGAGTCCCGGCAGGCGGGGCTTGAGGTTGCGGGGAAGACCCTGGACGCGCATCTGTGGGCGGTGCCGGGAGTGGGCGCTGGGTCGCCGGCAAGCGCTCAACCCCGGCCTCAACAGCACGCGGCGAGCGCCGGACCGGACAGGGATCCTCTTCCCGTCCGCGCATCTCCCGGGGGAGTCAGGACACTGATAGGGACACTGATCAACGAGGCCGAGACCTATCCGGAGTTCTTCAACGATGTCTTCGGGCCTGTCATGCAGCCCGGCTCGAGCTCGCACACGGCCGCGCCGTGCCGTCTCGGCAACCTCGCCCGCGATCTCCTGGGAGAGCCGCCGGTGCGGGCGCGGATCGAGCTGGACGCGCAGGGGTCGTTTGCCGGGACGTTCGGGATCATGGCCGAGGACCGTGCCATGGTGGCCGGCGTGCTCGGCCTTGCCCCCGACGACGAGCGTCTCTTCCATTCTCTTGCGCTCGCCGAGGAGGCAGGTCTGGCGGTCGAATTCTCGTTCATCCGGCTCGCCGGGAGCGACCATCCCAATGCCATGAACTTCGTCCTCACCGCCGCGGACGGCCGTGAGGTGAGCCTGCTGGGGACGTCGACAGGCGGCGGCATGGTCGAGACGCTGCTCGTCGACGGCTTCCCGCTGCGGACGTCCGGCGACGAGGCCGTGCTCCTGGTGTTCGACCCCGCCGGAACCTTGGGCGCGCGGCAGCTTGCCGCGGTTCGCGATCGGCTGCCTGCAGTTCTCAGCGACGAGACGGTAGAGGAGGGGGGCGGCGCCCGCCTGCACGTGTTCCGGCTCGCCGCCGAGGCCGACGCGGGCGCCGTGCGTGGCCATCTCACGCGCGAGGGCCATGCCGGCCGCGTGGCTCTGCTGCGTCCGGTCTTGCCGGTGCTGAGGTCCGCGGCCCGCCGGCCGCAGCTCTTCGCCACGATGACGCGCTGGCGCGAGATCGCGGCGGAGCGAGGAGTCCCGCTGAGCGAGGTCGCGCTGCAGTACGAGATGGACGCATCCGGGTGGTCGAGGGAGAGGGTGCTGGCCACCATGCGGTCGCTGGCGAGCCTCATGCGGCGCCAGACCCGCGCCGCGTACGATGAGGGTGTCCAGGTCCCGACAGGGCCCTTCAAGCCCGACTTCGCGACACGCTGGGCGCTGCATCAACGACACGGAAAGGCGCTGGTCGACCCGCTCACGGCTGCCACGATCCGCTGGGCCTACGGGGCCGGCGCCGGGATCCCCGGCGTCAAGACCGTGCCCGGCCCCATGGGCGGCGGTGGCGGCTACGTCTACGCCGCCCTGAACGCCGTGCAAGAGGCCCGGGGCCTCACCGACGACGATCTGCTGCGCGGCCTCTTCGTCGCCGCCGGCGTCGGAGCGATCGCCTTCACCCGCACGGAGCCGACCGGCGAGGTGGTCGGGTGTTCCGGGGAGGCAGGTGTCTGCGGCGCCATGGCGGCGGCCGGTATCGTCGAGATGGTCGGAGGCTCGCCCGGACAGGCGGAGGACGCGGCGTCGCTGACGCTCCAGGCGTTCACCGGCATGCCGTGCGATCCTATCCCGGGTGGTCTTTGCCAGCCGTGCCGCAGCCGGGTCCTCGCGGCCACGTGCATGGCCCACGTCTTCGCCGATCTAGCGCTTGCCGGCCACGAGGCCGTCCTCCCGCTGCACGAAGCGCTCGACGTCGTCGACACGCTCGGACGCAGCCTGCCGCGAGAGCTCCTCTGCACGTCGGAGGGCGGCGCGTGTGCGACACCGGAGGGCCGTCGGCGCGCCGCCGACTACCGTCGCTGGGCCGCAGAGAGCCGCCCCGAGGACCGCCCCCCCGGCAACCTGATCTGAGCAGGGACGGGCGGCTCAGGCTTGTTCAAGTCCCTCTCCAATGCTCCAAGGTCAGTCGCCTGCATCCATTGCACGCGGCAGTGTCGCCTACGAAAGGCAACACCATCTCTACTCGTAGCGTCTCCGACAGCCGCATGGTCGCGCACGAAGTGGATGGGGCGGCGTGGGCGCCCGAGGAGGTGCGCGAGAAGAGCGGCGTGAGCGGCGCAAGAGATGCGCAGCAACGGCCGGTCAGGCCCTCGTGATCGTCGGCCGCGCGTTGGGGTTCACTCCTGTGGGCACCTGTCCCAAGCGGCTTGTTCATGACGTCTTCCCTTCAGACCGAAGAGGCGCGTGGAGTCACGATTCTCTGCTCCACGCTTCTTCTGTCGATCATTGGTCATGGCCGGCGGGCACGCGACGGCTGCTGTTCACCTTCTCGCGAATCCGGTGGAGCAGCGGTCGCGCGCTTCCGTACCTCACCGACAAGGCCCTGATCCATGCCAGGCTCTCGACGCCCTCGAGCGCTATGTAGGCTCTGCCCATGGTCACCAGCTGCGGCTGCCAGTCCTGCAGCCACCTCGAGGCCGCGATCATGTTGAGGATCGTGATGCTCGGGTCACCGCAGCAGTGCTCGAGAAACGCGCGCATGAGTTCCTGGCCCGGACCGACGCTCGTAAAGGCTTCGTCGTACGCCGTCTTCACCTCCAGGAGCTGTTGTCCGGTGTGGACGGCGAATTGGGCGGCGATGCAGTGCCCGTCCGTGGAGATGCCCAGCATGGTGACGTGATCGCCGGCGTCGTTGAGCGTCAGGAGCCCGCGGTAGAAGGCTTCGACTTCAGGCTGGAACTTGATGACGTTGCCGGCCGTGGCCTTCCAGCCCGATGCCTCGAGCGCCAGGAAGTGCTCGAATTCCTGCGACAGCTCGGGCTCCGCGGACGCCCATGTGTACTGCACCTCGGGCAGCGCGTTCAGCCGGCGCCGCTTCCGGAGGACCTCCCTGCGGAACTTCCCCGGCAGCCCCGCGAGCAGGTCCTCGTACCTGATCCGACAGTCAATGACGGCGGCGGTGTGTGACACGTAGGCGCAGTAGCGGTACGGCCGAAGCTCTCTGAGGCCGTTCCAGAGCTGCGACCTGATGGGAACCGGACCGAGCAGGAGCAGGCGGCGTTCGCCGCTCCCGCGAAGGTGGCGGACCAGCTCGGGAATGAACGCTGCCCTGGCGGCGTCTTCAGGGCAGATGATGTCGGAGAAGGGCCAGTGGTGGAAGTGGTAGGGAGTGCTCAGGACCGCCGTTGGGATGCCCAGGCCGTGGTCGACGGTCGCTTCCAGCGGGCAGATCGCGCGCACGCGCTCGCCGTCGGAGAGGCCGAAGTAGCGCAGCCGGTGGCTGGCCGGCATGAGGTGACGGGCGTAGAGACGATGCGCGTGGTGGCTGTCGTAGACGGTACGCAAGGGCATCGAGGCGTAGAGGCGCAGCCAATCGCGCTCAAGCCGCGCCTGCCAGCCTGGCCCCTCGTACTCAAGTACCTGCCAGTGCTCGCTCACGCACGTCCTCTCACCGCACGACGAACCGTTTCGCTTCAACGGGAAGCTTCGCTATCGGGCGTCTCGCCGGCCCTGCGGGACGGCAACGAGACCATCGTATGCTTCTCCATGTTCGCCTTCGGGGAACCGTTTTCTTCGAGAGAAGCCGTTGGCCGGTGAAGGAGGCGCACGATGGACGAGAGACAGACATTCATTCGAGCCGATCGAACCTTGGAGGCCGTCGTCGGCCAGATCCGCGATGATCAGTGGGAGATGCAGCTGCCGGACGGCTTTCCCACCAGAGGCGATCGCACCTACACGCTGCGCGAGATCCTCGACTACCAGGCCTACGACGAGGCGTGGATCCCGACCATGATGGCCGGCATGATGATGGACGAGGCCGGGCCGGATGCGTTCGGCGGTGCGCTCGACAACGAGCTGCTCGGGGACGCGCCGAAGGATCGCTTCGCGGAGCTCGTGCAGAAGTCGATCCAAGCCGTGCAGGACCTCGACGAGTCGGACCTGGACGACCGCACCGTCCACTACTCCTACGGTGACTACACGGCCCGCGAGGCGCTGTGGCATGCGATCCTGTTCCGTGCGATGCGCGCCTACGACATCGCCAAGGCGATCGGCATCGACAGCGACTTGCCCGACGATCTGGTGCAGGCCGTCTGGGAGATCGTCGAGCCGCACGCCGACGAATGGCGGCAGATCGGCGTGTTCGGCTCCGAGGTCGAGGTCCCGGACGACGCGCCCCTCCAGGATCGCCTGCTCGGGCTCACGGGACGGCGGCCGTAAGCAGGAGAGGCTTCGTCGCCGCTCGCGCATGACTGTCCCGAGGGACAGTGGGCAACTGTCGCTGCGGACATTGTGCGGGCGCCGGCACCGCTCGTAGACTCGATGTGGTGAGGTGGGCAGCGGGATGGAGGGGAGAGCCATGGACCACGTAGCGAAGGATCGTTTCACACATGGATGGCGGCTGCGGGCGTTGCTGGCAGCCGCCATCCTCATGCCGGCGCTCCTGCTGCCGGCGGTGCTGCCGCCGCCGGCCGACGCGTTCGTCTACTGGACTCGGCAGAACATGCAGGAGGACTGCATCGGGCGCGCCAACAACAACGGCAGCGCGGTCGACCCGTACTTCATCACGGGCTGCAGCGGAGCGAGCGGCGTCACGGTCAGCGGCGGCTGGATCTACTGGACCAACATGCGCAGCCACTCAATCGGGCGGGCCAGGATCGACGGGACCCAGGTCAACCAACAGTTCATCACCGGTTGCAGGTACCCAGACCACATCGCCGTCGGCCCCTCCGACATCTACTGGACCAACTGGGACCCGCACGGCAATTCCACCATCGCCCGGGCGAGGGTGGACGGCACCGAGGTGAATCAGAACCTGATCAGCACGCATGCGGTAGGGCTTTCCTACTACAACGGCCACATCTACTGGACGTACTCCCTGCCGAACGTCAACACGGGCGCGATCTGGATGGCCCGCGCCGCGGCCGACGGCAGCCAGCAAGAGAAGCTGCTCCAGGACTACGACCTCGGCCCCATCCAGGTCATGTCGGACGACTACTTCTACGTCGGGACGGGCGACGCGATCGGCGTAGGACAGCTGCCGTCGGGACCCATCTACAGGACCTGGATCAAGAATCAGCCCAACCTCGGCTCGCCATTCACTGTGCATGACGGGCACATCTTCTGGATCACGGGGTACAACGGCGTTCCCGGAGAGATGAACTACATCGGCGTGGTCAGGACCGACGGGTTCAGCGCCAATCCGACACTCCTGGCCGCGGGCGTGGGTGTCAGGGGGGTCGACGCCGACGGCGGCAGCGTCGCCGCGGCGACGCAGGACCTGGCCCTCGACGTCCAGGAGCACGTCGCGCTGCCCGCCGGCCTCAAGGCGTCGCTGAAAGCCAAGCTGCTGGCCGCCAGGGCGGCCTACGAGCGGGGCGCCTACAAGACGACGCTGAACGTGCTCCACGCGACGGCCAACGAGATCAAGGCCCAGTCGGGCAAGGCCATTCCCACCGAGACGGCGGAGCGCTGGCTGCTCGTGCTTGAGCGACTGCAGAAGGTGGTGCCCGAGGCAGGATCACCTTCCGCCTGACGGCCACGAGCCGGCGCCGCCGCTCACGGCGCCGGCGCCGGCTCTGTCATTCGCTTTCCTGTGCCGGCCGTCAGAGACGGAATGCTGCCCCCTATGCCGGTCCCCGCACTGGCATTCGACAGCGGCCAAGGAAGGATGCTTGCTTCGTTCACATCGGGATGATGCACGACTGTCCCGAGGGACAGTCTGCAAACGGGGAACTGTCGCTGCGGACATTGTGCGGACGCCGGCACCGCTCGTAGACTCGATGCATCACGGCACCAAGGGCGGGCAGAAGGATTGGGGGAGAGGCACATGGGCGATGTATCGACATTCTTCGGGGGCGGATGGCGGTTGCGGGGGGCTCTGGCGCTCGCCATCCTCACGGCGGCGCTCCTGCTGCCGGCGGTGCTGGCGCCGCCTGCCGACGCCTTCATCTACTGGACGCGCAGCAACCTGACGGAGGACGCCATCGGGCGCGCCAATAATGACGGCAGCGCCGTCGACATGAACTTCATCACCGGCTGCGTCGGAGTGAAAGGCGTCACGGTCGGCGGGGGGTACATCTACTGGGCCAACCTGCAGGGCGGCACCATCGGACGGGCCAAGATCGACGGCTCCGAGGTCAACCAGTCGTTCATCACCGGCTGCAGGTATCCCAGTATCATCGATGTCGGCGTCTCTCACGTCTACTGGACCAATTGGGACCCGTACGGCGGCCATCCCAGCATCGCCCGGGCAAGGGTCGACGGCACCGAGGTGAACCAGGACGTGATCAGCACGCACGCGACGGGGCTTGCCGTCTACGACAACCACATCTACTGGACGTACTACAAACCCTACGTCACGTCGAAGATGTGTCTTTCCTGGGCGAAGACGGACGGCAGCGATCAGGAGATTCTGTTCACCAGGGATAACGGCGGCCTTGGTGCGGTCTGGGTCGGGTCGCCCTACTTCTACTACACGAGCGGCGACTACATAGGCCGTGGGGAGACGCCCTCGGGGCTCATCTGGTCGCTGCACCTCGACGGGGATCACATCGCCGGGCAGCCGGACCTCGGCGGCACGTTTGATGCGTACGAGGGCTACATCTACTGGATCACGGGCTGGAACGGCGTCCCCGGTGAGATGAACTACGTCGGCAAGGTCAAGACCGACGGAACAAGAGCAAATCCGCAACTGTTCGCCGCGGGCGAATCCGCACTGGACGTCGCCGTGGACGGCGGGAGCGCCGCCACGGCGACGCAGGTCCTGGCCCTCGGCGTGCAGGAGCACGCGACGCTGCCCGCCGGCCTCAGGGCGTCGCTGAAGGCGAAGCTGCTCGCCGCCAAGGCGGCGTACGAGCGGGGCGCCTACAAGACGACGCTGAACACCCTCAAGGCGACGGCCAATGAGATCAAGGCCCAGGCCGGCAAGGGCATCCCGGCCGAGACGGCCGAGCGCTGGCTGCTCGTACTCGAGAGACTGGAGAAGGTGGTGCCTGAGGCAGGGTCGCCTTCCGCCTGATAATGCACAGCGAGCCGGCGCCGCCGTTCACGGCGGCGCCGGCTCTGTCATTCGCCCTCCTGTATCCCACGTCAGAGTGACCATCGGTGCGCCTGGTGAAGCATGACTGTCCGAAGGGACAGTCGCTGAGTCCGCGCACTGTCGCTGCGGACATTGTATGAGCGCCCAGCCGCTCATAGACTCGATACACACGGCATCAAGGGCGGGCAGAAGGGATTGGGGGAGAGGCACATGGGCAGTGTATCGACATTCTTAGGGGACGGATGGCGCCTGCGGGCGGTGCTGGCGTTCACCATCCTTGCGGCGGCGCTCCTGCTGCCGGCGGTGCTGGCGCCGCCGGCCGATGCTTTCGTCTACTGGACGCGCAGCAATATGACGGAGGACGCCATCGGGCGCGCCAACAACGACGGCAGCGGCGTCGACATGAACTTCATCACGGGCTGCAACGAGGCGATGGGCGTCACGGTCGGCGGGGGGTACATCTACTGGACGAACTACCTTGGCGGGACCATCGGCCGGGCCAGAATCGACGGGACCGAGGTCAACCAGAGCTTCATCACGGGATGCCGGTATCCCCAGAAGATCGACGTCGGTGTCTCGCACCTCTACTGGACCAACGACGGCTCGAGCATCGGCCGGGCGAGGGTCGACGGCACCGAGGTGAACCAGAACGTGATCAGCACGCGTGCGTACGGACTGGCCGTCTACGACAACCACATCTACTGGTCGTACGACGAGCCCAACATCTCGGGGCGCCACGTCGCGCGCGCCAAGACGGACGGCACCGACAAAGAGGTCCTGTTCGACGATTGGTGGATTCCCGAAAGCCGAATGTGGTACGGCGTCGGCGATCTCTGGGTCGGATCACCCTACTTCTACTTCTCGACGTACGCGGGCACGATAGGTCGGGGAGAGACGCCCTCCGGACTCATCTGGTCACTGCACCTCAACAAGGACTGGATCACCGGCCAGTCGTTCCTCGGGGGGACGTTCAACGCGTACAACCACTACATCTACTGGACCAGAGGCTACATGGGAGAGATGAACTACATCGGGAAGATCAGGACCGATGGCACCGAGGCGAACCCAACCCTCTTCGCGGCGGGCGTCAACATCATGGCGGTCGACGCCGACGGCGGGAGCATCGCTTCGGCGACACAGGATCTGGCCCTCGGCGTGCAGGAGCACGTCACGCTGCCCGCAGGCCTCAAGGCGTCGCTGAAGGCGAAGCTGCTGGCCGCCAGGGCGGCATACCAGCGGGGTGCCTACAAGACGACCGCGAACCTCCTCCACGCCACGGGGAGCGAGATCAAGGCCCAGTCGGGCAAGGCCATCCCGGTCGAGACGGCGGACCGTTGGCTGCTGGGCATCGAGAAGCTGGAGAAGGTGATGCCCTGAGCTAGAGTCGGGATCAGTCCCACGTTGCAGCAGACGCCGGCGCCGCCGATCACGGCGGCGCCGGCGTCGTCTCTGATGGAGGAACCCGCGGTCCGGCCGGCTCGCCGGCCATGCGCTGCGTTTCGCGCCGTGTCCCGGGGGCGGGGCGAACCTCTCGCTCCGGCCTACGCCGCCTGACTCATGCGCAGCCCCTCGTCCAGCACGACTTCGTAGATGTCCCTGGATACCCGCCGTCCGAAGCCCTCGTGCCTCGGCGCCATTGCGTCCAGGATCCGGTCTATCTCGGCCGCGTTGGCCGCGCTGTCGGAGAAGAACAGGATCGCGACAGAGCCTTGCTCGCGGTTCACGAACACCCGCATGCGGCTTGTGAGCCCCATCAGCTCCCTGGAGAAGTAGGACGTCGGTTGATGGCGCTTGATCGCGTCGACGTCGCGTCGTATCTCTTCCGTTTCGGCGAGGATGGCTTCGGGAGTCCCGCCCTCGAACCGTACCAGTCGTACATGCATGATCAACGCTCCCGTGCCGTGTTTTGCGTAAGCCGAAAAGGCATTGCTACCCGGTTGGGGCAGGAAAGACGCTCAGGCTTCAGGATCGTCACATGAGTCGAGGTCTCCAGGCGTATCCACGACTGTCCCCCGAGACTGTCCCACGACTGTCCCGCGGGACATTGTGCGGCGGCCCCGCCTGCCGGAGAGTTGTGTGCAGTAGACGCATCCTGCGGAGGCGAGGCCATGAGCGAGCAGCGGCGCATCCTTCTGTACGGCGACTCGATCGTGCTCGGCAGTGTAGGCGCGAGCCTTGATCGGGCGTCTGAATTCGAGCTGATCCGGCTCCCGGCGCCGCAGCTCGGCGCCGACGAGCTGCGGGCGTGCCGCCCGGACGTCGTCCTTTTCGACATCGAGAACGGTTATCCGGAGGCATGCTTCCGTCTGCTCGAGAACGACCCGGACCTGCTGGTGCTCGGCATCAGCCCTGATGTGAACCTGGTGCGGCTCTGGACGGGCCGCCAGTACCGTGAACTCTCTGCCGACGCGCTGGCGGCGCTCATCGCCGATGGGGCGGGGCAGGGGCCGAATGAGATGGGAAAGGCGGGGGCATTATGAGCAACCACAGGTACAGGGGCGTCCTGCTGACGGCCCTGGCGGCGCTGGCGTTGGGGGTCGCTGCATTGGTCGGCGCCCCGCAGGCGTCGGCCGCCGCCCCCGCGTTCACGGTCGTCGATGCGAACGGGAACGCCACGCCCGATTACCGGGATATCGGCGGGGTGATTCACTACGACGTCGCCACCATTGTCGGCGCCGGGTCCGACATGGTCGTTGTCGACATCGCCGCGACCACGACCTGGAGCCTGACCGGGGCGAATGCCGGCACGATCACCGTCGCGGGCTACAGCAGCATCACCTTCAGCGGGATCGGCTATCTGGTCGGCGGCGCCGGCGACGACACCTTCGGCTTCGCAGGAGGCGCGGTCAGCGGGACGATCAACGGCGGCGCGGGCACCGACACGCTGGACTTCTCGGCGCTCACCACGGGGGTAAACGTCAACCTCGGTTTGGGCGCGGCCACCCCAGCGACGAGCGGTGTCAGCAACATCCAGAACGTGATCGGCGGTGTCGGCAACGACACCCTCACGGGCAATGACAGCGATAACGTCTTCACCGGTGGACAAGGCACGGACAATATCACCGGAGGCGGCGGCGTCGACACTCTTGTCGAGACGCGCGATGCGAACATCACGTTGAGCAATACGAGTCTGACAATCGGGGCAGAGGGCAACGACACCCTCCGCGGGATCCAAGCTGCGCGGCTGACTGGAGGGCCGGGGAACAACACGCTGAGCGCCTCAATGTTCACCGGTCAGGCGGACCTCGATGGAGGTCCCGGGAACGACGTGCTCAGGGGTGGGACCGGCGACGACGCGTTGATCGGCGGCGCCGGCGACGACGCCATGGACGGCGGCTTCGGGACCGACACGGTGGCCGAGACCCGCGACGCGGACTTCGCCTTGACCAACACGAGCCTGGCCATTGACGGGGTGAGCGAGGACACCCTTTCTTCGATCGAGGCGGCCCACCTGACCGGCGGATCGGGAAACAATAGCCTGACCGTTTTGAGCTTCACCGGCGCTGTAGTACTCGACGGCGGCGCCGGGAACGACACGCTCAGGGGTGGGACCGGCGCCGAAGAGTTGATCGGCGGCGCCGGAGACGACGCCATGTCCGGCGGACCGGGCGGAGACACCATCACCGGCGGGGCCGGGATCGACACGGTGGTCGAGACCCGCGACGCGAACTTCACCTTGGCCAACACGAGCCTGACCATCGGGGCGGAGGACGACGATACCCTCTCGGGGATCGAAGTCGCGAGCCTGACCGGTGGGTCGGGGAACAACACGCTGAGCGCCCCAATGTTCACCGGCCGGGCGGTGTTCGACGGCGGTCCCGGGAACGACGTGCTCAGGGGCGGGACCGGCGCCGACGTGTTGATCGGCGGCGCCGGCGACGACGCCATGTACGGTTACGGCGGCAACGACCAGTACACGGGTGGACCAGGGACCAACACGATCACCGAACCGAGCACCGGCGGCGAAGCCGACACGATCGTCGAGACGTGCGACTCCGACTTCGCCCTGACGGACAGCGGCCTCACCTGGATCGAAGGCAGAGACCAGGCAGGCGTGGGGACGTTCCTCGGCAACATCGAGGGCGTCAGATTGATCGGCGGGCATGGAGACAACCGCTTCGACATCTCCGCGCTCGCCCGCGGTACCATCTTCGTGGACGGTGGGGAAGGCTACGACACGTTGGCGGTCGACCCCCACGGCGCCACAGCGAATGTGATCACGGACGGGATTGCAGTCCCCTTCTTCGGCCAGTCAACGACCTACGTGTCGATCGAAGCGGTGATAGTCGTGGCGCCGGTCCTTCATCTGCCCGACGACATGACCGTTGAGGCGACGAGCGCCGACGGCGCCGTCGTCGAGTTCACGGCGACGGCGAAAGATGCGAACGGCGCGTCCCTCGCCGTGACCTGCGACCCAGCCTCCGGCTCGACCTTCCCGGTGGGCACCAACACCGTGAACTGCAGCGCGACCGACGGGTCCGGCAACACGACGACCGGCAGCTTCACGGTGACGATCGTCGACGCGGCTCCCGTCCTGCACCTGCCTGAAGACATGACGGTCGAGGCGGCCGGCGCCGTCGGCGCCGTCGTTGAGTTCACGGCGACCGCCAACGATGCTGTCGATGGTGCCGTCGCAGTGAGCTGCGACCCGGCCTCGGGCTCGACCTTCCCGGTGGGCGCCACCACGGTGAACTGCACGGCGACCGACAGCGCCGGCAACAAGGCCGGCGGCAGCTTCACGGTGACGGTGACGCCATTCGTGGCACCCACGATCAGCTGGTCGGGTTTCCTCCAGCCGATCAACGCCGACGACTCGTCCGTCTTCAAGCTGAAGAGCACCGTGCCCGTCAGGTTCGCCCTCACGGGAGACAGCGCGGGCATCACGGACCTCGTGGCCAAGTTTTACTACGCGAAGGTGTCCAGCGGGATCGTGGGCGACACCGTGGAGGCGGTCAGCACCGGCGCCGCGACGACGGGCAACCTCTTCCGCTATGACCCTTTGAGCGGGCAGTACGTCTTCAACTGGGGCACCAAGGGGCTGACCGCGGGCACCTATCAGCTGCGCGTCGACCTCGGCGACGGCGTGGAGCACGTCGTGCTGGTATCGCTCAAGTAGCGATCGGGCTTTGCAGCCGGGGGCTCGGACGGCACCGCCGTCCGAGCCCCCGACCGTACGCACTGGCCTCATCCGCACCGAGGCGGAGGTCCGGCAGACGGGCTGCTGCTACTGGCGCGCTAGTCGTTCTCCTCGACCCCGCACTCCCGCAGCAGGTGGCCTGCATGCGCCAGGACCTGCGCCCGGTTCTGGACGTGGAGCTTCCGCATGATCTCGGCCATGTGGTACTTCACCGTGCGAGGGCTGAGGTAGACACGCTCGCCGACCTCCTTGTACGAGAGGCCCTGCGCGACCAGGGCGAGCACTTCGACCTGTCGCGGGCTCAGCGGCTCGTCGAGATCGGGCGGCATGTCGGGCGGAGGGGAGGGCGGCGCGGGCGGGCGGGAGGGCGTCTCGGTAGAGGCTCGGCCGCTCCCGTCCGCCTCGCCGCCGCTCGTTGCACTCCTGGTGTCGCCGCCGCTGGTCGCGCTCTGGCCGCTCGCGTCGCCTCCCTCTGCGTCCTCGGAGCTCCGCGAGAGCTCGGCCAGCAGCCTCGCCGCGAGCCCGGGAGCGAAGGGTGGCACGTCCTGCTGCACATCGCGCAACGCTTCCAGGAGGCTGTCGGCGTCTATGCTCTTGAGGAGGTAGCCCCCCGCTCCTGACTTGACCGCCTCGAACAGATCTCGCTCGTCGGCCGACGTCGTCAGCACGACGATCTTCACCTGGGGCAGCTCGGCCTTGATGAGCCGAGTCGCGGTGAGGCCGTTGCAGACCGGCATGCGGATGTCCATGAGGATGACGTCGGGGAGGAGTTGCCTGGCCAGTTCGGCCGCCTCGCGACCGTTGCCGGCCGTCCCGACGACCTCGATGTCGTGTGCTTCGAGGAGGTTCCGCAAGCCCTCCAGAAGCAGGGTGTGGTCGTCTGCCAGCAGCACTCTCATTCCGCGTCCTCCCGTCCTGCGCCCAGCGGCGCCGTGAGTTGCACTCTCGTCCCGGCGCCGGGGCTGGAATCGATCGTCACGTCGCCGGCGATCTGCGCCATCCGCTCACGCATGAAGCGCAGGCCGAAGTGGCCGTCGCCGTCGGCGCCCAGCATGAGCGGTTCGAATCCGTCGCCGTCGTCCGCCACCGTGATGTGCGTCTTGTCTCCGCGCCGTTCCATCGCGACGTTGATGGTCTGTGCGTGGCCGTGCCGGCGCGCATTCGTCATGGCTTCCTGAACCACCCGCAGCAGTTGCACCCCAGCCTCCGGTGGAAACGAGTCGTCGGTCAGCCCGTCCACCGTGAGCTCCGTCGTCACGCCGTACTGCGTCTCGAAGTCCTCGAGGTGGCGCTGGAGCGTGGGCACGAACGCCCAGTCCGCTGACGGCGCGGCATGAAGCGCCAGGATGGACTCACGCACGTCGGCATGCGCCTGCTGCGCGACGGAGGCGAGCCGATCGAGCAGCTGCTCCGCCCTCCCGCCGTCGCCGTCGCGCAGGCGCTTGCTCGCCGTCTGGGCCTGCATGCTCACGTAGCCGAGCACCTGGCCCACGCTGTCGTGCAGCTCGCGGGCGAGTCGTTCCCGCTCCTGCAGTGTGGCGACCACCCGCTCCTGCTCGAGGAGGCGAGCCTGGGCCTGCTGCTGCTCCGTGACGTCGTGGAGCAGGATCAGGCGGCCCAGCGGCCGTCCGCGACGATCCTCCAGCGACTTCGTCTCGACGAGGTAGTGCCGGCCGTTCAAGTCCCGGGCGGGCGGCCCGACATCGGCCTGGTCGCTGCCGCTCGCGTCCGTGTTCGTCTGCGGCGACAGCAGATCGTCGAGCGCAGGCACCGTGCCGAGCGGGCGGCCGAGCAGCTCGGCCGCCCGCCTGCCGAGCGCGCGCTCGGCCCCGGGATTGACGTCCGCGATCCGCCCGCCGCCGTCGACGACCACCATGCCGTCGCGCATCTGGGTGAGCGTCGCCCTGCGGGCGGCTGGCACAGGGTTGAGCACGTTGAAGCCGAACAGCGCGATCGCGTACACGCCGAACGTGACGAGGAGGACGAACAGGTCGGGGTCCCACTGTGGAGGGAAGGACGACCGCACGACGCCGAACTCGAACGTGACGCGCGCTCCCACCTGGGCGAGCACCATGAGGGCGACGGGCGCGCGGTGCCGCGGCGAGCGGACGAACAACCAGAGCAACACCGAGACATTGATAACGAACAGGACGTAGCTGTACGCGAGCTCCGCAGTTATGAAGGGGCCGTAGACCGCTCGGACGGATCCGTCGACGACCGTGAGGCCGGCCCACGCGAGGTGGTGGAGGCCGTCGGTCGCGATCACGGCGGCGAACAGAAGCGGGGGCACGGCGAGTGCGAGCAGTACCCTGCGGGTCAGCCAGTGCCCCAGACCGGCGTACTGGAGCGCAAAGCACGTACCAGCCGTGACGAGCGGCAGCTGCCATACGGTCGCGAACCTCAGCCAGAAGATCTTCGTCTCCGGCTCCTGCGCGGCGCCGCTGAGCATCGAGCCGAGCGACCAGGCGACGCCGAACAGGCAGGCGGCCGCGAATGGGACCGCGCCCGGGACCTTGCGGTGTCGCCAGCCGTACAGGGAGAGGAGCGCGATGAAGAGCATCGCGAGGAGCGGCGGCAGCAGAGAAGTGCTGTAGGCGTACGAAGCCATCCGTGCAGCTTTCGTCCAAAGCATCTGGAGCGGGGGAGCCTCCCCCTTCGGACCGCTCCATCAAGACCCGCCCCGTAGCCTACTCGTAGGGCTACCCCGAAGGGAACCGGCAGGCTTGCGGAGCCGCTCGACTCCCCGACGGTCCCTCAGACTGTCCCTCAGACTGTCCATCAGGACAGTGCGCCGGCACCTCGCTCGGGCCACAATCAGGGTAAGCCGTATCTGGAGCTGCCCGGGAGCGCATCTCTCGGAAGCAACCACGGGAGGCACCCCGACACCTCCGATCTCCAGATCAGCCAAGTCTGCCTGGCAGCGAGCGCGATTCGTCCAGGTAGACGACAGGCAGGGATCCAAGCCAGTGGGGGGAGGAGGAGCGATGAGACGTTTGGCGTTCGCGACAGGATTGGTGGTGATCGCCCTGCTCCTGCTCGTTGGTGGCCCTGCGGCCGCCCAGTCAGATGCGGCTCCGGTCACATACTTCGTCAACGACGACGCCGCCGGGGCCAACGACGGCACGAGCTGGGAGAACGCCTTCACCGATCTGCAGAGCGCCCTGGACGCGGTCGTCGCCGGCGACAGCATCTGGGTGGCTGCCGGCACCTACAAGCCAAGTGTGTCTCTCGACGGCTCCGCCGACGCGCGTACGGCCTCCTTCAGCCTGAAGAGCGGCGTCGCCCTCTACGGCGGCTTCGTCGGTGTCGAGAAGGACCTGAAGAAGCGGAGCTCGGATCCGGCGCTGACCATTCTGAGTGGCGACATCGGAGTCGCCGGTGACGTCACGGACAACAGCTACCACGTCGTCTACGCCAGTGGCGTGACCGGCGCCGTGCTCGATGGGTTCACGGTAACGCTGGGGCGCGGCGATCGCGTCACAGGGGCCTCCAGTCTCCAGATCAGGGACACTCGGGGCGCCGGAATATACAACTTCAAGAGCGCCCTCGCCATCACCAACTGCGTCTTCAGCGACAACCGCGTGGACGCCAAGGACAACTACTCGGTAGCCGTCGGCGCCGGCATGTGCAACGAGCAGAGCGCGCCGACCGTCACCAACTGCGTCTTCAGGTTGAACTATGCGGGTGGCGCCTGGGCCACGAACGCCTGGGGGCGGGGCGGCGGCATGTACAACTACGGTACCTACGGCTCATACGCCGAACAGAGCTGGCCCCGCGTCACAGGCTGCACCTTCAGCGACAACACCGCCTATGCAGGCGCGAGCTTCGAATACGGGGGCGGGGGCGGTATGTACAACGCCGCGGGCATGCAGACTGTGGAGGGCTGTTCCTTCACGGGGAACTCGGCCACACACGGTGGCGCGATGCTCAACTACTACAGCGAGCCGACCCTCACCAACTGCCTCTTCACCGCCAACTTCACCACGTATGGGGAGGGGCTCGGCGGGGCGATCTTCAACCGCGCCAATTCCACCATCCTGAACTGCACCTTCTTCAAGAACGGCTGGCGGCATCTCACGTCGGGGTATGAGCCGCGCTTCAGGCCATACACAGCAGCGGGTGGCGCCATCTACAACCTGGCCGCCGGCACCATCACGAACTGCATCTTCAGCGACAACGCCGTGCGCTCAGGCGGAGGCGCCCTCTTCTACAGCGGCGGCCGCGGAGGAACGCTCACGAACTGCCTCTTCTACGAGAATGTTTGCTGGTGGCCGAACTCTGTGCCCCGAGAGATCAACCACGTCGCCGGGACCCTGCCCATGGCCTTCACGGAGTACGGCAACCTCTACGACCTCGACCCTCTCCTGGCGGATCCGGCCGCCGGCGACTTCCACCTGACGTACGGCTCGCCCTGCGTCGACACCGGCGAGAGGCTCAAGCACGGCAACCTCTCCTGGCCGGCCCTGCCCGCAACGGACTTCTACGGCGGCAAGCGCGTCGTCGACGGCGACGCCGACGGTAAGCCGGCGGTGGACATCGGGGCAGATGAGTACATCCTGGGGCTGCCCGGCCTGCGCGCCTTCCTCACGGCGTTGTCTGATGCCGGGGAGATCGACGCGACGCTGACCGCCCGCCTGCTCGCCGGCGTCGATGCCGCCTCGGCGGCGCTCGCTCAGGAGGACGAAGCGGGAGCGGTAGCCGCTCTCAACGAACTGATCGCCGACGCCAAGGTCACTTTGGGCGACACCCAGACGGCGCAGCTGATCGAGATGAAGGCGAAGGCCGTGATTGCGGAGATCTGAGCCGCGAACGTATCGGCCGCGCAGCGTCAACGAAGAGGGCCGCCCCGCCGGGGCGGCCCTCTTCGTGGGGCTTCGGACCGCGGCCGACAATCGTTCAGCGTGATCACGTTTGGCAGACGAGGCCGGGCGCGATATCGTCGAATCACGGCTCGGATGCGACTGTGGGGGGATGGGATGAGCGTGGATGGGCACGACGTCCTGGCGACGCTGCGTGGCGTATCGAAGACCTACACGCTGGGCGAGGTCGTCATCCACGCGCTCGACGACGTCGACCTCGACATCGGCCGCGGCGAGTTCATCGCCGTCCTCGGCCCGTCGGGCTCGGGCAAGACGACGCTTTTGAACCTGCTTGGGGGGCTCGATTCACCGTCGAGCGGCACCGTCGTGGTCGACGGCGAGGACATCACCCGTCACAGCAGCAAGCAGCTTGCCTACTACCGCCGCGAGAAGGTCGGCTTCATCTTCCAGTTCTTCAACCTGATCCCGACCCTCACCGCGGAGGAGAACGTACGCTACGCGTACGAGCTGGCGGCGCGCGATCGCCAGGCGCCGCCCACCGACCCGCATGAGTTGCTCGCGGCAGTCGGGCTCGCCGACCGGGCACACCACTTCCCGAGCCAGCTCTCCGGCGGCGAGCAGCAGCGGGTGGCTGTCGCCCGCGCCTTGGCCAAGGACCCGCCGCTGATCCTCGGCGACGAGCCCACCGGCAACCTCGACTTCGAGACCGGCAAGCTCGTGCTCGGCACGCTCAAGCAGCTCAACCTGCAGGGGCGCAGCGTCGTCCTCGTCACGCACAACTCACCCGTGGCCCAGGTTGCCGACCGCATCATTCGCCTGCGCGACGGCAGGATCTACGCTGAGGAGCGCAACGACCACCCGGTCGACCCCGCCGACATCGTCTGGTGAATCTGATGCGACCGATGACGCTCAAGACGTGGCGCGACATCAAGGCTCGGAGAGGGCAGTTCGCCGGGCTCATCGTGCTCGTGACGCTCGGGGTCGCCGTGTACGTTGCCTTCGTCGGCGCGGCGCTCGACCTGCGCGCCTCCGCCGACCTGGCCAATGAGACGTTCGCCCTGGCGGACTTCGAGACGAAGGTGGTGGACGCCCCGGCGAGTGTCGTTCCCGAGCTCGCCGAGGTCGACGGCGTCGACGCCGTCCAAGGCCGGCTGATCGTCGACACGGGCCTGACGGTAGGGCGCGACGAGGTCGCGATGCGGGCCGTCGGCATCCCCGCTGACGAGCATCCGGCCGTGAACGATGTGCGCGTGCTGGAGGGCTCATACCTCGATCCGCGCGATCCTACGGGCATCCTGCTGCAGAACGGCTTCGCCGAAGAGCGCGGCATCGGCGTCGGCGACACTGTGGCGCTGCGCACTGAGGGGGCCACGGTGACGCTCACCGTGCGCGGCATCGTCGCCAGTGCCGAGTACTTCTTCCTCCGCCGCACGAAAGACGAGATCCCCAACCCCGCCGAGTTCGCCGTCGTCTTCGCGCCGCAGGCGAGCGTCGAGCTGGCGAGCCGGCGGCCCGGCCGGATGAATTCGTTCGCCGTGCTCGTGGAGGACGGCGCCGACCGGGTCGCGGTGATCGCCGGCGTGGAGGACATCCTCGCGCCCTACTACGTGCTGAGTTCGACGGTGCAGGAGGACCAGCCGTCGAACTTCGGCATGCGCGAGGAGATCCGCCAGAACGAGAACCTTGCGAGGATTGTGCCGCTCATGATCCTCGCCGTCAGCGCCATGGCACTGGCCATCGCGATGGCCCGCCTCGTGCAGAGCCAGCGGGGCGAGATCGGGCTCTCCAAGGCGCTCGGTTACACCGACCGGCAGATTCTCACCCAGTACCTCGGCTTCACGCTGATCGTCGGTGCGGTGGGGTCCCTGCTCGGCATCGGGCTCGGGCTGCTCATGGCCTACGGCATCGGTGAGAGCTACCGCAGTCTCCTCAACCTGCCGTTCCACGAGACGAGCGTGCACTGGGGCATTGCCGGCAGCGCCGTCGCGATCAGCGTTGTCGTGTGCGTGCTCGCGGGTCTCGGCCCGGCCTTGCGCAGCGCCCGCTTGCGACCGGCGCTGGCGATGCACAGCGACCCCTCGCTCGGCCAGATCAAAGGCCACGTACCTCTGGTAGAGCGCGCCTTTGGCTGGGCACTTCCGCGCTCGATCGTCGTCAGGCTGCCGCTGCGTAACGTGTTCCGCACGCGACGCCGCAGTCTGTACACGATCGTGGGCACGGTGTTCGCACTGATCCTCATTGTGTCGACGTGGGCGATGAACGACTCGATCAGGTACCTCATCGACCGTCAGGTCGAGGAGATCGAGACGTGGGACGCCGTCGTCGCCTACGAGGAGAACGTGCCGGCGTCGGCCCTCGAGGACGTGGCCGGGCTGCCGGGCGTCACCTCCGCGGAGGCGGCGCTCGTCGTCCCCGTGCGGCTGCAGGCCGGCGACGAGACGCGCGAGGTCGCGCTCACGGCGGCCGCGCCGGACATGGGCTTCCACGGCTTCACGGTGGTCGATGGCGCCCCGGTGGGCGAAACCCTGAGCCGGGGCGGAATCGTCTTTCCCGCCGGTCTTGCCGAACGTCTCGGCCTCGGTGTCGGCGACACGGTCGAGGTGCGCAGCCCGTATCGGGATGACGTTGTGCGGCTCGAGGTCGGGACCCTGTCCGACGAGGGGTTCGGCGCGCCGATCTTCGTGGGGGAGGCGACCGGCCAGGCACTCGCATCCTCGTCGCAGCCCGTCATGAACGCCGTCTACATCCGCTACGACACCGCCGACCTGAACGCGCTCGAACGGGCGCTCTATGCCCAGCCCGGCGTGGCCAGCGTCACGATCAAGGAGTCGCTCTTCGGCGTGCTCGATTCGCTCCTCGCGTTCATGCGCTTCTTCGTCGGCGTGCTCTTCGCATTCGCCTTCGCGGTGGCGTTCGTCGTCGTCTACAACACCTTCACGACCAACGTGATCGAACGTACGCGCGAGATCGCGACGATGCACACGATCGGCGAGGACCGCAGGCACGTCGTCGCCATGATCACGGCCGAGAACCTGCTGCTCGCCGTCGTCAGCCTGCCGCTCGGCCTGTGGCTGGGCAGGCTGGCCGCCGGCGCCATCTTCAACGCGATGTCGACGGAGGCGTACACCATGCCCGTCTACATCCGTCCCACGAGTTACGTCTGGATCGTGCTGTCGGTGCTGGCGATCCTGCTCCTCTCCGAGGTGCCGTCGTTGCGCCGCGTGTTCCGCCTCGACCTTGCCGCTGCGACGAAGGTGATGGAGTAGCCGACGCACACAACGGTTTCCGATCCGCAAGAAGTGGCAAGAATTCCATGGATGGGATGTCGGGGAGGGGAGGTACCCGTGTCCAGAGTGAGCGAATGGGTTCTGGGAATCGTCGGCGCCTGCGTGGCACTGCTCGGCGTCTTCATCCTGTACGGAGGCGAGGATCAGTACGTCGGGATCGGCGGGGATCTGTCGTGGCGTGTGGGCGACATCGTGTCGTGGTGGGGTTACGGGATGGTCGTCGTCGGCCTCGTCCTGCTCGCGGTCGCCGCCGTGGTCGCAATACAGGACCTCCGCCATCCGGATGCCCGCAAGCCTGTGAGCGACTTCGCGGCTCTGATCATGCATGCCGTCGTGTTCGCGATCGTCAATGCGTTCCTGTGGCTGCAGGACATAGTGACGGGCGGCGGACTGGAGTACGCGTACTGGGTCACGATCCCGTGGAGCCTCGGCCTGATCGCCCACATCGTCGCCTACATGTCCAGTGGGCACGATCGGCGGGCGCTGCCGCACCACTGAGAAGGCCGGCCACCGGGGGCGGTCGACGACGGGTGCGGTTGGGCGACACAACGATGACCGCGGTCGTCGCGCTATTCTCCACCTGAGGAGGAGGGCGCGAGGACCGTTCTCATGTCGAGTGCACTCCGCCCTTCAATCAGCATGCTACAGCCCCACTGGCAGCGGATCGTCACTGCAACTGGCTGGCGAGCACTTCCCACTCGCGCTCCATCGCCGCCGTCAGCACCTCAAGGTCGGGGAAGGCGGTCGCATCGGCGGTCACAACGAGAGAGATCTGACCCGCATAGGAAAGCGCGCACAGGGTGAGGCCGATGTTGCCGATGAGCGGGATGATCGGCAGGATCTCGTTGACCCGGGCGCCCATGATGTGCATGTGCCGGGGTGGTCCAGGGACGTTCGTGACGATGACGTTGGCGGCCTTCTGATGCCGATTGAAATAGGGCGCGAGCGGCGACGTCGCCATCGCCGCCGCGACGTCCTTGATGGCGGCGGGCTGCTGGCGAGCCTTGACCTTGCGCGTCATCGCGACGATCAGGTCGAGCCGGCGGATCGGATCGGGCTCCCAGACCGGCAGGCGCAGCACGACAGTCCCGGCCTGGTTGTCGACGGACGCGTCGTCCGACGATCGCAGCGAGATTGCCTGGCCAGTGGCGAGTTCGACGCCGGCGACGCGCTCGTGGCGGGAGACGAGCAAGGAACGCAGCCCTCCCGCCCACAGGTCGAGCACGACGTCGTTGACCTTGCCGTCGTGACCGTGCGCGGCCTGCTTCACTGCGGCGAGATCGAGCCGGGCGCAACGCAGCCGGCGCCCGGCCCGGACGACCTGGTTGAGGGAGGTGCGCGGCGCGCCCTTCTGCCCCATCGTCCGTCCGAGCACCAGGGCGACGACCCTTGCCCCCTTCGCGAGGCGCCGCGGATGGCCGAGCGCGGTTACGCCGCGGCGGAGGCCGCGCGCCTTGGCGGCGAACGCGTCGAAGAGCAGCGGCAGGCTGCCCGGGAGGGGCCGTGGCGTCCAGGGGGACTTCGCAGGCTCCGCCGCGTCGGCCGCCGCATCGAACAGGGACTGCATTGCCCGAACGGCCGCGGTTCCGTCGGCGACCGAATGATGCAGCTTGAGCAGCAAGCCGACGCGGCCGTTGCTCATGCCGGTCAGGAACCAGAGCTCCCACAAGGGCCGCCGGCGATCCAGCAGGTGCCCGTAGAGCCAGGCGGCCGTCTCGAGCAGCTCGGTCTCTCCGCCGGGTGCCGGAACGGCCGCCTGAAGGACGTGCTGCTCTATCGCGAATCGTGCGTCGTCGACCCAGAGCGGACCGCCCCTCAGCGTCCCGGGAAAGTACACGCGCCGCCGCAACTCCGGGACGCGCGCCAGCCGGCGGTCCAGCCGCTCTCTGATCTCGGCCAGCCGCAGCACGCCGGCGGAGTCCAGCAGCGCCTGGCCCTCCAGAACGGCCAGACCGCCGAAGTGGCACGGCCAGTCGGGCGACTCGTCACGCAGGTACATGCGGTCGAACGGGGTCAGGCGAGAGATACCACCAGCTCGCCTGGGGGCGGTCCGGGCGCTTTGGCCCGCAGCGCTCATGCGCCCGCCCCGCCCAGGCCGGCCGGCCGCTCCTCCACCAGAGCGAGCGCCGCGTCGAGCACCTCGACCGTTCGTTCCGCCTGGGCTCTGGTGAAGATCAGCGGGGGGCCGAGCAGGATCGTGCCGCCGAGCGGCCGCACGAACAGTCCCATCGAGAGCGCGACGGCGGCGACCTGGTTGTCCATGTGCAGTGCGGCGGCGGAGTCCTCGCCCCGTTCCGGATCCCTGCTCAGCTCGATCGCGGCGAACAGGCCCAGCCCCCTGACGTCGCCGACGATGGGATGCCGTCGCAGCTCCTCGAGGAGCGACAGCAGGTGGGCGCCGACCGTCGCCGCATTGTCGACGAGGTGCTCGCGCTCGATGATGCGGATGTTGGCGAGGGCGGCGGCTGCGGAGACCGGGTGGCCGCCGTACGTGTGGACGTCGAAGAAGACGGGAAGCGTGTCCGCGATCTCGCGCGTGGCGATGGTTGCGGCCATGGGTGCGTACCCGCTCGTGAGCCCCTTGGCCACGACCATGACATCAGGTGTCACGCCGAAGTGGTCGACGCCGAACCATCGCCCCGTCCTGCCGAAGCCGCACACGACTTCGTCGGAGATGAGCAGGACGCTGTAGCGGTCGCAGATCTCCCGTACCGTGGCGAGGTAACCGGCCGGAGGCACGATGCACCCGCCCGTCCCCATGACCGGTTCGAGGACGACGCACGACACCAGCTCCGGATCGCTGCCGAGGATGGCCTGCTCGATGCTGGTCGCGCAGGCGAGCCGGCACTCGGGACTGCTCAGGCCGAGCTCGCACCGATAACAGTAGGGAGGCATGGCGCTCGCGAACCCCGCCATCGGCACCATGGGGTCGGCGCTGCGGCGGAACACTCCGAAGCCGGGACTCCAGCCGGTGGCCGACAGGGCGCCCATCGTCGCGCCGTGGTACGAGCGGCGCAACGAGACGACCTTGTGGCGTCGAGTCTCGCCGCGCGCCTCGTGATACTGCCGCGCCAGCTTGATCGCGGCCTCGATCGCCTCCGAACCGCTGGTGCAGAAGAACGAGGCGGAGAGCTGGCCCGGCGTGACTTCGGCCAGCTTTCGCGCCAGCTCCACGGTCACTTCGCTGGTCGTCGCATACGGGCTCGTGTAGTTCAGCTGCACCGCCTGGTCGTACATCGCCCGCGCGATCTCCTCGCGACCGTAGCCGGCGAGCACGGCGAAGACGCCGCCGGACAGCGCGTCGAGGTACTCGTGGCCGTCCGCGTCGCGGATCAAGGTCCCTTCGCCCCGCTCCAGCACCCACGGACCGGAGTCGCTCACCCACTTCTTGGGCGTCGCGTGGAAGATGATCCTGTCGACGGCATCCTGCTTGAGGCGGTGCAGCTCCTCGGCATCCATCTCGTCTCCTCACTCACGGACGGCGCGCAGGACGGCGGCGGCTGCGCCGGCCGTCCCGAGCGCCGCCAGCGTCCCCATCGCCCATCGCCGCGGATTCGTGGCGGGACTCTGCTTCCTGAGGCGCAGGGCCATCAGCGGGTGGTCGAGCGTGACGGCAGTCACAACTCCATGCGGACCGGTGCTGAACGCGATCCGCGGCGCGCCCATGTCGGAGAAATCCACGCGGAAGACGTAGGGGTCGTTCTCGTCGTCCGGGTGGAGCGGGAAGCCCTGGCACAGCGCCGGCACAGGGGTGAGGAAGCGCAGCATCGGGCGCCCGCGGCGGATGAAGACTTCGATGCCTGGGCCCATGAACCCGGCCAGTCGCAGATCCCTGATCCCGGCTGAGAGCCGGTACCAGCCGCAGAGCTGCGGCCAGATCTCGGGATGGTGGGGGACGCCCGCGCGGATCGGCTCGTCCGGGGCGCCGACGAGCTCGCCGAGCAGTCGCTGCGCCTCGCCTCCCAACCACATGATGCCCTGTCTCGTGCCGTTGGTGAAGGCCATGACGGCGACGCCGTCGTCCGGGGCCAGCATCACCTGGGAATCGAAGCCGGGGAGAAGTCCGGAATGCTCGACCGCGCGGTGGCCCTGCAGGTTGACTCTGAAGAACGCGAGGCCCATACCCGCGAGGCGCGGATCCGGCTGGTACTGCGGCGCGAACATCTCGGCGACGCTCTCGGGCTGCAGAATACGCCCCTCGTTGTTGGCGCCGCCGTTCAGGAGCGCCGCCAGGTACCGAGCCATGTCTCGCGAGCTGGCGCAGAGGGAGGCGGCCGCCGCGGTGGCGAACTCCCGCTCAGGAACGGGCACCGGGCCGCGCGATCGCAGCCGGTAGCCCGTCGCGAGCTGGGGGGTGACCGCGGTGGACCCGCCAAGACCGGCGTTGGCCATGCCGAGCGGCGCGAGGATATGGTCCTGGAAGTAGTGCGTCAGTGGCTCGTCGCTCACGTCTTCGACGATCTGGCCGAGCGCCGCGGGGCTGTGGTTCCCGTAGACGAACCGCGTGCCCGGCTCGGCCTCGAGGCGAAGGGCGCCGCCGTAGAACTCCGCCAGCGGCGGCGCCGATCTCCCCGCCTTCACGCTCTCGCCGTAGTCCGGGAGCAGGACGTGCCACGGCTGCACGGTCTCCGGGACGCCGGCGGTGTGCGTGAGCAGATCGCGCACGGTCGCCGGACGCCACGACGCATTCGCGGGCTTCAGTTCGAACGCGCGCAGGTAGTCGTTCGCCGGGGCGTCCAGGTCGATCAATCCCTGCTCCTGGAGCTGCATGATAGCGACGGCGGTGAAGGTCTTGGTGATCGAGGCGACGCGGAAGATCGTGTCCTCGGTGATTGGCGTGCCCGCGGCGACGTCTGCGAGGCCGCGGGCCGCAAACGACTCGAGCCGTCCGTTGCGAACCACGCCCAACGCCAAGCCTATCGCCGGATGTCGGTTGAGGATCTCCGCTACCCTCACACCGAGGTCAACCTCGCCTCCGCCTCGCATGTCTCCTCCTCTCCTGAATGGACGTCAGCCGCTCTGCTTGATCTCGGCTGCAGCCCTCTCCTCGTCGGCCAGGACGCGGCGCAGCACTTTGCCGGTGAACGCCTGGGGCAGCTCGTCGCGCACCTCGATGGTCTTCGGCATCTTGTAGGGTGCGAGGCGTGTTCGCAGGAAGGCGAGCAGTTCCTCGGCGGCGGCGCTCTCGCCCTCCCGCAGCACCACGAACGCCTTGACGCGCTGATCGGCACCGCCGGGTGGCACGCCGATCACAGCCGCCTGCCTGACCGCGGCATGCGTCGACAGCACGTTCTCGATCTCGTTGGGATAGACCTTGAGGCCCCCCGCCGCGACGATAACGTCCTTCTTGCGATCGACGATGCGGAAGTAGCCGTCGGCGTCCATCGTGGCGATGTCACCCGTGTGCAGCCAGACCCTGCCCGTCTCGTCGCGCCTCAGGGTCTGCTCAGAGTCATCCGGCCTGTTCCAGTAGCCGGCCATGACCTGCGGCCCACTCACGCAGAGCACGCCGTGCTCTCCCAGGCCGACGGGTCGGGTCTCGGTCTCGGGATCGACGAGTCGGCAGTCAGTGTCCGGCAGCGGCAGCCCGATCGTGCCGCTCCTGCCCCTGCCGCTGAGTGGGTTGCAGTGCGTCGCCGGAGAAGCCTCGGTCAGCCCATAGCCCTCGACCAGCCTGCCGTCCGTCACTCGCTCGAATTCGTCCTGGATGCCTGTGGGCAGGCTGGCAGCACCGCTGATGCAGGCCTCGATCGAGCGAAGGTCCCGCTTCCCGGAGCGGACGTCGGCGTGCCCGCACAGCGCGGCGTAGAGCGTGGGCACGCCTGGAAACACCGTGACGCGCTGGCGCTCGATGGCCTCGAGGAGCTGGTCGAGGTCGCGCGGGTCGGGGAGCAGGACCTGGGTCCAGCCGCGCAGCACTGCGACGTTCATGCAAGCGGTCATCGCGTAGCCGTGGACGAGCGGAAGGGCAGACAGCATGACCTCGGCGCCGTCATGCAGGCCCGCCGCCCAAGCCCCCAGCTGGCAGGCATTCGCGACGAGGTTGCCGTTCGTCAGGACGGCAGCTTTCGGAAGTCCTGTCGTCCCGCCCGTGTAGAGCAGGACGGCCGGATCGGAGGTCTTCGTGCCGGCATCGTCGGTCTCGTGCCCCCTTTCGGTCACCAGCGCAGTGAGACGGACGGGCTCCGGGCCGGTTCGCGCCGGCAGGGGAGGAGAGGAGACCTGCTGTGCGAGCCTGGCGCCGACCCGCAGCGTGAGCGGCAGGTCGTCAGTGATGTCGGCCAGCACGATCCGCCGCAGGGTCGGCGGCAGGGTGACGGCGGGCAGACGCAGCCACAGGCGATCGAGCGCCACGATGCCGGCCGCCTCCGAATCAAAGAGCTCGCGTGCCAGCTCAGCGCCCGTGGCATGGGGATTGACCGGTATGGCCACGCAGCCGGCGCGCCAGACGGCGTAGAAGCTCTCGATCAATTGCGGGCAATTGGGCAGGAAGAGGGCCACGCGGTCGCCCGGGCGCAGCCCTAGGGTGCGGAGGGCGCTCGCCAGCCGCGTGACGCGCTCGTCCAGATCGCGAAAGAGCGTCCGGCGGCCGAAGAAGATCAGCGCTGGACGCTCGGGGTACCGAAGCGCTGTGCGCCGAAGGATCCCTGCCATGGTGAGCTTCGGGTATTCAATCGTGGCGGAAACACCGTGGTCGTAGTGCCGCAGCCACGGGCGTAACCCGGACTCAGTTGGATCCCCCAGCGCAGGCATGAGAGCTTCCCAGTCAGATCCTCGGCAGACCCTCCGGCATGTGTGGCGCCTACCTTCACCGTAGATGTGAGGGAACGGCTGTCAAGCGTTGCAGCCACGTGAGATCGCTGTGGTGATCAGAGGGCGTCGTGCATCCTCGTTCCCCTCGAGCCGTTCTTCGACAAGACGTGGCAGGCCGGCGAGGTCGAGCTGGTGGGGTGAGGGAGGCGCCCCGCGCCGCGAGGTCCGGGAGGCGTATCGAGCGGACGGGCTGACGGTCGGTGTCAACGTGGGCGCCGCGGCCGGCTAGCCTGTCCTATCCCCGAGTAGTGCCGACACTCGGAATCCTCTTGCCGCCCTGAGGTGGGGCGACGCATCCTTCTCTGCAAGGACTGTCCAGGTTCTCGCAGCAGGAGCGCCGCCCCATGACCAATGATGATGTCCTTTTCGCCTACCGTCTACGTGTGCTCGCCAGCGCGGGAGCTCTCGGCGCGGTGGCCGCGGCCTGCCGCCTGCACGGCATCCACCGCTCGACCTTCTACCGCTGGAAGGCGATGAGCGATCGCTTCGGCTTCGAGATCCTGCGGCCCAGGGAGCGCCGCCGCCTCCCGGTGCTCGTCGAGCACCGTGCCGGGTTCCCGTCCGCGGGGCCCTAACGGCAAGAAGCATTGCGCAAGCAGAGAAGAACATGTATACGTGACCATACAAGCAGACAAATCGGCTGTCTGGGGGAGCCGTGCTCGACACCAAAGCGCCAGTGAGCCTGTACTACCAGTTGGAGTTGAAGCTCCGCCAAGAGTTCGCCGGCGGGGACTACAAGGCCGGCGTGCCGATTCCGGGCGAGAACGAATTGGCCGCCAAGTATGGCGTGAGTCGCGTCACCGTTCGGCGGGCGCTCGACCGGCTCGAAGAGGACGGCTTGGTCATTCGTCGTCGTGGCGCCCGGACCGTTCTGTCTTCGTTGGTCGATCGCCTGTCCGCGCCTGGGGACTCACACAGTCAGTTCCGCGGCTTCGAGGAGGAGCTCAGGGTTGGTGGCTTGGAGCCCCAAGCTGATCTGCTCGAAGCCACGGAGGGAGAGGCGCCGGAGTCTGTGGCTGCCAAGCTGGGCCTCGAGTGTCATGACATCGTCGTCCGCATTCGCCGTCTCGGGCGGGCAGGCGACAAGCCACTCTGGCTCGAGTCGCGCTTCTTCCCGCTTGAGCTCGGTCGTGTGATCGCCAAGGCCGACCTCGCGCACCAGTCCATTCTCGGCTTGATCCGTTCGGCAGGGTTCGACGTGGTGCGCGTCGAGATGGACATCCGCCCAGTTCAGCCCACATTGAGACAGGCCGCCATGCTCGGTGTAGAGGCCGCGCAGCCGCTTCTCCTGCACGAGTCGGTCAGCTACATCGAGGGCGATCGCCCTGTGCAGATCGTCAGGGTCCACCTGCGCGGCGACCTCTACAGCGTTGCGCTGCAGGGCCGGCCCAACGACGACATGCCGGGTCTGCAGCTCATCAGCGGCGGCTACGTCGTCACCGACAACATCGACTGAGAGAGCTCATGCCGTCCATGACAGCGTTGGAGGCCAGAAGCACATGATCATCGATGCTCATGTCCACGCCTTTCCGGCGCTGTCCGGCGAGAGGCGTCCTGATTCTGATCTCACGACCTTGCTGTATCTGCAGAAGTTCGTCTCGGACTCGCCGTCGCAGGCAGTCAGAAGGAGCAGCGACGACAGTGTGGTCGCCGATCGGGCCGAGTGGGGGGTTTGGGATCCGCAGTCGACGGGAGCCGACGGCGCTCTCGACGTCGCCTTCCGCGTCGGCAAGTACGGACGGCTTGAGTGGACGAAGAACCGTGAGGACTACTATCTGAACCTGTACGGGCCGACTCTCCAGGACACCACGGCATCCCCGGACTACATCAAGGCGGAGCTGGCGTACGCGGGCGTGGAGATGGCGGTGCTCCAGAACGCTTGGCTTTATGGGTGCCTGAACGACTTTTTCGCCGAGGCTCAGCGAGCGTATCCCGACACCTTCGTGGGCACCGTCCAGGTCAACGAGGCGCGGGCCGACGAGGAGCGGCAGATCGCCGAGCTCACGCGTGGCGTCAAGGATCTCGGCCTGAAGGCGCTGTACTTCGGAACCCCCCGGTTCTTCGAAATCGGGTATCGGCGCCATCTTGATGACGAGTGCTACCACGCTTTCTGGGACGAGGTGCGGGCTCTGGGGATCCCGGTGTTCTGGGACATCACCGGCAGTCCAGAGCCCGAGCTGCGCGACAAGTCGCCGTTCGAGCGCTTCATGGTCCAGATGCACCGGTTCGAGCGATGGCTCGACTATGCTCCCGATATCCAGTGCGTGCTCGTCCATGGCGTGCCCCTGGGCCATCTGAGGGACGGCGACACGCTGAAGGCCGTCCCGGATGAACTCTGGGAGATCTGGCGGCGGCCGAACGTTCACCTCGAGCTGCTGTTCCCCATGCAGGTCAGCCATCCGGTGCCCGGCGGCACCGTATGGCGGTATCCGTATGCTCAGGTGAAGCCGCTCGCCGAGGAGCTGTTCGACGTCCTCGGTCCGGAGAAACTGGTGTGGGGTTCAGACCTGCCGAACATCCAGCGCAACTGCACCTACAGGCAGGGCCGAGACTACCTCGAGTGTCTCGATCTGACTCTCTCGGACGACCATCGAGATCTGTTGTTCGGGGGCAATGTCGCGCGGCTCCTCGGTTTGCGCTCCACCCCTGAGCCGAGGACAACGTGAATGAGGTGACGGGGAGAGGCGGAGGCACCATGGGTTCACTTCAGATCGACACAGTGCACTCTTCGAAAGCGCCCGTGGGGCGGGGGCCCTTTCCTCAGGCGGTCCGCTACGGCGGACTCCTGTTCGTCTCGGGCCAGGGACCCCTCGATCCCCAGCGTAATGAGCCTGACGTGGGCAGCTTCGAGCACGAGGTTCGCGTCACGCTCGACAATCTGGCGGCGGTGGTCGAGGCGGCGGGATGTGGGCTGGCCGATGCGCTGAAGCTCACGATCTACCTCGCGAACGTCGCCAACGTGCCGTCGTTCAACGAGCTGTACCGCGAGTACTTCCCGGACCGGCGCCCGGCCCGAACGCTGGTCGAAGTGGGACTGCGGGGCATTCAGGTGGAGGTCGACGGGATCTTCGCCTGCCCGCCGGCTGCAACCCTGAACGGTTCTGGCGGGGCGGAAGGGCGTGGGCGGTCATGAACATGGGCCTCGAGGGTAAGACGGTGGCCGTGACGGGAAGCGCCCGCGGCCTCGGCAGGGAGTTCGCCCTCGCCTTTGCGCGCGAAGGTTCGCGTATCGTGGTGGGCGACATCCTCGATTGCCACGGTGTAGCCGACGAGATCGAGGCCATGGGGGGCGAGGTCCTCGCACTCCACGTCGACGTCACCTCCGAGGACGACGTGACGACCATGGCCGAACGGACGTGGGAGCGGTTCGGCAGGCTCGACGTTCTCGTGAACAACGCCGGCATCTACGGCGGCCTCACCCCCAAGTTCTTCACCGAGATCAGCGTGGAGGAGTGGGACAAGATCATGGCGGTCCACGCCAAGGGCATGTTCCTCTGCTGCAAGGCCGTGTATCCCTACATGAAGCAGCAGGGCGGCGGCAAGATCATCAACATGGGTTCGGCCATCGTCTGGAACGGCTTCCCTGGCATAGACCACTACACGGCGGCGAAGGGCGCCGTGCTCGGCCTTACGCGCACGCTCGCGCGATCGCTGGGGCCCTCCAACATCAACGTGAATGCCGTCGCTCCCGGCATGGTCACGACCCAGGCGAGCCTGGATGTCTTTGGTGAAGAGGGCAAGCAGACGGTCATCCCGATGACGTGCCTCAAGCGCTCGCAGCAGCCCGACAGTCCTGTGGGAGCGGTGCTCTTCTTCGCCTCCAGCCTGTCGGACGACATCACCGGCCAGACACTGCTCGTCGACTGCGGCGCCACCCTGCACTGATGGCGAGAGGGAGATTCCGATGAAGTACCTGAAGTACCTCGGGGTACGCGCAGTATTCTTCATACCCCAGATAGTCGGTATCGTCCTGATCGCCTTCCTGGTCGTCCGTCTGATTCCCGGTGACCCCGCCCGCCTCATGGCTGGGCCGCTGGTGCCCGAGGAGGGCGTGGAGAAGATCAGGGAGCAGATGGGGCTCACCGGGTCGCTCATAGAGCAGTTCTGGTACTACCTCACCAACGTGGTGCAAGGCGACCTTGGGAAGTCGTGGTACACGGGCAACACGGTCCGCGACGACATAGCCATGAGGCTGCCTGCCACGCTCGAACTGATCGTCATCTCGCTGCTGCTCACGATCCTGGTGGTGGTGCCGCTCGCGCTCAAGTCCGTGTCGGTGCGCAAGAGCGTGACGCGGGGAGCCGCCCGGAAGACGATGTTCGGCTACGGGATGCTGGCCGGGGCCTTCCCGGACTTCTGGCTGGGTCTGCTGCTGATCTTCATCTTCTACGTGCAGCTGCAGTGGGCGCCTGCGCCGGTGGGGCAGATCGACATCGGTATGGCGCCTCCGGACACGATCACGGGCGCGTACGTGATCGACAGCCTGCTCACCGCCAACTGGGAGGCGCTGTGGAGCAGCCTCACTCACCTCGCGCTTCCGGTCTTCGTCCTCACGTTCGTCTACAGCGGCGCCGTTGCCAAGATCGCCATCGTCACGGCGAATCACGTCAAGCAGAGCGCCTACGTGGATTACGCGAAGGTCTCCGGCCTCTCGCCCGGCCTCATCCAGACGTACATTCGCAAGTCCGTGTACCCGTCGGTGGCCACGATGACCGCCTTCACCTTCGGTTTCCTGATCGGCGGCGCCGTGCTCGTAGAGACCGTCTTCAGCTGGGGTGGATTCGGCCAGTACGCCGTACAGGCAGTCATCAATTCTGACTTCCAGGCCATCCAGGGAGTGGTGCTGGTGTCGGCCCTGCTCACCCTGGTCGTCTACATGCTGGTCGACTTCGTCTACTTCTGGGTCGACCCACGGATCAAGAGCCTTGGCTAGTCGCATGACAGGGGATGCGCGATGAGCCAGAGTTATGCGCTCAGATACCTGAGGAGACACCCTCTCTATACGCTCGGCTTCATCTACGTCGCGATCTCGCTGCTCCTGGCGCTCATAGGTCCGTACGTGGTGCCGCATTCCCCGACGGAATCCATCCCCGGGGCGGTGCTTCTCCCCCCGTCTGGAGAGTACTGGTTCGGGACGGACGCCAACGCGATGGACGTGTTCTCGCGCACCATTGCGGCCTATCGAACCGATCTGGTGATCGCCTTTGCCGGCGCCGCCCTGTCGATGCTTATCGGTGCGCCGGTTGGGGTGTACACCGGGTACTTCGACGGCCGCGGAGGGCTGAACGGATTCGTCGCGAGGATCATCCTCCGCATCGAGGACGTCCTGCAGGCGTTCCCGATCTTCGTCCTCGCGTTGTTGCTCGTCGCTGCGTTCGGCCCACGGCCGGCCAACCTGGTCCTCGCGATCGTCGTGGCGAACCACATCTCGAATCTGCGGCTGGCGCGTTCGGAGGTGCTGGCCTTGCGGGACAGGACTTTCGTCGAGGCCGCGCGGGCCGCCGGCGATTCGAACCTCAGGATCGCGTTCGTGCACCTGATGCCCAACGCGCTGAATCCGGTCATCGCGATGCTGTCGACCGTCATGGGCTTCGGGATCCTGCTGATCGCCGGCCTGAGTTTCGTCGGGGCCGGCGTGCGCGTCCCGACGCCCGAGTGGGGGTCGATGATCGCGATCGGTGGCCCTTCGATCATCACCGGCCAGTGGTGGCCGTCGTTCTTCCCAGGCGTGTTCATGGCCGTGACCATCTTCTGCTACTCGGTCGTGGGTGAGGCCATCACCGCCCTTCTGGATCCGCTGGAGCGCATTCGGATGGGTTATGGCGTGGGTGAGTCGGACGAAGCGGTGCTCACCGATGAGGAAGTCGAGGCCGAGGCCATCGCGGCCCGGATGTAGTTGGCGTCGACCGTTGCGACAGTCGAAGCAAGGAGGCGAGCTGAGAAGCAGTGTTGACTTGTGGGAGCCGCCCGGGCGAGCAGGGCGGACGATCATCCGGATTCAGGCGTGAGGGGAGAAACACCATGGGAGACTTCTACAAACGAAAGTTCGTGATTCTGGGCCTCGTAGCAGCCCTCGTCATGGCAGTCGGTCTGCTGCTCGTGGGGTGCGGCGGCGACGACTCGCCGAGCGCGTCGAACGAGGCAAGCCCTGCAGCCGCGGGCGGCAGCGACACCTTGATCGTCGGCACGATCGAACTGCCGCCGCACCTCGACGTCGAGAAGGCCAATCACCCGATGATCTGGGTGTTTCTCCGCCAGTTGACGGACACGCTCCTTCGCTACGAAAGCATCCCTTCGGAGCAGGCGGAGGGCCTGACGGTGTCTGAGTACACCTCGCTTGAGCCTCGTCTGGCCGAATCCCATGAGGTGTCCGAGGACGGCAAGACCGTCACCTTCAAGCTCAAGAAGGGCGTCAAGAGCGCCTACGACCACGAGCTGACCGCCGACGATGTGTACTACAAGTGGGAGCGCGGCCTGAAGATGAACGGCGCCAGCGCCTTCTACGCCAGCGTCATGGCCATTCCCGACATCAAGGCGATCAAGGTCATCGACAAGTACACGATCTCCTTCACCTCGACGGTGCCCAACCCGCAGGTCGTCTCGATGATGGCCCTCAGCAACTGCACCTTCCCCTATGACAAGCAGCAGGTTGCGGCCGAATCGAACGGTGATCCCCTCGGCGATGCCGGAACCGCCTACATCGACAAGAACTCGCCCGCCTACGGCCCCTACTACGTGACCGAGTTCACCCCCGGCAAGCAGGCCGTGCTGACGGCGAACCCCAACTACTTCATGGGCGAGCCGAAGATCAAGAAGATCATCATCAAGGTCATCCCCGAGAGCTCCACCAGGTACGCCGCCCTCCAGGACGGGACGATCGACGTGGCTCAGGAGATGTCGCCGAACGAGATCACGTCGCTGCGCGACGTGGAAGGCGTCAAGACTGTTGAGACGCAGGGCTTCTGGCTGACGCACCTCGTGCTGAACCAGAAAGTTGTGCCCGAGTTCGCGAACAAGAAGGTGCGTCAAGCCGTCAACTTCGCGATCGATCGCGACAAGATCATCCAGTCGGCCTACTACGGCATGGCGCAGCCCATGGCGGCGGTATACCCGGTCCAGTATCCGGGCGCCCTGGATACCAGCGCCTTCCCCTACAACTACGACATCGAGAAGGCCAAGCAGCTGATGAAGGAGGCCGGCTACGAGAAGGGGTTCGACGTGGACCTCTACTACCAGGCCGGCGTGCTGCCGCACGAGACGGCGTGCGTCACGATCAAGGAAGAGCTGGCGAAGATCGGCATCAACGTCTCGCTGCGCAAGACTCCGCTCGGCACCCTTGAGACGCTCTACACCTCAAAGAAGGCCCCGTTTGCGCTCATCCGGATCTACCCGTTCGCTCCGGATCCGAACTACGACGTCGGCCTCATGTACGACACCAACGGCTTCTGCAACTTCGGCTACTTCTCCGATCCGAACATCGACAAGATGATCAAGGAGGGCGTGAGCATCGTCGACGAGCAGGAGCGCTACGAGTTCCACCAGAAGATCCAGGAGGACATCCTCGAGGCGGCGCCCGTGGGCTTCGTCGTCCAGGAGGGCTACCGGATGGCCGTGCGCGACAACATCAACGGGTGGAGCCTGGACATCGGCGAAACCACCAGGTACGACGAAGTCACGAAGTGATCCGGCAGAGAGCGTAAAGGGAGACAGGGGGGCCGGGCGCACCGGCCCGGCCCCCCCACTGGATGGAGCCATGACAGACGCGGTCCTCAAGGTCAGAGATCTCAGCGTGTACGCCCCGTCGGCGTTCACGGGGACGAGCCGGAAGCTGCTGAACGGCATCACAATTACGCTGGAGCAGTCAGACGTGGTCGGACTCGTGGGCGAGACCGGATCGGGCAAGTCGGTGCTGATCGATGCTCTGGGACGCAACCCCCAGCCACCTCTGTGGATGGAGGCGGAGGAGCTCTCCGTCCGTAATGGGGAAGCGTGGGAGAACCTCCTCGACAAGGACGAGGAGCAGCTGCGCCGCATCTGGGGCAAGGCCATCGTCTTCATCCCTCCCAACGCCCGCGAACGCCTGAGTCCGATCATCACCGTCGGCGACCAGGCGTGCAACGTGATGCAGGCGAATCTGAAGCTGGATCGCGCTCAGGCACGGGCGAAGGTGCTCGAGATGTTCCGCCTCGTCCAGATGCCGGATCCTGCCCGCAACTACGAGAACTACCCGCACGAGTTGAGCGGGGGAATGGCTCAGAGGGTTGTGCTCGCGATCGCCCTGGCGATGACCCCGCAGGTGCTGCTCGCCGACGAACCCACGATGGGTCTCGACGTCACCATCCAGACGCAGGTGCTCGAGCTCATGTCGGGGCTGTTGAAGGAGCTTCGCGCGGGCGTGCTGCTGGCCACGCGCGATCTCGGCATCGTCGCCAACTACTGCAACAAGGTCGCCGTGCTTGGGCAAGGCGAGCTGGTCGAGATGGGGACGGTGAGGGACTTCTTCAAGAATGCGCGGCACCCCTACAGCCGCTACCTGCTGGCGGCAGCTTTCGCCTCGCAATCAGGGGGAGTCGGTCTGGACGCTGAAGTGTCCGGGTTTTCGACGGGAAAGCGGGTCGGCAACGGATGTTCGTTTGCTCCGCGCTGCAGCCTCTCGGGCGATCAATGCTGGGACGTGAACCCGGAGATGAGCGCGGTGAGCGAGGGCCATGAGGTGAAGTGTCACAAATGGGAAACCTTGACATGAGTTCGGTGCTCACGATCGAGAATCTGTACAAGTGCTTCCCCCTGAAGAAGCATTCGAAGGTGAATGCGGTCAACGGGGTCGACTTCGAGATCGCCCAGGGCGAGACGGTCGGGTTGGTCGGCGAGAGCGGCTCCGGCAAGACGACGCTTGGAAGGTGCGCGATCCATCTTATCGAGCCCACCTCGGGCTCGACCATCTTTCTCGGCGACGACATCACCCGCTTCGACAGAAAGCAGCTCAAGCAGTTCCGAGGTCAGGCGCAGATCGTCTTTCAGGATCCCTACGACTCACTGAATCCACGGAAGATCGTCAGGAAGATCATCGAGGATCCCCTGATCGTCCAGGGCGCCCTGGAGAGGGCGGCCCGGCGCCGCCGCGTCGCGGAGGTGCTCGAGATGGTTGAGCTGAGCACGGCGCACATGGCCAAGTATCCCGTCGAATTGACCCAGGGCGAGCAGCAACGCGTAGGGATAGCGCGCGCGATCGCGACGAATCCCAAGCTCGTCATCCTTGACGAACCGACGTCGCTGCTCGACATCCGCTTTCGGGCCGAGATCGTGCTGCTGCTGAGGAAGCTGCAGGCCGAGCTTGGTATGGCCTATCTCTTCATCACGCACGACCTCACCGTCATCGGCGAGCTGAGTCACCGCATCCTGGTCATGTATCTCGGGCGAATCATCGAGCAGGGCCCCACCCGTTCAGTGCTCGATTTGCCCATCCATCCATACACGCGCGCACTCCTCAGCGCTCACCTGTCGCCGGATCCGGACCAGAAGCGGGAGGGGGTCATGCTGAAGGGAGAGATCCCCAGCCCCGTCGATCTTCCCGACAACCGCTGCAACCTCGCGCCGCGGTGCCCCTGGGTGCAGCCCGGCTGCACCGAACGCCTGCCGCTGCTGCGCGAAGTGCGTCCGGGCCACCTGGTCGCGTGCTTCGAGGCGGAGGCTCACATCTAAGCGACGGCGTCGCGCGTGCCAGATGCTGCGGCGTGATGCGGAGGAAGACAGATGCAAGTAGTGCTCGTTGCGCAACCGATAGCCGCCGAAGGCATAGAACTCCTGGCTTCGCACGGGCTGTCCGTGCGCCAACTGCCGGAGTGTGATCACGAGAGCCTCAGGGCAGCGGTGGCGGATGCGGACGGCCTGCTGATCCGCAACTTCAAGGTCGACCGTGAGATCATCGAGGCAGGGTCGCGGCTGCGAGTGATCTCCCGTCACGGCGCAGGCCTGGACACCATCGATCTGGCGACGGCGACCCGGCGCGGGATTCAAGTCACCTACACTCCCGCGGCCAACGGCGTCTCCGTCGCCGAGCACGTGCTGGGCATGATCATCGTGCTCGCGAAGAATATGACGCGCGCGGATGCAGCCATACGCGCGGGAGATTTCGACTTCCGTCACCGCCATTACGGAATCGAGCTCGGCGAAGCGACGCTCGGCATCGTCGGGCTCGGCAACGTCGGCCGCGCGCTCGCGGTACGTGCCGCGCGCGGCCTCGGCATGGCAGTGAAGGCCTTCGATCCATCCGTCGCGGCAGCGCCGCCGGACGTCCCCGTTCAGATGGTCGCCGATCTGGAGTCGCTGCTGCGGTCATCCGATTTCGTCTCGCTGAATGCGGCGCTGAACGAGCAGACGCGCGGCCTCATCGGCGCTGAGGAACTCGGGCAGATGAGGCCGGGTTCATATCTGATCAATTGTGCACGGGCTGAGCTCGTGGACGAACCAGCGCTCGTCGCAGCCTTGCGCTCGGGCCACCTCGCCGGCGCGGGCATCGACGTCTTCACCACGGATCCACCCGCCGACGGTGACCCGCTCTTCGAGCTGGAGAACGTCGTACTCACACCGCACATGGCTGCACATACGAACGCCGCCATGAAGAACATGGCGGTGCACTCGGCCCAGGGAATCGTCGAAGTGCTGAACGGCCGACCCCCGACATGGCCGGCCAACGATCTCTCGGGTTCGGTTCGACCATGACGCTCGGGGCCGAGGACTACCGCTCTCCGCTTCCATCGCTGCAATCAGCCGCGATTGTGAATCGTGACGTGCTGCTGGGACACGGCGACGCGCGCTTGCGCGCCGATCTGCTCGACATCCTCGTCGCGGGCGTGCGCGGCGCCGATCCGGCGGTGGGCACCTTCGAGCGCGTGCGACTCGCGGGGGAGATCCTTCACGCGGGCGATGAGGTCGTTGATCTGCGAGAGATTGACCGCGTCTTCATCGTCGGCGCCGGCAAGGCTTCTCTGCGCATCGCTGCCGCCCTCGAGCAACTTCTGGGAGAGCGCGTGAGCGGCGGCGTCGTGGTCGTCAAGAGGGGTGAGACCGGGCAACTGAGCAGGGTCGAGGTACGGGAAGCCGGTCATCCGCTGCCAGACCACGACAGCGTGCGGGGCGCTCGGCACATGCTGCACCTCGCCCAGTCCGCCGGACCCCGCGATCTCGTCTTCCTCGTCGTCACGGGCGGCGCCTCGTCATTGGCGACGCTGCCTCCCGAGGGCATCAGCCTGAGCGACGTGGCAACCCTCACGGACCTGCTGCTGAAGTGTGGCGCGACGATACGGGAGATAAACACAGTCCGCCGGCATCTCTGCCTGCTCAAGGGTGGCAGGCTCGTGACGGCGGTGCAGCCCGCAAGAGCCATCACGCTCACGCTTGACACGGCTCCTGAGGGCTTGCCCTGGCCCGACATGTGCCTTCCTGATCCGACCACGTTCTCGGATGCCGTCGCAGTGCTCACACACTACGGATTGTGGGCGGAGACGCCGAGATCAATACGTGAGTACCTCGAGTCGGGGGAGAGGCACTCTCAGCTCGAGACGCTGAAGAGCCTTGAGGGCACGGAATCGACGATAGTGAGCGTCGGCGACGCGGCAAGCGCGTGCAGGGCCGCGGCCGATCACGCGTTCCGTATGGGGTACGGCGCGACCGTGCTGTCGACGGCGATCGAGGGCGAGGCCCGCGAGCTCGGCGTCTTTCTCGCGGGCCTCGCCAAGCAGATGGCGGGAGACGACTCGCCGTTTCCGCTGCCGGCCGCGATCGTCTCGGGCGGCGAGACAACGGTCACGATCAGCGGGGACGACGGCTGGGGTGGTCCGAATCAGGAGACGGCGCTGGCGTTCGCCGCCAAGGTCTCAGCGAAGGAACGTGTCGCCTTCGCGGCGCTGGATTCCGACGGCACCGATGGGCCGACCGACATCGCCGGCGGACTCGTCGACTGGACGACGCGCGAGCAGGCAGCTCGGCTCGGCATCGACCTCGCCGCAGCCCTCACATCACACCGGAGCAGCGAGGCTCTGATGCAGTTGGGGGGTGCGATCTGCACCGGCCACACGGGGACCAACGTGATGAACCTGAGAGTCCTCCTCGTCGGTGACAGGCCGGCGCGAAGCGCCTCCAAAGGTGTGTCGTCCGAAGGCCAGGCAAAGGCCACCGAGCATGCAGATTCGATCGCGGCGGTTGAGGGTCTCGAGGTCCTGAGCGGGTCCGGACGCCCCACCGTCAGCGCCACGGTTCGCACAGAGCGCGGCTTCGAGGCCGTCTCGTCCGTGCCCAGCGGAACGTCGAAGGGAACCTACGAAGCGGTGGAGCTGGTCGACGGCGGGGACCGCTACCGCGGCCTTGGCGTCAGGCGCGCTGTCGACATGATCGATCGTGTCATCGCGCCGGCCCTCATCGGCATGCCGGTCGCTGATCAGGCACGCGTTGACGCGGCTCTCCTCGAGCTCGACGGCACACCGAACCTCAGCCATCTCGGCGGCAATGCCGTGCTGGCTGCATCTCTGGCCGCGGCGCGAGCGGGTGCGCTCAGCCGCGGTGTACCACTCTACGAGCATCTTGGGGGCGCTGGACGCACGCAGCTGCCCGTTCCCATCGCGACGGTGCTCGCCGGCGGTCCTCACTCTCCGTCGCGACTGGAGATCGAGGACTACATCCTGATTCCGGACGGCTTCATGCGGTTCGCGGATGCGGTCGAGGCCATCCTTGAGGTCCGGATCGTCCTCGAGGAGTTGCTGTGCGCGAAGTACGGGCAGGTACCGGATGTTGGCGGCGCGCTCGCGCCGCCCATCGCCGATACTCGCGAGGCCTTCACCCTCATGCTCGAGGCCTCTGATCGTGCGGGCTACGGCGACCGCATGAGTCTCGGCGTCGACGTCGCGGCCAGCGCCTTCTATCAACGGGCGGAAGACCGGTACATGCTCGCCGGGGCGAGCAGGACGCGCGATGACGTCGTCGAGTACTTCCGTTCCCTGGTCGCCGAGTTCCCGCTGGTCTTCCTCGAGGACGCCTTTGACGAGGATGACTTCGAGGGCTTCCGTGCTATGACGGCGGCGCTTCCCGGGCTCGACATCGTCGGCGACGATCTCTTTGCCAGTAACGCGGCACGCATCGCCATCGGTATCGAGCGCGGGGCGGCGAACGCCGTCCTGCTCAAGGTCAACCAGATCGGAACGGTCAGCGGCGCATTGGCCGCCGCCCGGCTGGCGTCTGACGCCGGGCTATCCGTGACCGTCTCGCTGCGATCCAGCGACACGAACGACAGCTTCATCGCCGATCTGGCGGTGGGCGTCGCGGCGAAGCGAATCAAGCTCGGCTCGCCCCTGCGGGGCGAGCGGAACGCGAAGTACAACAGGTTGCTGGCGATCGAGCATCAGTTGGGCGAGCGAGCGCGCCTCGCCGGATCGCGAACACACGCTGCAGGAAATGGCCGAACACAGGAGGTCGTGTGATGTCGGTGGCGACAGAAGCGAAGACGTACTTGAACTACATCGGCGGGGAGTGGGTTCCCTCTGAATCCGGGGAACTGATCACGAGCTACGATCCGGCAACCCAGGAGGTCGTTGCGTACGCGCAGAAGTCGACGGCCGGCGACATGGATCGGGCGATCGCGGCGGCACGACACGCCTTCGAGACGACTGAATGGTCGGTGTCGCCCGGCCTGCGTCAGAAGGCGTTGCTGGAGTTCGCCGATCGCCTGGAAGCGCGGGAGGATGAGCTCTGCGAGCTGCTGTCCCGCGAGAACGGCAAGACGCTGGAAGAGGCGCACGTGTGCGTTGCGGGGAAGTACGCCGGCTGTATCGACTTCCTTCGCTACTACGCCGGCGCGGCACGCCAGGTCTACGGTCGTTCCGCCAATATCTCGGAGACTGCGTTCGGCGTTGTCGTCCGCGAGGCCATAGGAGTGGTCGCCATCATCGTGCCCTGGAACTGGCCGGCATCGCTCATGATCCGGGACATGGCGCCGGCGCTCGCGGCGGGGAACGCCGTCATCGTGAAGCCTGCCAGCTACACCCCGGCCATCTGCACCCAGTTCATCGAGATCCTCTCTCAGGTCGAGTCGATCCCCAAAGGCATCGTCAACATCGTGTCCGGTTCGGGTCCCGTTGTCGGTGACGCCCTCGCCGCAAGTCACGACGTCGACATGATCGCCTTCACCGGCGACGGGATCACGGCGGCTCAGATTGCCCAGGTGGCCGCGCCGACCCACAAGAAGATCGTCACCGAATTGGGCGGCAAGTCGCCGAACGTCGTGTTCGAGGACGCGGATTTCGACAAGGCGGTCCCGGCCGCGGTCTGGGCATTCCTCCAGACGTCGGGGCAGTTCTGCATGGCGGGCACGCGCCTCATCGTGCAGGACACCATCCACGATGAGTTCACCAGTCGCATGAAGGCGGAGATCGAGAAGCTGAAGGTCGGCCGAGGTATGGACGAGGGCACTCAGCTGGGGCCGATGATCGCCGAGGCGCATCTCAACAAGGTGATGAAGTACATCGAAATCGGCAAGAGCGAGGGGAAGGTGCTGACGGGCGGCGAGCGTCTGGCCGGCGCCGAGTACGACAAGGGCTGGTTCGTTGCTCCCACCGTCGTCACTGATCTCGCTCCCGATGCGCGACTCGTGAACGAGGAAGTCTTTGGGCCAGTGCTCGCGGTGCAGAAGTTCCACACCGAGGACGAGGCGATCAAGCTGGCGAACGGAACGAAGTACGGTCTGGCCGGCGCCGTCTGGACCCGGGATGTGAGCAGAGCGGTGCGCGTCGCCAGGAAGATCAAGTCCGGCACCGTCTGGATCAATACCTACAACAGGTTCTACGCAGAGACCGAGTTCGGCGGCTGCAAAGCAAGCGGCAACGGCCGAGCGATGGGCATCGAGGCGCTGTACGAGTACACGGAACTGAAGCACATCCAATTCGACCTGTCGCCCACCTACTGACGCGACCGGCGCGAAGTTCCGAGCGGCGGCAAGACGGTGTGTGCCCGTCACGCGCTGCTGTACACGCTGTTTGACGCCGCTGTGGCGGCGGCGGACGCCCTGCAACTCATGCCGGGGCGTCTGCCGCCGCCCCCTCCGGGCCGGACCGTGGTCGTCGGAGCGGGCAAAGCTGCCGCCCGCATGGCGCTCGCCGTGGAGCGCGAGTGGAAAGGTCCACTTGAGGGCCTTGTTGTCACTCGCTACGGGCACGGCGAGCCCTGTGAACGGATCGATGTGCTGGAGGCGGCACATCCGGTCCCAGATGCTGCGGGGCAGGAGGCGGGCCGACGCATCCTGCACATCATGCGCGATTTGGGGCCCCACGATCTGGCCATTTGCCTTCTGTCCGGCGGCGGCTCGGCGCTGCTGGAGTGGCCGGCTGATGGACTCACGCTCCAGGACCTGCAGTCGGTCAGTCGCGCCTTGCTGCGCAGCGGCGCGAGCATCAGCGACATCAACTGCGTCCGCAAGCATCTGTCGCTCGTCAAGGGTGGCCGTCTCGCGGAGGCCGCCCATCCGGCTCGTGTCGTGACCTTTGTCATCTCCGACGTCCCGGGTAACGAGCCCTCGGTCATCGCGTCCGGTCCGACAGTGCCTGACCCGACCACCTTCGCCGACGCGCGCGCCGTCCTCCGCCGCTATCGCATCTCCGAGCCCGAGGCAGTGGTGCGCCATATCGGAGATGGTGCTGAGGGACGACGCGATCGGCTCGCCGGTGATGACGCCATCGGCGAGACGCCGAAGCCCGGTGACGGCTCCTTCGCCGAGGATGATGTGGTGATGCTGGCGACGTCGCGCGAGGCTATTGATGCTGCGGCACGCGCCGCTCGCGCAGCCGGCGTCTCACCCATTGTGCTTGGTTACGACATTCAAGGCGAGGCCCGTCGAGTCGGGAAGCGGCATGCAGAGATCGCTCTCAGTTGCGCCTCGGGCCACGGGCTGACAGACCTTCCGTGCGTGCTGTTGTCCGGCGGTGAGACCACGGTGACCGTGACCGGCGACGGTTGCGGCGGCCGTAACACCGAGTACCTGCTTGGCTTGGCTCAGGGACTCGCCGGCGCGAACGGCATCAGCGCCCTCGCCGCGGATACGGACGGCATAGACGGCAGTGGGGAGAATGCCGGGGCCATCCTGCTCCCAGGTGCCCTTCGGCACGGGCTCAATACGGCCGTTCAGATCACGGATGCCCTGGCTCGCAATGATGCCTACGCGTTCTTCGAAGGCGTGGACGGCTTGTTCTTCACAGGGCCTACGCGCACGAATGTGAACGACTTCCGCGCGATTCTCATCGAAGTGCCCTGATCCATCGGCAGATGCGACCATGCAGAAGCAGCCACCACTCGCTGGGTCAACTCCTGCCTGGCTCGCGGGCCTGCTGGAACTGATCGAGCATGCGGCCCTGTCGCTCGGGCGTCTGGACAGCATGTCGACACAGCGCCGGCGTCTTCACCCCGGCAGCACGGTAGCCGTCTCCGTGTCGATGCCGGTCGCGCCGGCGGGGTCCGGCGGGTTCGGCGCGGTCTCCTGCAGGCGGCCCTGGCCGTCATAGGCGCGCACGGCGAACGTGTGCCGGCCTTCCCGCCAGGGCCACTCGTACCGCCAGATCACCCAGGTGAGCGGCGAGAGCGGCTGCCGCAGGTCCGCCGCCTCCCACGGGCCGCCGTCCGTCTGGACTTCTACCCTCGAGATCCCGCGCGCGCCTGCCTCGGCGATGCCGCCGATGGGCACGTACGTCTGCCCGTCCCTGGTCGTCAGGCCGCCCGTATCCACCGTGTCGATCACCGACGTCGTCCGCACCTGAGCCTGCCGGTCCCAACCTCGCGCGACCCAGTAGCCGGGGATGAAGTCCGGCACGAGGACGATCTCCGTGATCCACTTGGGCTGCTTCATCCCGTAGACGTCAGGGATGGCCACGCGCAGGGGGAAGCCGTGCTCGGCGGTCAGCGCTTCGCCGTTCCAGGAGTGCGCCAGGATGATGCGCGGGTCAGAGCGGACGACGGCCAGGTCGACGACTTCGTCGAAGCCGTCGTCTGAGAGCATGTGGACGTAGCGCGCGGCCGGCGAAGGCTGCGCCGCGCTGAGGACGTCGCGCAGAGAAGGGCCGCTCCAGAGGGTGGTGCCGATGAGCGGCCCGCCGACCGGGTTCGAGACGCAAGCGAGCGTGACGAACTGGTCGCGCGCGGGGTAGTCGCCGGTGAGCTGCTCGTAGGTGAGCTCAGTGGGGCGGCCGACGAGACCGCTGATGCGCAGCCGCCATGAGGCGACGTCGATGGACGGCGGCGTGAGATCGATGTCGACGGTGAAGTGGTCGGCGACCGCGGTGTACTCCGGGCGCGTCCCGGCGACGGGCTTCACGGGAGAGTCGGCGTTCGGGAATGGGATCGGCGCGACCCCGGGCTGCGGCACTGTCTGCCCGCTCTCGACGCGCAGGATCTGGGCCACTTCGGCCCCGAGGACGACGAGCGTTGCGGCCAGACCGCCCATGCGGATGACGAAATGGCGACGGTCGAGCCGCTCCGCCTCCGCATCCGCCTGCTGGGCCGGAGGTGGGGCGGGGGAGGACGGCTGGACCGCGGGAGGAGAGGCCAGCGCCGGCTCGGCCGCCGCCGAGCTTGTCATCGGATAGGCGACAGGGAACAGGCGGCCCAGCGCCCACCCCCAGACGAAGAAGACGGCGACGACCCAGAGCGCGCCCGCCACGACGCCGGCGGTGGGAACGGAGCTCTCCCATAGCACGAGGAAGGCGAACGCGACGCCCACGGCGAAGCCGACGATCCGGCCGATCCCCGGCGCGCGGGCGGCGTGGCGCGGATCGACTGCGACGAAGAAGGCCAGGCCCGCGAACGCGGCTGGGATGAAGAGGCCTAGCTGCGCCAGCGCCGTCTCGACCGCTTTGGTCGTGTCGGCGATGTCGAACCCGAGCCCTTCGAGGAGACGCAGCGTCGTCTCGAGGCCCCACACAACGATCACGCCCGGCAGTACGCGTACCAGCCAGTCGAACAGGACGAACGCCACGTTGGGCAGTCCGGCGAGAGCGCCGAGCGCGAGGAGGCCGAGGAGGGCCGCACCGGCCAAGGCGCCGGCGGCCAGACCCGTGAGGGCGCGTCCCGCTCTACCCGTCGCCCGGATGCCCGCCATCAGTCACCGCCAGAGGCCGCTGACGGCGCACCAGGTCGGCACAATCGCCGACACCGTGATCAGCACGGCGATGATCACAAGCGCGACGGCACGGCGCCGTGCGGGATGCAGCGACAGCATCACCTCTCCAGGGAGTCGACTCCCTAAGGATACTCCCCGCTGGTTCGGCGGCGCTCGCACGTCCGTCGCGCCGCTCAGCCCGCGTCAACTGCGCTCGTACTTCCGTGCGTTGCCGAGTGCGTGGTATCGTCGAAGCGTCGCGACAGACGATCGATCGCACGCGCGGAAGGGGGATCCGGTGTCCGGTCTGGTGGGGCTGAGTCGCGCCCGGCATCGGCGCGACGTTGGGGCCAAGGCTCGGTCCCTTGCGCGCCTCAACTCCCTTGGTTTCAGAGTTCCGCAGGCGTGGGTCGTGCCGAGCTCGTCCCTTGAGACGGCCGACCCGCAGCGGCTCGCCACGATGCTCGGCTCGGCGGTGGATGGGACCTCCACCTACGCGGTCCGGTCGTCATCGAGCAGCGAAGACGGCGCGACGCGCTCGCACGCCGGGCAGTTCCTCACCATCCTGGACGTCCCAGCGGGGGAAGTGGCGACCGCGGCGCTGCGCGTCCGGGAGCACGGCAGCGACTCCGTGCTCGTGCAGCGCATGGTGCATGCCAAGGTCGCGGGCGTCGTCTTCAGCCGGAACCCGCTCACGGGCATCAAGGAGTGCGTGATCGAGGCCACCCGCGGTACCGCGGAGGACCTGCTGGCCGGGCGCGAAAGGCCCGAGCGGTGGGTGCGCAAGCGCGGCGAATGGATCGTCGTTCCCGACGAGCCCGCTCTGCCCGAGGGGGTGGCGAACGCGATCGTCGAGGGCGTTGAGCGCATCGAGGCCGCGTTCAGGTCGCCGATCGACGCGGAGTGGGCGTGGGACGGAACGCTGTGGTGGCTGCAGGCGCGGCCGATGACCACGGGCGGGCATCCCGACATCTACAGCAGCCGGATGGCGCGGGACATGCTGCCGGGCATCATCCTGCCCCTGGTGTGGTCGGTGAACGGCCCGCTCATGAGCCGGGTGTTCATCCGGTTCCTGCAGGACCTGCTCGGTCCTATCGACATCGATCCGAAGGACGCGGGGACGCTCATCCACTACCGTTTCTACATCAATGTGGGCGCTCTCTCGCGGCTGTTCGCCGAGTTCGGCCTCCCCGAAGACTCACTCGAGCTGCTTGCCGGGATGGAGAAGGGCGCGATGCCGCGGATGCCGCGCCCCAAACCGCGAGCGTTGCGACGGCTTCCCCACACGCTGCATGCGCTTGCCCACTTCAGCCGCTACGAACGAACGCTGGAGCGCGAGCTGCCGGCCGCATGGCGGAACTCGCGCGCTTTCGCGGAGGCGGTGGACCTCGCGACGCTCGATGCGCCCGCCCTGCTGCGGCGGATGGATGCGCTCGAACCGATCATGAAGTCGGCGACGTACCACCACACGGTCACGCTGATGATCATGCGGATGTACACGATGCGACTGCGCGGCCGCATGCAGCGCGCGGGCCTGCTCGGGCCCGACGAGCCGCTGGACCTGCGCGGCGACGCAAGCTCGGTCCATAACGTGGGGCGAGCGCTCGATGAGCTCGCGAACCTCGCTCGTGTGCTGCCCCTCGAGCAGCAGACGCAGCTGCGCGCCCGAGAGATCGCGAAGCTGCGGGAGGCGGCCGATGCGCCCGGCGCAGCGGCCGCCTCTCGCGCCGCCGTCAGCGGCTTCGTGCGCGGTTTCGATGAGTTCATGCGCCGCTTCGGCCATCTCGCCGAGAGCGGCGTGAACATGGCGAGCCCGCCATGGTCGGAGCAGCCGGAGGTCGTTCTCGCCATGGTCGCTGCCCGCCTCGACGCCCCTCCGAAGTGGACCGCGGCGGGACATCAGGAGCCATCCCGGCGTCGCCTGCGCCGCGCCTGGCGTCGTGCCTCGCGGTACCACACGCTGCGCGACGAGACGAGCTCGCTCTACACCCATACGTACGGGCACTACCGGCCGATCGTCCTCGAGCTGGCCGGCCGTCTCATCGAGACCGGCGCGCTGGAGGTCCGCGACGACGTCTTCTACTTCACGCTCGACGAACTGCGCCGCGTCGTCGACGCCGGCCTGACGCCCTCAGAGGCCCGCACGATCGTCCGCAGCCGGCGCGCCGAGGTCGAGATCGCCTCCGGGGGAGAGCCGCCGGAAGTCGTGGTCGGGGACACAGCCGACCTGATCGAGCTCCCGCGGCGTCACACCCTTCGCGGCATCGCCTCGTCGCGGGGCCGCTACACCGGCCGAGTGGTCGTCTGCCGAGGGCTTGACGACATCGAGCGCGTGGACCAGGGCTCGGTTGTGGTCGTGCCCTTCTCGGACGCGAGCTGGAACGCGCTGTTCACGCGCGCCGGCGCCATCGTCGCCGAATCGGGCGGCATGCTCTCGCACAGCGCCATCCTCGCCCGCGAGTTCGGCGTGCCTGCGGTGGTCTCCGTCCGCGGCGCGCTCACGCTCGACGACGGCACGCTCGTGACGGTCGACGGGCTCCACGGCACGGTGTCGGTCCTCGAGGACGCCTCGTGGTTCACGGAAGCGCGGAGTCTCGATGCAGACCCTGCGTAACGTCTTCAGGAGGAAGGCCCGGGCCTTCCTGACCATCTTCGGCATCACGATCGGCGTGCTGGCGCTCGTCGTGACCGGCTCGGTCGCGGAGAAGCTCCAGCTGCTCGTCGACGGTGGAGTCGAGTACTACTCGGACAAGGTCATCGTCACGGACGGCTCCACCTTCGCGGGCTTCGGCATGTCGCCGATCTCCTCGGAGGTGCTCGAGGACGCGGAAGCGGCGAAAGGCGTCAAACGCGGCTCCGTGACGCTGAACTTCCTGCTCGAAGACGACGTGCAGACGATCAGCATGGGGACGCCCCCGATGGTCGAGGCGACCGACTTCCGCGACGTGGGCGTCGAGACGTTCGAGCTCACGCTGGCGGAAGGACGCGATCTCACCAAGGATGATCGGGGAAAGGTCACGGTCGGCGCGGATCTGGTGTCGCAGCTCGGCGCCGAGGTCGGGGGGACGGTCAAGATACGGGGACGGGAGTTCGAGGTCGTGGGCATCTACGAGCGCACCCTCACCGCGCCTGATTCCACTGTGGTCATGACCCTCCCGGACGCGCAGGAGCTGTTTCTGGACACGCTGCCCGACGCCGTCGCCGAGGGTCTCGACAAGGACGCGCTGGCGACCAGCATCGTGCTGTTCGCCGACGACGGCATCGACCCCGACGACCTCGTGACGACGGTGTCGAAGCAGCTCGGCGACAGCTACAACGTCCAGGGGCCTGCCGGATTCAGGGAGTTCGTGCAGGAACCGTTGCAGATCTTCAACTACCTCATCTACACCGTCGGGCTCATCGCCCTGGTGGTGGGCGGGTTGTCCATCATCAACACGATGACGATCTCGGTGTCGGAGCGTACGCGCGAGATCGGCATCCGCAAGGCGATCGGCGCGACCCGCGCGGCCATCCTGCGCCAGTTCGTGGCCGAGGCGGCGGTCATCGGCCTGATCGGCGGCCTCATCGGCCTCGGCCTCGGCTACCTGATCGTGGAGGCGACAAACCGCTCCGGGGTCATGGGGGCCACGCAGCTGTTCCTGCTCACCCCGCGTCTCGCGATCGGCTCCGTCGCGTTCTCGCTCGTCCTCGGCGTGCTGGCCGGGCTATGGCCCGCCTGGCACGCCGCCCGGCTCAGTCCCGTCCAGGCCCTCAGGTACGAGTAGGAGACGGCATGGGACTCGCGCTGAAGCTGGAGGGGGTCACCCGGCGCTACCGCCTCGGCGCCGACAACTACGTCGATGCCCTGCGGAGCGTGGATCTGAGCGTGGAGGCGGGGGATATGGTGGCGATCATGGGTCCGTCAGGTTCAGGGAAGTCGACGCTCATGCACATCGCCGGCGGACTGGACACTCCCGACTCGGGGGCCGTCTGGGTCGAGGGCACGCGCATCGACACGCTCAGCGACCGGCGGCTCACCGCCCTCAGGAGCCGGCGCATCGGCTTCGTGTTCCAGGGATTCAACCTGCTTCCCGGCCTGACGGCGCTTGAGAACACCGCGCTCGCCGGTCAGTACCGCGGCATGTCGAGACGGGAGGCGGCGCGACGGGCGACGGACCTGCTCGCGCTGCTGGGTCTCGCCGATCGGGCCCGGCATCGCCCCTCAGAGCTCTCGGGAGGCGAGCAGCAGCGCGTCGCCATCGCGCGGGCGCTCATGAACGACCCGTGCCTGCTCATGGCCGATGAGCCCACGGGCAACCTCGACAGCACGACGTCTGCTGAGATCATGACCGAACTGGGACGCCTCAATCGCGAGCGCGGCATGACCCTCATGCTGGTCACCCACGACCCGGGCGTCGCGGCGCTGTGCCTCAGGCGCATCGACATGCGCGACGGCACGATCGTCGCAGCGGAGACCGAGGTCGCGCCGTGAACACCGCCGCCGTCGCGGCGATCGCGGTGGGTGGCTACCTCATCGGCAGCATCCAGTTCGCGCGCATCGTCTTCGCCGCGCGGACTCCCGGCGAGCCGCCCGCCCTCATTCGCACTCCGACCAAGGACGGCGAGGCAGAACTCGTCTCTCACGCCATCGGCGCCACGAATGTCATGATCGCGTTCGGCCCCCGCTGGGGCATGCTCGTGACCTTCCTCGACATGGCCAAGGCGTTCGCGCCCGTCCTCGTGCTCAGGCTGCTCTTCCCCGACGAGCCCTACGCGCTGGTCTGCGGCGGCGCCGTGCTGGTAGGGCACCTGTGGCCGGTCTGGTACCGGTTCAGCGGCGGCGGCGGCAACTCATCGATCCTCGGCATGCTGCTGGCCATCAGCCCCGTGGGCGCGATTGTGACCCACCTGGGCGGGATGGTGCTCGGCAGGCTCTGGCCGGTCCTCTCGTTCGTCGCGGGCGTCGCGCTCACCATCCCGTGGTTCTGGTGGCGTAACGGTCTCGGGAGCCCCGAGTTCTTCTTCGCGGTCTTCGTGACCGTCGTCTACGTGGCCGGTCAGCTGCCAGAAGCCAAGCGGATGTTCCAGCTGAAGCGCCAGGGGCACACGCTCGACACCGCCCACGTCATGGAGATGATGCGCGGTGCTGCGCGGACGGGTCGTACCGGGGAGGAGATCGCGGAGGAACGTCGCCGCGGCAAATGATCGCCACGGGGTTCGCCGCCTCCGCAGCCATGAGCGACACGAAGGCCAGCGTGGTGATCGGCCTCCTGGGGACCTTCCTGTTCCTCGCGGCCTCAGTCAGCTGGATCGCCGTCAAGCTGCCGGTGAGCTTCGGCGCCATGCTGCGCCATGGGATGGCCGCGGAGGCGGGACCCACGCTGTGGATGGGCATCCCGATCCTCACGCTCTTCGGCATCACGGTGCTGCGGGACGTCAATGGCATCAGCCACACGCTGCTCAATGCCTCAGTCCCGCCCGCGATCTGGCTCGTGTTCCTCGGTCTCCTCGTCGGAGCGCAGCTCGTCATGGGCCTGGCCGGCCTGGCCATCATGCGCAAGCAGAACTACTTCGCGGACTTCGTCCGCGGGGAGAAGCGCAGCATCGCCTCGTACGGTCTCATCTGCCCAGGCGTCGCGCTCGCGGTCCTCGTGCAGTTCTTCATCCACTGGGGCCTCGTGACCACGGAGATCGTCACGAAGTTCTCCCCGGTCCACCTCGCGCTTCTTGGGGTCGTCGGCGGCGTCCAGGTGATCACCATCGCCACCGCCGCGAGACTCAACCGCAAGCTGCTCGGCGCGCCGGCCGATTCCCCGACGGCGCCGGCTCCGGTGCAGAAGGAGGCCTCGGCGTGCGTTTGAGCCGGCGTGCCGCCTGACCGCCGCCGCCGGTCAGAGCCCCGGTCACTCGCTGTTGATGACCGGGCTTCGTTCTGATCCGCGACGTTCATGGGCCGGCGAGCCGTAGCGTTCCACGGCTCGCCGGCCCACCCTCATTCGGATCTGCAGGGCGTGCACCTCACGGCGCTCCGTAACGTTGTGCCGCGCACGTGCGCGCGTTACGCTCGTCCTCGATGTCCGCCGGCCGGGACGGCCGGCGGACGCTATGGAACCTGACCGGCAACGAGGGCGGGATGATCGCGTTCCTGGATGGTCCGGGCTTTCTGTGGACGCACGGCAGCATGGGCGCCGATCTCTCCCTCGTCATCTCGATCGTCGCCGCCGCCATGCTCACGGCCGGCATCGTGCTTGCCAAGAAGAAGCGGTACGGCGAGCACCGCTGGATGCAGACGGCGTCCGTGGGCCTGAACGCCGTCCCGGTCGTCTTCTGGATGATCCGCTCGCTCTGGCTGTACGTCCTTCCCGGTCTGCCCGGCACTCTGCGTTCGGGCGCGGAGGCCCTGACCGCCGTGCATGCGCTCACCGGGGCGATCGGCGTTGCCCTGGGCGTCGTCATCGCAATCCGCGCCAACCAGCTGTGGGCCCAGGGGAAGAGCCTGCGTCCGTGGGTCCCCGCGATGCGTACCGCCTACGCGGTCTACATGCTCGCCCTGGCGCTCGGGATCGCCGTCTACATTGTGATCTATGCCTAGCGGCGCGGCGGCGGCGCGGGTTGCGCCGACGTGACGCCGCGTCTCCCGGGGCAGGATGGGGAAGACGGGGCTCCTGCCGCAGCGCCTCCATCGCTTGCCCTCGGCTGGCCCTCAGGATCCTGGACGTGGTTCGCGACTCCCAGTCGCCGCCTCCTCCTGCTGAGCATCCTCGTCCAGCTCACGCTCGGCGTGCTGCTCGGGCATTCCCTCGACACGTTCATCTTCATGGCCACCGGCTATCTCGTCGGCACGGGACAAGGCGCCTACACGCCGGCGGACTTCAGCGCCGTCTTCCATCGCGTGGCGTTCGATACGCAGATGGTCATCGGCTATCCGCCGCCGTGGCCGCTGCTGACGGGGCTGCTGTACCGGGTCAGCTACGCCCTCGTGCCGAACCTGTTCGTCTACAACCTGGCGCTCAAGCTGCCGGTGATCGCGGCCACCATCGGGCTCGCGTACCTGGCCGCAGCGACTCTGCAGAACCTCGGGAGTTCCCCCACGACCTGCCGATGGGCGTGGATCTTCGTGCTGTTCAACCCGTTCATCCTGGTCGCCGGCGCCGCCTGGGGCCAGATCGACGTCATCGTCGCGCTGCTGGCTCTCGCAGCCCTGATCCTCGTGTATGGCGGACGCTGGGGATGGTCCGCGGTGCTGCTCGCCCTGGCGGTCTGCGTCAAGCCCACGGCGGCCCCGATCGCGCTGGTCGTGCCCCTATGGCTGTGGCGCCATTCGCTGGGGCAGGCGCTGCGCTACAGCGCCGTCTTCGCCGGGGCTGCGCTGCTCCTCGTCATGGGGCCGTTCCTGGCACTGGGCTGGAGCGCCGCGGCCATCGTCCAGAGGCCGAACGGCCAGTTCCTGAACTGGGGCGGGATGTCGTTCATGACGGTGGCGAGGCTGGCGACGGGTCCGCTGGTGCCTCACGGCCACTGGTGGTTCCTGAGCCTGCTCTGGATCCCCGCGCTGGCGGCCGGCGCCGTGCTGGTGGTCCGGCGTCTCGATGGAACGTTCGCATCGCTGGTCCGTGGCAGCACGGCCCTGGTGCTGATCTTCTTCCTGACGCGCACGTGGTTGTCCGAGCCCAACGTTGTCCTGGTCGTCGCCCTGGTGCTGATGCTGGCGACGCTCGGTGAACTCGATCGGCGGGCGCTCACGGCGATGTGGGTGATCCCGCTGCTCTATGCGGTGTTCAACGCGGCGCCGCTGCAGGTGCTCTGGGTGACGTTCCCCGGGGCGATGCAGCGATCTCTGGATGCGCTGGCGAGCTACCACGCGCTCACCCTGGGCGCGCGAGCGGCGCTGGTCGTCGCCTGGGAGATCGCCGGCTGGTTGGTGGTCGCCGCGTGCCTTCGGCGCGCGGCTCCGGGGGGGAAGCCCGCGCCGTGAACTTGACCATTCCCCTGCGGCACGCTCTCTCCCTCGAGATCACCGACCGGCCGGCGGGCACGCGCTATCCCACCGCCCGTCTGGCCAAGGGACTGCTGCTGTCGTGCGACGGCCGGGCACTGGCGGGGGAGGGGGTCGGCTTCGGCGTGCCGATCCTCAAGCGGGGGGCGCAGACGATCTTCCCCGGCGGCATGGATCTGATCGTGCACTCCGAGGGCCCTGTGTGGCGGGCGACCGCGATCTACCACATGAACTTGGTCGAACGGCTGGCCAAGTCAGGCGGCGGGAGCCTCCAGCCGAAGACGCTCTACGTCGCCAGGGACTCGCTCGCCGCGCTGCACCGCGCGGTCCCGCAGCTGCGCGGCCCGCTCACCGCCGCGTCCGCCGCCCTGCGCCTTCGGTTTGACTGGATCACGACCTACGACGAATGCGCGGTCGTGGCCCGTCTCCCCGTGACCTGCGTCATTCGTCCGCACGATGGCATCGTCAGCATCACCACGGACTGGGCCGGGCTGCACGCCGCGAGCGGTGTCACGGAAGTCGTGATCATGAACGAGCTGGGCGCGCGCTTCTTCGACCTCTACGAGGATTCGGCGGGGACCGTCCTGCGTGGCGACGCGATCGGCACGTGGGAAGAGGTCACGGCGGCGCGCGCCTCGTACGTGAGCACGGAGTCCCGCGTGACGTTCTCGCTGGGGCAGGTGCCGGGCGCGCGCCTGTTCCGTGGCAGGGAGCTGATCGACGGGCGTCTGGCGTGGGCCGGCTTCGGCTACTCATGCGTGCGCGGCACGCCGGGGTTCACCTGTGAGCTGCGCATCGAGCGAACGGCCGGCGGGGCCGAGCCATGACGTCGGTGCTGCTCGTCTACCCCTACTTCGGGCGCTCGCTTGACCGCTCGCGCTTCCGCTTCCCGCCGCTTGGGCCGGCGTACATCGCTGCGGCTGCGCGCCATGCCGGCTATTCGGTGCGGATGCTGGACTGCACCTTCCTGCGCCGGGATCAGGCGCTGCGCATGGCGCTTGCTGCCGGCGCGGACGTCATCGGCATCTACTGCATGGCGACCATGCTGGAGGACTGCCTGTGGTTCGCCGCTCGGCTGCGCAGCCGCTGCGACCTGCTGGTCGCCGGCGGGCCGCTGCCGACATGCGAACCGCAGACCTTCCTGAACGCCTTCGACGCGGTTGTGCGCGGCGAGGGCGAGGCGACCATGGTCGAGCTCCTCGCCGCGCACGCGGCCGGCTCCGACCTCGCCGCCGTGCCGGGGGTCGTGGCCCGCGTCGGCGGCGCGACTGTCGCGGCTCCGCCGCGACCCTTCGCACCCGACCTCGACGCGCTGCCCTTCCCGGCGCGCGACCTCCTGCCGAACGGGCGCTACATCCGCTTCGCCCGCGCGCACTACGGCTTCGCGGTCACGACGGTCATGAGCACGCGCGGCTGCCCATACCGCTGCGAGTTCTGCAGCAACGTCGTTTTCGGCGCTTCGTACCGCGAGCGCTCCCCCGGGAACGTCGTCGACGAGATGGAACAGGCGCTCGCCTTGGGGTACGAACGCATCTCGTTCGCGGACGATGTGTTCACGCTGAGTCGCGAGCGCGTGCTCGGCATCTGCGCGGAGATCGAACGGCGCGGCCTGCGCTGCACGTGGGAATGCCTCGGGCGCGTCGACGCGATGGACGCGCCCCTCGCCCGCGCGATTAAGCGCGCGGGCTGCCGGCGGATCTTCTTCGGCCTCGAGTCGGGCAGCGACCGGATCCTGGAGCTCATGCGCAAGAGGATCACCACGGCGCAGGCGAGGGAGGCCGTCGAGGTCGCCCACGGCGCCGGCCTCGAGGCGGGAGCGTTCTTCATCGTCTGCTACCCGGGCGAGGACGACGACACCGTTCTCGAGACGCTGCATTTCGCCGCCTCGTTGCCCCTCGATTACCTCGGCCTGACGTTGCCGTACCCGCTGCCCGGCACCGACCTGTGCCGGCGGATGGGCGGTCGCGCGACACGTCCCTGGCGTCCCGGACGCGCCCTCCTGACGCACACGGTCACCTATCGCGGCGACTTCTCGCCGCTCAAGATGCACGCCGCGCTGCTCAAGGGCCAAGCGGAGTTCAAGCTCGGCCGGCGACTCGGACGCCGCTGGCCGGCCGTCCAACGCGACTTCGCCCGCGTCACGGATCGGCTGTTCCGCGCGCTGCCGTAGCACCGGCCGCGGGACGCACTCGGATCGCGCGGGCCGTCGCCGGCGCGTCCGCTTGAGGCGTCGCCTGAGCCGCCGCTGGAGCCGCCGCTCGCGCCTCGCGCCGTTCGGCGAAGACCGTCATCGTCTCGTCGATGCGCCGCCGCAGCCACGACTCGTCGATCTCGGCGGGGAAGAGGAACGTGACGTCGTTCTCGCGGGTCCAGTCCCGCCCAGCGTCTGGGCGGCCGAGCCGCTCGAACAGGGGAGCGCCGGGCAGCGGGACCGGCACGTTGAAGGAGATCTCGTCGAGCGGCAAGCTCAGGGCCAGAGCGAAGGTCGATTCGATGGCGGCCTGATCCTCGCCGGGGTAGCCGACGAGGAAGAAGGCCGCCACGCGGATGCCGGCCGCCCGGTACATCTCGACGGCATGCTTTCCGTCGGTGACCGTGGCCCGCTTGTTCATCAAGTCGAGCGTGCGCGGGCTGCCGGATTCGAGCCCCAGGTAGACCTGTGCGCAGCCGGCGGCCTTCATCATGTGCCCCATCGCGGGGTCAATCGCGTCGGGTCGCGAGAGGCAGCTCCAGCTCATCCCGCGGCCCGTCATGCCGCGGCAGAAGTCAGCCAGAAACCTCTGGTTGAGAGTGAGAGTATCGTCGGCGACCCACAGGCTGTCGTAGCCGAGCTCCCGGAGCTGGTCGACCTCGGCGAAGACAGCGGCGAGCGGGCGCCTGCGCACCTTGTTGCCGAAGACGGGCTTGGAGCAGAAGTCGCAGGCGTAGGGGCAGCCGAGGGTGATGATCAGGGACGTCGTCCTCGTTCCCATCTTCTGCATCCATTCGCGCTGGTAGGTGGCATGGTCGAAGTCGCTGCGGTCGGGGAGCGGGAAGGACGCCAGTTCGCGCGCGCCGTGGTGCACTGGCGCGTTATCCACGTGAAGATCCCCTTGCTCGACGAACAGGCCGTCGTAGTGCGCCAGGGGCAGGCGGGACAGGTCGTGGCGGCGGTCGCCGGCATACGGGCTGCCGGCCTGCCGGCCGCCGAACCGGAGGTAATCCCGGCAGAACCGCGGGAAGCTCAGGTCGGCCTCGCCGCGGAAGACGCCGTCGACGTGCGGTGCGAACCTGCGCGGGAAGACCGTCGGCAGGGGACCCCCGGCGACGAGCAGCGCCTGCGGCATGCTCGTCCGCACGCACTCGGCGACGCGCAGCGCGTTGCCGGTCAGGCTGACCATCGCCGAGATGCCCACGATGGCCGGCACGTAAGCGACCAGCTCGCGGACGAGGCGATCCGGGCTGGAGAAGGTGCCGTCGAACACGCGCGCCTCGACGCCGAGCCTGCGAAGCTGCGCGGCCAGGGTAGCGAGGCCGAGCGGTGGCAGCAGCAGCTCCGTGGCCGCTCGTGTGCGAAAGTAGGGGAACACGAGCGCGACCCGGGAAGCGTCGCCGCCTTTCGTCGAGCTGCCCTCAGTCATCGGCCGCGCTCCGTGCGCCATGGGAGACAATGCGGCCGGGAAACGGCCGCGCCTCGTGGGTCAACGTCGATCGGACGTCGCTGTGAACGCTTCTGCCCATTCGTGCGGCAATGGGAACCCGTCACGGATGCGGCGGCGTCTACACGTTGATTCTTCCTGATCAGGGGCCGCGCTATGGCCGTTAATGCCAGTGTCTCGGACATCGGTGAGCGGAGGCCCCCGGGACGTCTCAGAGGTCTTGCCGCGATCCCTGATACACCGAGGTCAACTCTCGCCCCTGCTGCCTCAGGGCGTCCATCAGCTGACCCAGGTGGTCCGGGGTGGTCAGCGGGTTCATGATCGCGACGCGCAGGGCGCCGTTGCCGTCGTGCTTCGCGGGGACGATGTAGAACTCGCCCGATTCGATCACCCGGCGGCGCAGTTCGAGCTGGAAGTCGCCGATACGCGTCGGCGGGGCGTCCCGCAGCTCGGCCGGGACGTGGCGGAAGGCGACGATGTTGCACTGCGGCTCGTGCAGCGGGACGAAGTCGTCGGCGGCCGAGAGCTTCTCGTGGAAGGTGCGGGCGAGGGCGAAGGTCACGTCGACCATGTCGGCGAAGAGCTGCCGCCCGAACAGCGACCAGACGCCCCAGAGGCCGAAGGCGGCCGCCCGCTTGGTGCACTCCACGGACCGCACACCGCTGTCGTAGTCGGCCAAGCCGGGGGCGGCCGGGTCGAAGAGGTAGGGCGCGTCCTGTTGGAAGGCGTCGAAGATCCGGCGCTTGTCGCGGTAGAGGATGAAGGCGCAGAGGCTGGGCACGAAGAGCATCTTGTGGGCGTCCCAGACGATGCTGTCCGCCTGATCCAGGCCGGCGAGGAGATGCCGGTGCCGCTCGCTCAGCAGGGCCGAGCCGCCGTGGGCGGCGTCGACGTGCAGCCAGACGCCGTGCCGCCGGCAGACGGCGGCGATCTCCTCGAGCGGATCGAAGGCCCCGATGGGCGTCGCGCAGGCGCACGCGACGACGGCCACGATTGGCCTGTGCTCGGCGCGGAGACGCGTGAGCTGCTCGTCGAGCTGCCCGGGATCCATGCGCCCGCGCTCGTCGAGCCCGACGCACACCGTCTGCCGGCTGCCCAAGCCAAGGATGCCGGCGGCGCGGGCGACACTGTAGTGAGCGTCGGCGTGGGCGAGGAGGACGGGCTGGCGTGCGTCGCCGGCCAGCCCGTGGTCCCACGACTCACCCAAGGCCACGTTGCGGGCCGTCAGCAGTCCGGTCAGGTTGGCGAGGGACCCGCCGTGCGTGATGGTGCCTGCGAAGCTGTCAGGCGCCCAGCCGACGGCTTCCCCAAGTTCGCGGACCATGGCCAGTTCCACGGCCGTCGCCCACGGACCCATCTCGTAGATGGCCATGACCTGGTTGGTGACCGAGCCGACGGCGTCGAACAGGCCGGCTATCGGCACCGGCGCGGGCACCTGATGGCCGATGTAGCGCGGGTCGTGGAGGTTGAGCCCGCGCTCGAGCATGGTGTCGACGAGCGCGGCGAAGCGATCGGAGACGGGGGATGGGGCGGGGCCGGTTGTGCCATCGGGGACAGCGCCGGCGGATGCCCTGCCGGAGTCTCCCTCGCCGCGCAAGAACCCTCGCGCCTCGCAGACTGCCTCCGACGGCTCGGCCCAGGGCAGCACCGGTCCCTCGGATCCCGCTGCACGCGCGAGGTTGCCGGCCAGCAGTTCGGCGAGCCGGCGGCCGGCGTCCTCGAGGAGCGCGGGATCGTAGGCGGCGGCGATTCGCTGTCGAGCCGCTGCCAGTTCGTCCGGGACTGTCGACATGCGTGCGCTGCCTTCGGCGGAGTGGATACGGTGCCGGCTATTCTCCTCCGCGGGCCAGCCGTGGCGCAACGCGCCAGCTCCGCCTGGGCGCAGCGAGTGCCGGCTTACGTGGCCGCCGCTCACGCCGCGTAGATGCGCACCTTCTCGCCGTTCTTGCCGTCGATGTTGATCTCCGTCTCGCGCAGTGTGTTGACGAGGTCGTCAATGTCCTGGGGTTTGAGGTTCGAGAAGTCGATGGACATGCCGTGCTGGGCCATGGATGCGTTGACCTGGTCCATCGCCTGCGCCGGGATGAGCGAGGTGAGCTTGAGTCCCGAGCGGATGAGCGCGATGGGGATCTTGATGTTGACGTCGTCGCCGTTCGGCGAAGCGACCTTCACGTAGAGGTACTTCGGCAGGGCGGCGATCAAGGGCTCGGGGTCGCCCTTGATCGCCGCGCCGCCGGACGCGCTGCCGGCGCCCCTGCGGGCGTCGAGCGCGTCGAGCAGGCGCTCGGCCTCCTCGGCCGTGATCTTGCCGCCGGCGAGCATGTTGAGGATGCGGGCGCGGTCGTCACTCATCGTCGTCACTCCTTCTCAGTTGACCGTCACGCCGACGGCCGAGGTCGAGGTGCTGAAGCTGACCGATGTCCCGCGCGCCACGGCGGGCGCGGCAAGCGCGTGGACAAGCAGGCTGGTGCGGTGTCGGAAGCGCCGCGAGAGCACGAAGAGCATGATCGGGACGCTCATCGGCGAAGCCTCGTGGCCGCCTCGTCGACCGTGATCTCGCCGCGCTCCAGGAGATCGAGCGGGTCGTCGGCAGCGTAAGAGGACTCAACCTGGACCAGAGGTAACTGCTCGGCGATCCGGTTGAGGCGGTTCTTGACGGTGGGATAGCTGATGCCGAACGCCTTCTCCATGTCCTTGATGGAGCCGTGGCTGCGGACGAACGCGCTTACGAAGACTTGGTCCTCGTATCGCAGACGGGCCAGCGGCGGCAGGTCGAACTCGCCATGGATCGAGATGCCGGAGTCCAGGCGCACGTCGGTCACGAGGAAGCGGCGATCGCCGGTGAGGTCCGTGAGCTGGTGCCAGTCGTGTGTCATGACGTGCTCCAATCATCGGAATTACACTACCGAGTATCGCTCAGGTACTTAAGAAAATCAATACCAGACTAAGTAAAGTGAAGCCGGCCGAGACTCTGCCGACCGTCCCCACTGCATGCCGCCCGGTTCTCGCGCCTGCTATGATGGCCGTCGACCGCGGCGGCCCGTGCGCCAACGCGTCGCTGGGCGCACTCCAGCCCCAGCGCTCGTGAGTGAAGGCATCATGCGGCGGCCGTCAGGGGCCGGGAGGCGCTTATGGGCACCGCAGCGTTGGCACTGGCGTTCCCGCCATGGCTCCATCTCGGCGTCGAGCCGGGCACGATCCTCTCCGGCCTCGTCTACGCCTTCATCGCCGTCGCGCTTGCGGGCGTCGTCCTCGCCCTGGTCTCGGACGACCGCGATCCAAGCACGGTGCTCGCCTGGCTGTTCGTCATCATGCTGCTGCCCGTCCTCGGCCTCGTCCTCTACTTTTTCATCGGCCGCAACTTCCGGCGGGACACGCGGAGCCGGCGACGTCTGCGCCATTCGCTCGAGGACCTGGTCGAGAGATCCCTGAAGCCGGTGTTCGAGGCCAACGCGGCGTTCACCGAGGCGGCCGTGGCCAAGCTCGCCGGCACGGCGGCCGGCAAGATCGAGGCGGCAGGCGAGAGCGGGACGTACCTGCCGCCGCTGCCCGCCGACACGCTCGAGGTCTACACCGCCGGCGCCCAGAAGTTCCCGGCGCTGCTCGAGGACATGGCGGGCGCGCAGACCTACGTCCACCTGATGTACCTCATCTGGAAGAAGGATGAGCTTACCGCCAGGGTGACAGAGGTTCTTCTCGATCGTCTCAAGGCGGGCGTGCAGGTGCGCATCATGTACGACTGGCTCACCTGCCTCCTCTACTCCAAAGCGGAACTGCGCGCGCTGGCGGCTGCCGGCGCCGATGTCGTCCCCTGCTACCGGAGCCTCACCCGGATCAACTACCGCAACCACATGAAGATCGCCCTGATCGACGGCAAGGTCGTCTACACCGGAGGCATGAACCTCGGCCAGGAGTACATCGACGGTGGCAAGCGGTTCGAGGTGTGGCGGGATACGCACCTGCGCATGAACGGCCCAATCGTCGCCCCGTTCGTCTGCCTGTTCGCGACACGCTGGCTCCTGAACGACCACACGGAGGACCTGGCCACGGGCTACATCGCGGAGCCGCGTCCCCACGCGCCGGGGGAGGGCATCCCAGTTCAGATGTTGCACTCGAGCGTCGCGACCCGAAACAAGGCGATCCGCGACGCGTTCATCATCGCGCTCGTCGCGGCGCGGGAACGGGTGTGGGTACAGTCACCGTACTTTGTGCCCGACGAGCCGCTCATCACGGCCATGTGCGTGGCCGCTCGCGCCGGGGTCGACGTGCGCTTCATGATGACGGGCGTGCCCGACAAGCGGATCCCCTTCTACGCCGCGCAGGCCTACTTCGGGCAGCTCGTCGATGCGGGCGTGCACGTGTACATGTACATGGCGGGCTTCATGCACGCAAAGACCGTGATCGTGGACAACCAGGCCTGCATCATCAGTACCTGTAACTGGGACATCCGCAGCATCATCCTGCACGACGAGGTGGCGGCAGTCGTCTACGATGAGGCCACCACCATTCGGTACGCCGAGCAGTTCGAGCGCGACCTCGGCGACTGCACGCTCGTCACCGCCGCCTATGTGCAGGGGATGAGCGCCGCGAACCGGTTGCGCAACTCCGTCGTGCGGCTCTTCTCGCGGCTGCTTTAGTCCGGCCTGGCATCGCAACGGCGGCGCGCCTTGCTCGGCAGGATCTGGTCCTATATAAGAACGGTACCGCAATAAGGACACAGCATGCCTGTCGCGCACGACGAAATCGAACGCCGCGTCCAGTTGATGAAGGACGGTCTCCGCGGACGCGGGATGAGGCTGACCCATCAGCGGCTCGAGGTCGTGCGGGAGATCGCGGCCACCGACGAGCACCCGGATGTCGAGCGCATCTTCCAGAGGGTGCGTACCCGGGTCCCCACGATCTCGCTCGATACCGTCTACCGCACCGTCGGCACGCTGGTCGAGCTCGGGTATGTGGCCCGCACCATGCTCACGCCGGGGCCGGCGAGGTACGACGCCAACCTGACGCATCATCATCACTTCGTGTGTACGCGATGCGGCAACGCGCGCGACATCGTCGACCCGGGCCTGGACGCCATCCGGGTTCCGGAGAATGCCACGGGACTCGGGAGGGTCGAGTCCGTCGAGGTCCAGCTGCGCGGGGTGTGCGCTGACTGCGAGCGGCAGGAGCAGCCGATCCATGAGAGCGCCGATCCGCCCGACGTGAGTATTCGCCCTGACCACGAGTCGCACAGAGATCAGTTCACAGAATCAGTTCACAGAACGAGAGAGGAGACATCGTGAGTGACGAGAGCACGGGTCAGGTCGCGGCCGGCCCTCAGCAGCACATACCGGTCCGTCGAGCCACCTCGAACCGCGACTGGTGGCCGCATCAGCTGAACCTGAAGGTCCTCCACCAGA